>JBFKDW010000053.1:0-21162 GCA_041619515.1 Acidimicrobiia bacterium
AGGTGGCCTCCAGTCAGACCCGCTCGGGTTCATCTATCCCAAGGGCAGCGACCTGGTCGACCCCGTCAACCAGGCCCTGGCCGCCCTCAAAGCCGACGGCACCATGGAACGAATCGCCCTCACCTGGTTCAGCCCAGAAGAGTGATCGGACCCGTTCAGGAAGCAAGAGCGCCGGGCCTATTGGCCCGGCGCTCGCATTCTTCATAAGATCGTCCCATGACCGACCCCCGCAGAGAGCTCGAGGAGCTGGCGGACCCGAGTCCTCCCGGCGGCCCTCGTCTCGACTTCGTCGAGTTCCCCTGGTGGCTCGTCATCATCACCGGCCTCGTCGTGTGGATGGTCTTCCTGGTCATCACCTCCGCCGAGTACACCGATGCCTACAAGGCGATTCTTCCCGGCCTGGCCGTCACCGTATCGGCCACCGTGGTCGCCTTCACCGGGTCGCTCATTTTCGGCCTTTTCCTCGGTCTCGGCCGCCTCAGCAAGAACTCGTTCCTGCGCACACTCGCCACCACCTACATCGAGCTGATTCGCGGCATCCCGTTCCTGGTGTGGATATTCGTGGTGGCGTTCGTGTTCACCCGCCAACTCAACAACTCGCTCGACCTCGATCCCAAGACGATCACCAACTGGTGGAAGGGCGTGGCCGCCCTGGCGTTGTTCTACGGGGCGTTCATTGCCGAGGTGTTCCGGGCCGGCATTCAATCGGTTCCCCTCGGCCAGACCGAAGCCGCTCGTTCGGTCGGGATGACCGAACGGCAGATCACCCGCCGCATTGTGCTCCCGCAGGCGGTGCGCAACATGCTGCCCGCCCTCGGGAACGACCTCATCGCCCTTTTCAAGGACACGGCCCTGCTGTCCATCATCGCTGTGCGTGAGATCACCCAGCTGGCCAGGCTGTACTCCAACAGCAACTTCCGGTTTCGAGAGACGTTCTTCGTCCTGACGATGTTCTACGTCGTGATCACGATCCTGCTCAGCCTGCTGCTGCGCTGGTACGAAAAGCGCATCAGCATCCCCGGTCAGCGAGCCTGAGCGTCCCCGCTCCACTCGGTGTGGAAGAACTCCCCGCGGGGCCGGTCGAGCCGCTCATAGGTGTGGGCCCCGAAGTAGTCCCGCTGCGCCTGAATCAGATTGGCGGGCAGGCGTTCGGTGCGGTACCCATCGAAGAAGGCGAGGGCCGCCCCGTACGCCGGCACGGGAACGCCCGCCTCGACCGCTCGCACCACGGTGCGCCGCCACCCGGCCTGGGCGTCTTCCAGCTCGCCCCGGAAGTAGTCGTCCACCACCAGCGAGGGCAGGTCGCGGTCCCGCTCGAAGGCGGTCTTGATGTGCTCGAGCAGCACCGAGCGGATGATGCACCCCTCACGCCAGAGATAGGCGATTGCGCCGTAGTCCAGGTCCCAGCCGTACTCGTCGGCGGCTGATCGCAGCAGCATGAACCCCTGGGCATAGCTCACGATCTTGGACGCATAGAGAGCGTCGTGGATATCGGACACGATGTGGTCACGGTCGCCCTCGATGTGAGGCACCGGCCCGCCGATGAGCTCGGCCGCCGCCAGCCTCTGATCTTTGAGGGCGGAGAGGATCCGGGCGTACACCGCCTCGGCAACGAGTGTTACGGGCACGCCGAGGGTCAGCGATGAGATGCCGGTCCACTTCCCGGTGCCCTTCTGGCCGGCGGCGTCGAGGATCTTCTCGAGTAGGGGTGTGCCGTCGGTGTCCTCCACGGCCATGATGTCGGCCGTGATCTCGGTGAGATAGGAGTCGAGGGGACCGCCCATCCAGCTGCGGAAGGTGGCGGCCATTTCCTCGTGGGACATGCTGAGGCCGTTGTGCATGAGCGAGTACGCCTCCGCCAGCACCTGCATGTCGCCGTACTCGATGCCGTTGTGCACCATCTTGACGTAGTGGCCGGCACCGTCGGCGCCCACCCAGTCGCAGCACGGTGTGCCGTCTTCGACTTTGGCCGCAATCGACTGGAGGATGTCTTTGACTGCCGGCCAGGCGGCCCGGGAGCCGCCCGGCATGATGGACGGCCCGTAGCGAGCACCCTCTTCCCCTCCCGAGACACCGGTGCCGATGAAGAGGAAGCCAAGATCCTCCAGCCGGGCGGTTCGGCGAATGGTGTCCTCGTAGTGGGCGTTCCCGCCGTCGATGATGATGTCCCCCTCGTCGAGCAGCGGAATCAGCTGCTCGATGACGGCATCCGTGCCGCTACCGGCCTGGACCATGAGCATTGCTCGCCGCGGGGGTACCAGCATTCCGACGAGCTCTTCGAGAGTGGCGGCGGCGGCAACGCCGGCCGCCCGCCCTTCCTCTTCCATGAAGGCGTCGGTCTTGGAGGTCGTGCGGTTGTACACCGCGACCCGATACCCGTGGTCGGCCATGTTGAGCGCCAGGTTCCGACCCATCACTGCCAACCCGATGACGGCGATGTCTGCTTGCGGTTGCATGGAACCAAGCTAGTCCGGAGGCAGCAGGCAGTATCGTGCTCCCGTGGATACCAAGACCGTGCTCGTGTTCGCCGGGGGGGAGCCGGCTCAGCTTGCCGGTCCGCTGCCCGATGCCGACTACGTGATCGCCGCCGATTCCGGCTTCGACCACGCCTCCGCCCAGGGCATCGAGGTCGATTTGCTCGTCGGCGATCTGGATTCGGTGACTCCCGAAGGACTGGCCGCTGCCCGCCGGGCCGGCGTTCTTGTCGAGCAGCACTCTCCCAGCAAGGACGCGACCGACCTCGAGCTGGCCCTGGCGGCCGCAGTGCGCCACGGCGCCGCCCGGATGATCATCGTCGGCGGCGGCGGCGGCCGGCTCGATCACCTCCTCGCCAATGCCATGCTGCTCGCCTCACCCGGTTGGGCGGAGCTGGACGTCGAGTGGTTGGTCGACTCGGCGCACGTGCTCGCAATCCGCCACGAGGCAACCATCCACGGTGCCATCGGTGACACGCTGACCTTGCTCGCCGTCGGAGAGCCCGCCGACGGCGTCACGACCGATGGCCTCGCATACGAGCTATCCGACGAGGTGCTGTTGGCCAGCTCGACCCGCGGGGTGAGCAACGAGTTCGTGGCCGAGACCGCCACCGTCCGGGTGCGCCACGGGGTGCTCCTCGCCATCCATCAGCGGCAACACCGCTAACACCGGCCATTGGCGCCGCTCTACCCGCCGCCGCCCGTAGTATCGGTGCGAATCCTCACACCGGGAGCAAGATCGTGAGAAAGACAGCCGCCCTCATTGTGGCGC
The DNA here is from genome assembly GCA_041619515.1 of Acidimicrobiia bacterium. GTDB lineage: Bacteria > Actinomycetota > Acidimicrobiia > Spongiisociales > SHLN01 > SHLN01. Next base: position 3,247 of record JBFKDW010000053.1, read on the forward strand.
TCGCCGTCGGGCTGGCTGCCTGCGGTGGCGGAAGCTCGGCCTGCGCCGTCATCGTCGACGACGGCGTTGCGCTCTTCCAGGACGTGATCGACGAGCTGGACGGGCTCACGCTCACAGAACTGGACGAGGACCCATTCGCCACCGAAGAATACGAACAGCGGGTGAGCGATCTGGAGAGTCGCACACGTGAAGCCGAGTGCTCCGACGAAGAGATGAGTGAGCTGTTGACCGAAAAGATCGGCTCCCTGGAAGCCGGTGACTCCAACCCGGCCGGGCAGTTCTTCATCGCCATCGTCACTCAGGCAGTCGAGAACGGCGAGTTCGACTTCAGCGGGTAGCCCTCCACCCGGTGCTCACATCGGGACGGTGCGCAATCCACGCCACCTGTGTGCGGCGGGCAGGCGGGCTCGATCATTTGGCGAACTTCTTCGCCAGTTTCTGGAACTCATCCTGATTGGACGCCGGTATGAGGTAGCCGTCGGTCGACCGGATCTCCTCCAGGTGGCCCGACACATCCTCGATCGTCAGCTCACCGTCGTCGAGCGGATGCTTGAAATATCCATCGGTGAGCCCGACGAAGAACCGGCTCACTGAGCCACCGCCCACCGACCAGATCTCACCAGTCAGCTCGCATTCCTCCGAAGCGAGGTAGGCGACGGCCGGGCTCACCAGCTCGGGACCGAACTGATCGGAGGTGATCCCGAAGGCCCCCAGCAACTCCTCGGTCATGCGGGTGACGGCAATGGGGGCGATGGCGTTGACATTGATGTTGTACTTCGCACCCTCCAGTTTGAGGACGTTGACGAGGCCCACCAGGCCCATCTTGGCCGCCCCGTAGTTGGCCTGACCGAAGTTGCCGAGGATGCCCGATGCCGACGACGTCATGACGACCCGCCCATAGCCCTGCTCCCGCATATGAGGCCAGGCGGCCATCGTCACATAGAACGAGCCGCGCAGGTGCACGTCGAGCACCGCTGAAACCTGTTCCACGTCCAGGTTGTGGAATGCCTTGTCACGCAGAATTCCGGCGTTGTTGATCACGATGTCCAGGCGCCCAAACTCGTCGAGAGCCTTCTGAGCGATGGCGGCTCCCCCCTCCGGGGTCGCCACCGACGAATATTCGGCCACCGCTTCGCCGCCGTTGGCCCTGATCTCCTCCACCACCCCGTCTGCCGCCGCAGGGGTTCCCCCGGTGCCGTCGACGCTGCCCCCGGGGTCGTTGACAACCACGGCGGCGCCCCGTTCCGCCAGCAGCTGGGCGTGCCGGCGACCGAGACCGCCGCCGGCGCCGGTAACCACCGCAACCCGATCGTTGAATTCGACCATGGAACAACGCTCCTTCGAGGACTTTTTCCACTGTAGTGGCGCCGTCGGAGCCGGCTGCCCCCTAGCCTGGGAGGCATGGCCGACGTGCTCACAATCGAGAAAAGCGCTGCAGCCGCCACCGTGTGGCTGGACCGGCCAGACGCCCGCAACGCCATGGGGGCGGAGCTCTGGCGGCGGCTGCCCGAGGTGATGATCGACTTGGGAGACGACCCAGCAGTGCGGGTGGTCGTCATCGCGGCCCGTGGCGACCATTTCAGCGTCGGCCTCGACCTCAAGGAGTTCGGTCCTGCCCTCATGACCGGTTTCGGCGGAGATGCGGGCGTTGCGGCCAGGAGAGCAACCCTGGCCCAGGTCAAGCACATGCAGCACGCCATGACGTCCATCGCCCGCTGTCCCAAGCCGGTGATTGCGGCCGTCCATGGATACTGCATCGGCGCCGGCGTCGACCTGATAACGGCCTGCGACATCCGGCTGGCCGCCGCCGACGCGGTGTTCTCCGTACGCGAAGTACGCATGGGCATGGTGGCCGACGTCGGGACCCTGCAACGCCTTCCTCGCATCCTCGACCCGGGCCGGGTGGCGGAGCTGGCCTATACCGGGAGAGATGTGGGGGCCCAGGAGGCACACGAGATGGGCCTCGTCGGCCATGTCTATGCCAACCGCGACGAGCTGTGGAAAGCTGCCGACGACCTGGCAGCCGAGATCGCCGCCAACTCGCCCCTGGCTGTGCAGGGATCGAAAGCGGTTCTGGCTGCTACCGAGGACATGAGCGTCGACGAGGCACTCGACTACGTTGCTCTCTGGAACGCTGCCTTCCTCCACTCCAACGATCTGCAGGAAGCCGTCCGCGCCTTTCTCGAGAAACGGCCACCAGACTTCGACGGCACCTGACCGTGATCCCGGCCCTGCGCGCCCTCATCGCGTATCCCATCATCGCCCTCGCCACCCTCGTGTTCGGTGGCACCGCCGTCATCGGAAGCTGGCTGCCGCTGCGCTGGCACGTGTCGGATCGGTCGGCCAGCATCTGGGCACGGATCGTTCTCACGGTGGCAGGCGTCCGATTCGAGGTCGAGGGCCGGCACAACTTGCAGCCCGATCGGCCCCAGGTAGTGGTATCCAATCACCTGTCGAACCTCGATCCGATGGTGCACTGGCTGGCGCTTCAACCACTTCACTACCGCTTCATGGCCAAGAAGGAGGTCTACAAGATCCCCTTCTTCCGGACGGCCGTCAAGGCGATGCACATGGTGAAGGTGGACCGCGAGGCCGGGTCGGGAGGGTACAGCTTCATCAACCAACAGGTTCGCGAGGTGTTTGCGCTGGGATTGTCGCTGCTCATCTACGGAGAGGGAACCCGCTCACGCAGCCACGATGTGCAGGCGTTCAAAAAGGGGCCCTTCATCATCGCCAAGGCTGTCGGGGCCCCCATCCTGCCGGTGGCCATCGAGGGAACCGACCAGGCCTGGCCGCCCGGAGACTGGCGAATGTACGGGGGAAAGGCCCGGGTCGTCATCCACCCGCTGGTCGAACAGGCCGGGACCCCGCTGGAGATGCGCTCGCGCGTCGAGAGCATCATCCGTCAGACCTACGAGGAGCTAACCGGCGGGAGCTGACCGCTCGCCTCCGCCACCAGCTGGTCGAACGTGACAGTGGACTCCAGCCCCGACTCCTCCATCCATCGCTGGTAATCGTCGAAGACCGCCATCGCCTCGAGCCGTCGCTCGTCGGCAAACAGCGCTTCGATCAGAAGCTTCCAGAACCGCTCGCGATAGGGATACTCGACCACCAGCGCCCGCAGTCTCGATGCGCATTCTCCGCAGCGGCCCAGCCGGAGCTCGCATTCGGTCTCCATCTCGATTGCCAGCAACCGGAGCTCCTCGAGCCGAATCGCTTCGAGACGACAGAACTCCTCATCGCCGAGCAAACCCAGGGCGGGGCCTCGCCAGAGGCCGATAGCCCGACGACACGCTTCGAGCGCTCGCTCGGGATCCTCGTCGAGATAGGCGCGCCCTTCCTGCACCAGTCGTTCGAACCGGCAGGCGTCGATTTGAGCGCAGTCGGCGACCAACACATAGGAGTGATCCTCGTTGGTGATGGAATCGCGCCCCAGCAGGTGCCGCAGCCGGGAGATGTAGGACTGGATGGTGCTTTCGGCCGAATCGGGAGGGTCATCAGCCCACAGAACGAGGGCCAGCTGGTCGGCCCGCACCGCATGGTTGGCACTCAGCACCAGGGCTGCGAGCACCGCCCGCAGATGAGGACCTCCGACGTGAATGGCCTCGTCGTTTCGCCTGGCCTCGAGCGGGCCGAGGATGAGAATTTCCGTGTCAGAACGCATGCCCATCTCCAGTAGACCCCTCCCGATGACCGGCCGCTAGAGGCTTGTGATGGTTTTCACATGGAACTCGCAAGCGGGACGTAAGCGCATTGCAGGGCCGCAGGTAGATGATTGAGGTGTCGGAAGGACAGAACATGGCAGACATGCTCGAGAAGAATCGGAGAACCGAGACCAAGGCGCCGACTGCGCCGGTGAAGCACAGAGTTCACCTCCGGCCCCGGCTCGGCGAGCCTCCTGCCCCGAGGATCCACCGCTGGATCCAGTGGATGGCATTGTTCGTCGTGGCGGCGGTGGCGGCGGTGCTCGCAGCCGTCTTGCTGGCAGAAAGCGATGAGGGGCCGACCGCCCAGCCGTACGATCGGGGCGCCGAGCACGGCGAGTTCTCGCTCCTGGCGGTGCGGGACCTGACCGGCGTCGAGCTTTCACGGTTCGCCGGCGGTGACGCCTACCTCGACCCGGACTACCCATCATCCGAGCACGGTGAGTTCTCGGTCATGGCGGTGCGGGACCTGACCGGCGTCGAGCTTTCACGGTTCGCCGGCGGTGACGCCTACCTCGACCCGGACTACCCATCACCCGAGCACGGTGAATTCTCGGTCATGGCGGTGCGGGACCTGACCGGCGTCGAGCTTTCACGGTTCGCCGGCGGTGACGCCTCCCTCGACTGACCGGGCCAGGGCTGGAGGCAACCAGCGCCTCGGCATCGAGGGGCCGCTCAGTCGTAGATCCCAACGAGGAACGCCTGACCGTCACGAACCTCGCAGAGAAAGGCTCCGGCCGAGGTGACGAGCTGGTAGCGGTCGACGGCCGGTTCCCCCTCCCACCACCTACCCATGCGGCGCCAGGGCCCAGCCCAGGACAGGATGGGCTCCCATCGGCTCCGCAGCCGGACCCGGGCCGGCAAGCCGTTTTCCCACTCCATCCCCAGGGGTGGGGGCTGAGGAGGCACCAGGCTGGGCGCAGGAGCGGGCAGGCGCCCCGGCCAGGGAGCCGATGGATCCCGGGACGGGGCCGGAGCCGCCTCCCCCCACCGGAACCACTGCACCCGGTCGAGAGGGTCGCGGCCGCCCTGAGGGCGGGCCTGCAGCACGGCATCCGGACCCACCAGCGCCTGAGCACGAATGAGAGCCCGGGTGGCTTCCGCCTCACTCAGCGGGTCCTCGGCCAGACCCAGCTGGCGCCCCTCTCCCGACACATCGGCCGGCAATACCCGCAGCCGTCGCAGCCCACCGGGGATCCCACCCGACTCCACCCAGGCGCGCAACTGCCAGCGAATCCGCTCGGCCAGGGTGGCTTCGTCGAAGGGATCGGCACTCCGCCACACCCGCCGCAGCACCTTGCCGGCCACCGACTCGGCCGCTACTTCTATCCGATGGGGGGCTACCCCCTCGGCTCCCAGCCGGCCCAGCAAGCGGTGCGCCAGACTGCGGGCGGCAAAGCCGGCCTGCTCGAGGTTGACGATCGGCTCTTCGAATGTCTCCTCCACTGCATGGTCTTCTGGCACCACACGCGGGTGCGGGTCTCGATCCTCCCCTGATGCATAGCGGTGAGCCTCCAGGCCGAGCGTGCCGAATCGAGAGGCAACCGCCGCCCGGGGAAGACGGGCCAGCTCGCCCAGAGTGGTGACGCCCAGCCAACGGAAGGTGGCAGCCAGTGCGTCGCTGCCTACGGCGGCGACGTCCAGCGAGGCCAAGAAGGCTGCCTCGTCTGTCACTATGCAGGGGCTGTTGGAGCCTTCCCGGGCCATGGCAGCCGCCTGGCGGGCCGCGAACGGCCCCTGGGCGACACCGATGGCCGCTCCCGGACCGGCGACGACTTCGATCGCATCGGCCAGGCGCTCGACTAGGGCAGCCTCACCTCCGAAGTAGCGAATCGCCCCGGCGATGGGCACGAATACGAGGCCGGGATGGACGATCTCTACCTGCGGCACCAGAGTTTCGATGGCGGCCACCACCGGCTCGAACGCTCCGGCTTCAACTCCCCGGTCCTGGGCGTACGTGACCACGGTGGGGCACACCGCCTCGGCTTCCCGTCTCAGCATGCCCACTGTCACGCTCTGAGCCCGAGCGGGAGAATTGGCAGCGACTACTCGGTTGGTGTCATCGACGACCTGGCACGGCTCATCCGACGGCGCGTTCAGGCATCTCAGCGGCCAATCGGGAAACCATGCGCACAGTATCCGTGCCATCGTCCTCCATTTCGAATATGTGCCGTACCCCTCCCACTCCTTTGCCCGAGGCCGCCAGGGTGAACCGGCGCTCTCGCAGGCGACCTCTCCCTCGCTCAGCTCCCTCCCAGGCCACTTCCTGTGCCTCCAGCCGGAGATGGGCGATACCGGCCGGTATGTCTCCCTCAACCGGGCGCAAAACGACCGGCGTCGCCCTGGCACGCGCCAGGGCACCCAGGCGCCGCAACACAGGAGCAGCCACCCCGGAAGGTATTTCGGCATACACCGCCTGCATGCCTTCCACGAGCGCAGCGGTCACTTGAGGCCAGCGGTGGGGATCAGGGCACCGGACCACGACCACCCGATCGGCGGAAACCCCTGCTTCCCAGAGAGCCAGTGGGCTGAGCCAGCCGCGCACGTCGATGCACGCCACCCAGCCCGGCTGATCGCGCAGCAGCCCCAGCCCCAGCCGGGTGAGGCCGCAACCCGGTGTCCCCACCAGCCCGATCACTTTCCCCGCCTCCAGTACCAACGCCATAGGACAACTCACTGTAATCGAACGTATGTTCGACTACAAACCCCACGGAGAGCGCCTAAACCGGCTGCGAGCGAGAACCGACAATAGAAGTACACTGACCGCTTGCCGGGGGAAGACCAGGCTGCAGGGTTACGACAGGAACTAGATGGTTTTCAACTCCTTCGAGTACGCAGTTTTCCTGCCGCTCGTCTTCATCCTCTACTGGACGGTGCTGCGAAAGCGCCAGAACCAGCTGCTGCTGATCGGTTCCTACATCTTCTACGGCTGGTGGGACTGGCGCTTTCTGAGCCTCATCGTGGCCTCGACCCTGACCGATTTCTATGTGGCTCGGGCACTGGCGGGCAGCGCCGTCGCCTCCAGGCGCCGCCTGCTGATGCTCGTCAGCATCGCAGTCAACCTCGGCATTCTCGGCTTCTTCAAATACTTCAACTTCTTCATCGACTCCACGGCCAGCGCCCTCGACTCACTCGGCCTGGAACCGAACGTGCCCACCCTCACGATCCTGCTCCCCGTCGGGATTTCTTTCTACACGTTCCAAACCCTCGGATACACGATCGACGTGTACCGGGGAAAGATGGAGCCGACCCGGGATCTACTCAGCTTCGGTGTCTACGTTGCCTACTTCCCCCAGCTGGTTGCCGGTCCCATCGAACGGGCCAGCCGTCTCCTCCCACAGATCGAGAAGCTGCGAGTCCGCCTCACCTCCCCCGAGATTCGCTCAGGCCTCTACCTCATCCTGCTCGGCTTGTTCCGCAAAGTGGTCATAGCCGACGGGCTCGCTCCCATGGTCAACGAGGCCTTCGGCCGCTCCGGCTCGGGTGAGTGGCTGCGGCTGCTCCTCGGCATCTACGCCTTCTCGCTCCAGATCTACGGGGACTTTGCCGGGTATTCGGCGATTGCCCGGGGATCGAGCCGCCTGCTCGGCATCGAGCTGATGGAAAACTTCCGCCAGCCCTACCTAGCGCGCAACATCACCCATTTCTGGCGGACATGGCATATCTCACTGTCGACCTGGCTACGCGACTACCTCTACATCACCGTGGGCGGCAACCGGAGGGGGAAGATCTTCACGTACCGCAACCTGATGATCACGATGCTGCTCGGGGGTTTGTGGCACGGTGCCGCCTGGACCTTCGTGGTCTGGGGCGGCCTGCACGGGCTGTACCTGGCCGCCCATCGAAGCCTGCGTCACCGGAGCCCGAAGGCTGCCGATGATCCTTTCACGGTACGTGACATCCTGCCCGCGCTGGTCACGTTCCATCTCGTGGCTCTCTCGTGGATCTTCTTCCGAGCCGATTCGTTCTCCCAGGCGTGGGACTATCTGACCGGGATCGCGACGCTGCGCGGCGGGGTGCCCGACCTGGTGGCGGCAGGCGAGATGCTGGCGCTCCTGGTGCCGCTCGGCCTGATGAGCCTCGTCATCGACCTGGCTCAGCGCCAGGCCCGGAGCCAGACGGCTCCGCTCGAATGGCCGGTGCTCAGCCGGGGCTTGGCGTATGGCGTCATGCTCGTGGGTCTCATCGTGTTCACCGGCGGCGGATCTGTTCCCTTCATCTACTTCCAGTTCTGACATGAGCGCGCTGCCCGCCACCCGTCCGGTCTCCGAGCACGACCCGGTCGTGATCGACACCACGCACAGCGGCGTGGCGTCCATTTCGCTGCGGGGTCGGGGACTCAAGACCGCCGTGATAGTGGTGGCGGTCCTGCTCATCGCCGAATTGGTGGCACGGGTGCTGGCAGGCGGGCTCCCCAACCCCGATTGGAACTTCGCGCAGACCGACCGAAAAGTCAGCGAAATGGAGGCGCTGGCCGCCGAAGGCGACACCGTCGACGTCGTGCTCATCGGGAACTCGTCAGTGAATGCTGCCTTTCTCACCGATGACCTCGAGCAATTGACCGGCCTGGGCACATTCTTCAACGCGGCTCTCGATGGCTCCTCGCTACGCCAGACCGAGGACTGGACGCTCAACGTCGTCGTCCCCCTGATCTCCCCCGACATGGTCGTGATCGGGCTCACCAGCCGCGACCTCAACGACGCCAGCAGCTCCAATGGCGAGGTCTTCGAGAAGTACTTGAACTCGCGCGGACGGGCCCGGTTCATGGGAGAGGAGACCACCGGCCAGCGGGTGCAGGCCGCCCTGTCCGAGGTGTCGGCTCTCGTTCGGATAAGCCCATTCCTGCGCGATCCGGGAGCGCTCGTCACCCAGTACAACCCGGCCGGGCCCGATACGGGCGAGTTCGTGCTCCCAGGCGAGGACTACAACCCGCGGCCACTCGACATCACCCGCACCCGGGAACGGGCTCTCAATGACTACACCCTCGGCGGGATCGAGCTGGAAGCACTCACCCGGCTGGTGGACCGGCTGGAGGCGCTGGGCATCGACGTCGTGGTTGCGGAGATGCCGTATGTGACCCCCGACTACCTCGACCTGCACCCCGACGGCGCAGCCGACTATGAGGCCTATCGAGCGACGGTGGAGGCGTTCGTCGACAGCCGGTCGCTCCCGTACATCGATCTGGCCGACTATCCGTGGACCACAGCCGAGTTCTACGACTTCCTACATGTCAACTCAGCCGGCATCGCCATCGTCAATGCGAAGCTGGCTGAAGGCTTGGTATCTGCAGCGGGCGGCTAGGGCCGCGGGGCTCAGTCGTCGAGACCCTTCTGGAACTCGTCCTCGAAACTGACGGCCCGGCGACGGGATGATCCACCGTCGCTGCGGTGCTCGGCAGCCTCGTCCTGGCGGGGACGACGCCGGCGGGAGCCATCGCCGCGATCACGGCTTTCGGATCGGTCGCCCCGGTCGCGGCCCCGGTCACGATCGCCCCGGTCACGATCGCCCCGGTCACGATCGCCCCGGTCACGATCGCCTCGGTCACGATCGCCCCGATCCCGATCGGCGCCACTCCGGCCACGATCTCGTCCCCCCCGGTCACGGTCCCGGTCACGATCTCCTCCGCCGGAATCGGTGCTCGGCGGCTGACCGGCCATGTTGAGGCTCACCTTGCCGTTGCGGTCGATCTCGCCGACAACCACCTTGATCTTGTCACCCAGGCTGAGCACGTCCTCGACGTTGTCGATGCGCTTGTCGCCACCGATCTTCGAGATGTGCAACAGCCCGTCGCGGCCGGGAAGAATGTTGACGAATGCGCCGAACTTGGTGATGTTCACCACTTCGCCCTCGTACTCGGCGCCCAGCTCGGCCTCGGGCGGGAAGGCGATGAGCATCACCTTGTTGCGAGCCGCCTCCATCGATTCCTGATCTGCTGCGCCGACACGGACGGTTCCATCGTCGTCGATGTCGAGGGTCGCTCCGGTCTCCTCCTCGATCTCGCGGATCATCTTGCCCTTCGGGCCGATCACCTCGCCGATCTTGTCGCGAGGGATCTGCACCGCCTCGATACGAGGGGTGTACGGGCGCAGCTCCTCGCGAGGGGCTGCGATGGCCTCCTTCATGGCGGCGAGCACCTTGAGGCGCGCATCCTTGGCCTGATCGAGTGCATTGGTGAGCACGTCGGCCGGCAGTCCCTCGATCTTGGTGTCGAGCTGAAGGGCCGTGATCACATCTGCTGTGCCTGCCACCTTGAAGTCCATGTCCCCGAGAGCGTCCTCTGCCCCCAGGATGTCGGTGAGGGTGACAAATCCGCCGTCGTGGGCGATCAGCCCCATCGCGATGCCTGCCACCGGAGCCATAACGGGCACACCGGCGTCCATCAGCGAAAGGCTGGATCCACACACGGAGGCCATCGAGCTGGAGCCGTTCGACGCCAGCACCTCAGAAACGAGCCGGAAGGCGTAGGGGAAGTCGTCGGCGGTCGGGATGGCCGGCAGCAGCGCCTTCTCGGCGAGAGCACCATGGCCGATCTCACGACGCTTCGGACCCCGCATGAAGCCGGTTTCGCCGGTCGAGTAGGGAGGGAAGTTGTAGTGATGCATGTACCGCTTGGATTCCTCGAGGGCGATCGTGTCGAGCATCTGCTCCATCCGGAGCATTCCCAGAGTCGTGACGTTGAGCACCTGTGTCTCGCCCCGCTTGAACAAGCCCGAGCCGTGGGTGCGGTCCAGGACCCCTACCTCGGCCTCGAGGGCGCGGATGTCGGCCGGAGCGCGACCGTCGAGACGGACACCGTCGGAAACCACCCGCTGGCGCATCCGCTCCTTCATGACAGACCGGAAGGCCTTCTTGACCATTGCGGCCTCGTCCGGATCGGTGTCTTCGCCGATGAGCTCCGCTTCAATCGCTTCGCCGAGCGCGGTCTGCGCCTCACCCCGCTCCTGCTTGTCGGCGATGGTGATGACATCATTCGCCCGGTCACCCACGGCGGCCGCAACCCGCTCGCAGACCTCGGGCGTGTAGTCGGCGACGAGGGGCCACTCGACCTCCGGCGGGTTGAAATGGGCGGCAAGCTCGAGCTGGAGGTCGATGAGCTGGCTGATGTACGGCTTGGCTTCCTCGAGCCCGCGGGCTACGGTCGCTTCGTCACTCGGCGGCTCTCCCGCGTCGATGAGCCGCAGTGCGTCTTCGGTGGCCCCTGCCTCGACCATGACCACATCGATCCCGCCGGAGGCATTGCGCTTACCGGCCACCGTCAGCTCGAACACTGCTCCCTCCATGTCGCTGTGGGTGGGCATCGCCATCCACTCGCCACCCTTGAGGCCCATCCGGACCCCGGCCAGGGGGCCTTCGAACGGAATCGAGCTGATCGACAGAGCAGCCGAGGCGCCGTTGAGCGCGGCGATGTCGTAGGGGTGCTCGTGGTCGACCTGCAGGATCGTGGCGATGATGTGCGTCTCGGAACGGAAGCCCTCCTTGAAGGACGGCCGCAGCGGACGGTCGATGAGGCGGCAGGTGAGGATGGCCCGCTCGGTCGCCCGGCCTTCCCGTCGGAAGAACGATCCGGGGATACGTCCTACCGCGTACATGCGCTCCTCACAATCGACGGTGAGGGGGAAGAAGTCCACGCCCTCGCGCAGCTTGCGCGATGCAACGGCGGTGACGAGTACTTCGGTGTCGCCGAGCTTGACGGTCACTGCGCCGTCGGCTTGTTGTGCGAGCGCGCCGGCCGAGATGGTTATCTCGGAGTTGCCGACCTTGTCGCTGACGGTGAATTCAGACACGCGTCTCTCCTTGTTGTTCAGGAGGAGCGGGCTAATTACCAGTAGTCACACCTCGTCGATGACAAGGAATCACCACTGACAACGAACCCGGTCCCCGGGTTGTTCGAGAGCAGCTTGTCTGCCGCTCTCCCGTTACCGACGAAGTCCCAGCTTGGCAATGAGACTGCGGTAGCGCTCCACATCCTGATTTCTCAGATAGTTGAGGAGGCGCCGGCGTTTCCCGACCAGCATGAGCAAGCCCCGTCGGCTGTGATGGTCCTTCTTGTGAACCTTCAGGTGCTCGGTGAGCTGGTTTACGCGTTCGGTGATCAGCGCCACTTGGACTTCCGGCGAACCGGTGTCCGTGGCGTGCTTTCCGAACTCTTCAATGATGGTCTTGGTGTCATTCACCTTGGGGAACCCCGCCGGAATCGGCTCTCGGAACTGTAGCAGAGCCGGGAGCATAGCCCGGTACCGCAGGCGGGCAAACAGGCGCCGGCCGGTTCACCGCCGCCCGGGCCCGCCGAGATGTGGCGCTAGAGGACCGCCTCGGCCTCGACCTCCACCTTCCAGGCGGGGTCGAGCAGGGCGGCGACCACCACCATCGTGGCGGCGGGCCGGGCCATGGCGAACAGCTTTGCGTGTACGGCGCCGACGACGGCGGCGTCGTCGGGATCGGTGATGAACATGCGGGTACGGACCACCCGGTTGAGATCGGTGCCGGCCTCCGCCAGGGCGGCGGCGATGATCTCGCCACACCTTCGCATCTGGTCGCCGGCGTCGATCGCCACCTCCTCACCGGGAGCAGGGACCGGGGCGGTTCCCGACACGAGGACCCGGTTCCCAACCACGACCGCCCGGGAGAAGCCGATCGACTCCTCATATCGCGAGCCCGACCCGATTCGCTCAACCACGGCGCTTCCCTCCCGGTGGTTTCGGCGCCCGGCCGGCGGGGCTGCCCCCATCGGTGAGCCGCGACTCGATGACCTCGTGCCGGTGCAGGTAGGTGGAGATGAATGCCTGGATCGTCGCGGTCACCGGCAAGGCCATGAGTGCGCCGGGCACCCCCAGGAGCGTCCCGCCGGCTATGGCGGAGCCGAAGGCGACCGCCGGATGGAGTGCCATCGTGCGGGCGGTGATGCGGGGACTCAACAAGTAGTTCTCGATGAGCTGGTAGACGATAACGAAGATCACCACCCCCACCGCCGTGCCGGGCGATTCCAGCAGAGCGATCAGGACCGGGACCGCACCGCCTATGTAGGTCCCTACCACCGGGACGAACTGGCTGAGCAGCCCCAGCCACAATGCCAGGGCGAGGGCGAACGGGACCCCGAGAGCGCGAAATACGATCCAGGCCGTGGCGGTGGCGATGGCCGCCAGCAGCGCCCGCGAGTAGAAGTATCCGCCGGTCTTTTCGATGGCGATTTCCCACACCTTGAGAACCTCCCGCTGATGCTCTGCGGGGAGCGTCGACATCAGGGTCCTCCGAAATCGGGGCGCGTCCGCTACCAGGTAAAAGGTGAAGAGGGTGATGGTCAGCCCTTGAAAAACCGTGTTGATGAGCGTCGAGCCGACCCCGAACGCACTTCCCGCCAGGTCGGTGGCGTACTCCTGCAGGGTCCTGTCGAAGTCGGTGAGGCCGGCTTCGATCTTGTCGCCCGAGAACTCGAGACCGATCTTTTCGGCCTGAATCGCCAGGTCGTCGATGTAACCCGGGATTCGGTCGATGAGGAGCAGGGTCTGATCGATGATGAGCGGAACCATGAGGCCCACCATGGCCGACCCGGCCAGCAGGATGAGCAGGAAGATGGCGCCGGTTGCCAGGCCGCGCCGCCATCCCCGCCTGGCGAGGTAGTTGACGGCGGGCTCGATGGCGGTTGCGAGGAATGCGGAGATCAAGAGCAGCACGATCAGGCTGCGCAGGGCCCGGAAGATTGCGAGGCCGGCGAACAGCACAATCAGCAATCCCGCCACCATGACCAACAGATGCGGGATCCATTCCGGCATTCCGCCCCGGGCTGCCAGGAATCCTCGGTACACGGCCGGCGGCCGGGGCTGATCGGTTGTGCTCACGGCGCGAGATTAAAGAGCGAGACGATGATTCTGTGGGTTTCCGCCCCGCCATCTCATCGAACCGACATCACCTCCTCCCAGGAGTCCTGAAATTGCGTCGTGCCCGGCCCATTCCATAGTTGGCCGTCGGCGGTGCGCGGCTTTGCCAGGCCCCACAGAGCCTGCTTGAGGCTGGTGGCGTCCTCCTCCAGGCTCTTGACGACGGCGGCCGCGTGCACATCGACGAGCGGACCGATCGGCAGCCGTATCACGGACTCGTCCGGGCCCGGCACGAGCCCGGTGAAGATTGAGAACAGCTTCCCCACGAGGGTGATCCGATCTTCGGCGTCGCCAACCAGCCCATCGATGGCAAGGCTGTAGGCACCGACGTAGAAGCCGAGGTTCGAGGCATTGGCGTAGGGCCGAGCCGGATCGGCGCCGGGATCAGCGAAGAAGGCCAAGCGGTCGGGACCGCCGGCGATTTCGGCGAGGAGGACGTCGAGCTCGTCGATCCGGTCGGCCTCGATCATGTCTTTGATCCACTCAGAGAAGGCGTTGGCGTGCGGATCGGCGGCGTGGTTGAGCCGGGCGATGACCTCATGAGCATCGCTCCGAACCAGCATGAACAACCCCCCGAGCACATGCTCGGGTTTGGCACCGCCTTGTCGACGGAGCCGGCGGTGGGTGTCATGCTGTTCGACGATTTCGACGAACAGGCGGGCTTTGAGGGCGGGGTCGGAGAACCCGGCGGCCACGGTGAGGAATCGCACCGTGGCGTCATATCGCAGACGAGGCGGCTCGTCGGGGATCGGTCGGTGGATACCAAGCAGGCTTCGCACCGTGCCCGCGAGGGGACGGCGAGCGACGGCTGCTTCGGTCGACCCCGGGGACGCCTCGACCAGGTCGATGATGCGCTCCCAGCCCGGATCGGCCGGGCTGCGGCTCCTCCACAGCAGCATCGCCAGTTCGGCGTTGTCGCCGGGGGCGCCGCCGGCCACGGCCGCCTCGATGAGCTCGACACTCTTGCCCATGGCAATCATCCGCGACAGCTGTCTGGGCCGGAGACGAGTCACCAGGTCGGCGAACAGCATCCTCCGTTCCCGAGAGCTGAAGCCACCCCGCCACCCGTCGAGCTCCCGCAACCAGACCGCGAGCTCATGATCGCTGAGCGCCCCCACCACCGCGCTGGCTTCCCCCTTCTCGAGACCTCCAATGAGGTCGGAGATGTCACGCAGATCTCCATACCCGACGTCCGAGAACACGTTGTCTTGCAACGCGCTGCGAACCCGCTGTTCGGCAAAGCTGATTCGACGCGCCCGTGCGGCCAGCAGCGCCATTCCCGCGATGAGCCCGGCCAGCGCCGTCGGCGCCGGAGGCAGAGCCCCGATCGGCGCCGACGGTTCATGCTTGGGTGAGAAGCTCGGGGGCGGGGTGGCCCTCAGCATCAGGCCGGCCGCCGGGCTCTCCGGAACCGAGACCGTCGTGGTCGTCGTCGGCATCGGAGGCCCGGTGTCACCCGGACCCACCAATCCTGCCAGCGCAACGAGCATTGCCGACCACAGCACCGGGACAGCATGCGGGACGGGCCCGGCTGGTTCAAGAGGTGTGCGAGGCGGGGCGGCGGCTAGCCGAGACCCATACGGGCGCGGGCCGATTCCACGTCTCTGCCGATCTGTTCGACAAGTGCCCCGACCGAGTCAAACCGCTGTTCGGCCCGGAGCCGATCGATGAATTCGATCACCAGGTCTCGTCCATAGAGGTCGGCGGAGAAGTCGAGCAAATGGGCCTCGACCACCTCCCGGGCACCGTCGAAGGTGGGCCGCACGCCTATGTTCACCACCGCCGGAATCCACTCGGCGTCGATCAGTGCCCTGGCGGTGTACACGCCCCGACCCGGCCTCAGGAGCCCCGGCCGGATCTCGAGATTCGCCGTCGGGAACCCGATGTCTGCGCCCCTGCGGTCGCCGGCAACCACCCGGCCGCTTCGTGTGAAGGGCCGGCCGAGCATTGCTGCGGCGGTCCGAACGTCCCCGGCTGCCACGGCTTGACGGATCGCCGACGAGGAAATGGGCCCCGACTCGGTTTCGAGGAGCGCAACCGCCCGCACCGAAAAACCGAAGTGGTCGCCCAGCCGGCGCAGTTCGTCCACGTCGCCGGCAGCATTGAGGCCAAATCGGAATCCGTTCCCCACCACCACCAGGCGCGCCCCGAGGCCGCCGGCCAGAACCCTCTCGACGAACTCGTCTGGAGGCAGCGCCCGCACCGCCTCGTCGAATGTGAGCACTGCCGCGAAATCGAGGCCGGTTTGCTCGAATAGGACGAGCCGTTCCTCGGGCGTCGTGATCAGCTGTGGCGTGCGCTCGGGAGCAATGGTGGCGAGTGGATGCCGGTCGAATGTCACGGCGCCGAGCGGGAGGCCCCCCATCGAAGCCGCCTCCTCGGCCAGAGTCTGGAGCATTTGGCGATGGCCGAGATGGACTCCGTCGAACACCCCTACCGACACCGCCACTCCCGCCGGATGCGGCGTCCACACCGCAGGATCGCCCAGGAGCACCTTCACGCCACTACCACCTCGGGCTTGACACCGCTGCCATGCCGGGCATAGATCGCCAGCAGGTTCCCGGCGCCGTCGAGAACGACGGTCGGCTCATCAATCGGCAGCTCACCGGGAGTGAGAACCGATCCATGGGCGATGCGGCGACCAAGGTCGGCGTCGACCGTGAGGCTGGTGAGATCCTTCAAACCGTCGGAGAACGAGAGCACGAGGTCGGCGATGGCGGTGGGGCGCTCGCTCAGCGCCTCCATGCCGGCCGCCTCTCCCACCTGGTGGGAGCCGATTCGGGTGCGTCGAAGCGCAACCAGATGGGCGCGACCCCCGAGCGCCCCGGCGATGTCATCCGCCAATGATCGCACGTAGGTGCCGCTCGAGCAGACAACGCGCAGCTCGACGAGCGGGTAGTCACCCTCGACCAGATCCGTCGCCTCCAGCTCGAAGATGTGTACCGGCCGGGCGGGCCGCTCGATCTCCTCCCCGCGCCTGGCAAGCTCGTAGAGCCTCTGGCCACCGACTTTGATGGCAGACGCCATGGGCGGGACCTGTTCTATCTCCCCGCGGAAAGAGGGAAGCACCGCCCGTACCGATTCGAGCGACACCGGCAGCGGAGTGCGCCCGACCTCGGTGCCGTCGGCGTCGAGCGTATCGGTGGCAATGCCAAACCGGGCTCGGGCTGTGTACTCCTTGGGCAGCCCCTGCACAAACCGGAGCAGGCGGGTGGCCCGGCCCAGCCCGAGCACCAGCAGTCCGGTCGCCATGGGATCGAGCGTCCCGGCGTGGCCCACCTTCCGGGTCTGCGCCAGATTCCTCACCTTGGCGACCACATCGTGCGATGTCCACCCCCCCGGCTTGTCGACGAGGAGAAACCCCTCAGCGGCCACGGAGGTACTCCCGTATCTTCTCGATCGCATCGCCGGCCGGGCCCTCGAACGTGAATCCGGCAGCGCGGGCATGCCCACCTCCTCCGAAGGCGCCGGCCAGCGCACCGACATCGAGCGTCGCCCGGGACCGAACGCTTGCTTTGGTGCCCTCCGGAGTCTCGGTGAGCAGAACCGCGACATCGGCCTCGCGGGCGATGCGGATGTAATCGATCAGACCTTCGGCCTCGACAGATGTCACGCCTGCCGAAGCGAGATCGTCGAGGCGCAGTTCGGACCACACGAGGGAGAGGTCCGCCTCCAGAACGGCGCGCTGGAGCACGACACCGGCCACCGTGAGGAAATCGAACGGGGAGTTCTCGTACACCATTTGCCCGATCTCCTCCGGGTGCGCTCCCGCCTCCACCAGCTCGGCTGCAATCCGGAATGTACGCGGTGAGGTGTTCGAGTACTGGAATCGGCCGGTGTCGGTGACCACCCCCAGCAGCAGCGCCAAAGCGGCGTCGGCATCGATCGGCCACGCGAGGGCGCGGAGCAGCTCGTAGGTCACGACTGCTGAGGCCGCCGCTCCGCCGTCGATCAGGTTGATGTCGCCGAACCCCTCGTTGGTGATGTGGTGATCGACGACGATCAGCGTTCCGGCCCGGGTCGAAGCCTCGGCCAACGAGCCGAGGCGTGATCGATCGGCGGCGTCGAACGTGACCATCAGCTCGGGAACGGCTGGGAAATCGGCCGGGGGCACGAGCGCGTCGAGCTCGAGCAGCGTGAAGTACTCCGGCAGCTCGAAGGGCTCACCGAAGCTGACCACTACCGACTTGCCCGCGGCAGCCGCCGCCCGGGCAAAGCCGACGGCCGAGCCGAGCGCATCACCGTCGGGCTTGAGATGGCACGTGACGGCTATGTGCTCGGCCGCGTCCAATACCTGGGCTGCCTTCAGGATTTCTGCATCGAGTGTCTTGTCAGCC
>JBFKDW010000054.1:0-21023 GCA_041619515.1 Acidimicrobiia bacterium
ATGAGAGCGCTCTCGGAGAATTTAGCTTCTAACCCTAGCGAATGTCAAGTGGGAATTTGGAATGAAGCGAGTATATTGGGAGCGCTCCTATAGAAATGGACGGCAGCACATGGTCGAGCGCGAAGGACTGTCATTCCCAAAGGGCTTTGGGTGGGGTGCGGCCACCTCTGCCTATCAAATCGAGGGCGCGGCCCGGGTCGACGGCAAGGGCGAGAGCATCTGGGACCGGTTCGCGCACACGCCGGGCCGGATCCGCGACGGGACTACCGCCGATGTGGCCTGCAACCACTACGAGCGATGGCCCGAGGACGTCGAGCTCATGGCCGGGCTGGGGCTGGGGGCCTACCGCTTCTCGATCAGCTGGCCGCGCATTCTCCCAACCGGCCGCGGTCGAGTGAACCAGCCCGGGCTGGACTTCTACTCGGGTCTCGTCGACGGGCTCCTGGCGGCTGGGATCGAACCAGTCGTGACGCTCTACCACTGGGATCTGCCCCAAGCCCTCGAAGACGAGGGCGGCTGGCTGAACCGAGCCACCGTCGATGCGTTTGCCGACTATGCACGGATCGTCGCAGACTTCCTCGGGGATCGGGTCACCTACTGGGCGACCATCAACGAGCCGTGGGTGGCCGCCGACCACGGATACGGATCCGGTTGGCACGCACCGGGCGAGACCGGATCGGCCATCCCCGTCGGCCACCACCTGTTGCTGGCGCACGGCCGCGCTGTGGAGGTGATGCGCGACCGACGCCCTGCCGCACGGCTCGGAATCGTCCTCAACCTTGCTCCCCAGATCCCGGCCTCGGAGACAGAAGAGGACGCCACCGCCGCCGAGCTCGGCGACGGCGTGTTGAACCGCTGGTACCTCGATCCGCTGACCGGCCGGGGATATCCCGAAGACGTGCGTGCCCACTTCGACCTCGACCTCTCACACGTCTTTCCAGACGACCTCACCACGATCGCTCAGCCGCTCGACTTCCTCGGAGTCAACTACTACTTCCCCAATCGGGTGGCTGCCACCACCGACCCCGCCGGGAAGCTCGCCTGGTCCCAGGTCCCGGCCGGCCCCCGGACGGAAATGGGGTGGGAAATCTATCCACAGGGACTGACCGAGATCCTCCAGCGTGTAGACCGGGACTACCGCTTCCCCGAGTACTACGTGACTGAGTGTGGCGCCGCCTTCGCCGACGAGGTGAGCGAGACCGGAAACATCGACGACCAGGATCGCATCGATTATCTGGCCGGGCACTTGGCGGCCGCCCATCGCGCAATCTCGGCCGGCGTTCCCCTCCGTGGATTCTTCGTGTGGTCGCTGCTCGACAACTTCGAATGGAGCGAGGGCTACACCAAGCGATTCGGCATCTTCCATGTCGACTTCGACACACTGGAACGCCGGCCCAAGGCCAGCAGCCGATGGCTGTCGCACGTCATTGAACGCAACGGGCTGTCGGCACCGCAGCCGGGGCTCCCAGCCGGCCGAGCGCACAGCCGGAAGACCACAACCGGAGGTGTCGATGAGCGTCGGTGAACGCATCGAAGTCGTCGACGGAGTCGAGATGTATCGGATCTCGAACGCCGATGAGATGGACCCATTCCTGATGACGATCGTGAGCAGCTCGGACCTGTGGATGTTCATCTCCAGCGCCGGAGGCCTCTCCGCCGGCCGGGTCGAGCCGGCCGATTGCCTATTCCCCTACGAGACGGACGACAGGCTCCACGGAGCAAGGGGGCAAGTCGGCCCCGTCACCGTCCTTCGCGTCCGCAACCACGAGGGTACGATCCTCTGGGAGCCCTTTACGGGAACCAATCCCCATACCCGGAGGAATCTGTTCAAGAGCCTGCGCGGTGATGCCATCGTGTTCGAGGAGGAGCACCTCGACCTCGGCCTCGCCTTCCGGTCCCGGTGGGCACCCTCAGATCGATTCGGCTGGGTCCGGACCGCCTCGCTCCACAACCGGGATGCCGGCACTCGGATCACGATCGAAGCCGTCGACGGCCTGGTCGGTGTCATGCCGTGGGGCATCGGAGTTGCGCTCCAGCAGCAGATGAGCAACCTCGCCAATGCCTATCGTCGCAGCGAGCTGATCGAGCCCGGCATCGGCATATTCACGCTCGAAGCGCTGATCGTGGACCGGCCCGAACCAGCCGAGGCCCTCCGGGCGACCACGGCTTGGACAACCGGGTTGGACCGCCCGCAGCTGAGCGTTGACCCGCTATCCCTGGAGTTGGCCAGGCGGGGCCAGCCGTTCCAACAATCCTCCTTGAGGACCGGCCGTCCCGGATCTTTCCTGCTCGGCGCCACCATCGAGGTCGAGCCCGGCCAATCCCTCACGTGGCACATCGTGGCCGACGTGGCGCAGGATCATGCCGACATCGCCCGTCTCCGGGCCGAGCTGGCTTCCGGCCATGACATGGCGGCGGCGTTGGAAGAGGACATCGGGCGCTCCTCATCGAAGCTGCGGGACATCGTCGCCAGTTCCGACGGCGTGCACCTCACCTCATCCACCAAGATGGACGCCCACCACTTCGCCAACACCCTCTTCAACGTCATGCGGGGCGGCACGTTCATGGACGGGTACTCCGTGCACGCCGACCGGTTCGGGTCTTTCCTCGAGGAGCGCAACAGACGGGTGGCCGACCGGCACGCCGAATGGCTCGCAGCCTTGCCTCGATCGCTCGACGTGCAGGAGCTGCGGACCCGGGCGGCCGAGCCGGGAGACCCCAATCTCGTTCGGCTGGCCTACGAGTACCTGCCCCTCTCCTTCTCACGGCGCCACGGAGACCCGAGCCGGCCCTGGAATCACTTCTCCATACGGGTCCGGGACGAGCACGATGAACCGTTGATGACCTATCAGGGCAACTGGCGGGACATCTTCCAGAACTGGGAGGCGCTGTGCCGCAGCTACCCCGCTTTCCTCCCGTCGATGGTGGCCATATTCCTGAACGCATCGACGGCCGACGGTTACAACCCCTACCGGATAACCAGCGAGGGGGTCGATTGGGAGGTCCCCGAGCCGGACAATCCGTGGAGTGGCATCGGCTACTGGGGAGATCATCAGATCGTCTACCTGCATCGACTCCTCGAATCGCAGGAGGCCCACGACCCGGGTTGGCTGACCGGGGAGCTGGGTCGTGCCATCTACACGTTCGCGGACGTGCCGTACCGGATCACCTCCTACGACGAGTTGGTGCGCAATCCGAAAGCAACGGTCGAGTTCGACGAGGAGGCCGACGAAGCCGTGGCGGCCCGGGTCTCGAGTCTCGGTAGCGACGGCAAGCTGGTGGCCGACGCCGAAGGCAACATCGTCCACGTCAGCCTTCTCGAAAAGCTCCTGATCCCGGCCTTGGCGAAGCTCTCGAACTTCGTCCCGCGGGGAGGGATATGGATGAACACGGAGCGTCCCGAATGGAACGACGCCAACAACGCCCTGGTTGGGAATGGCCTGTCGATGGTGACGCTCTCCTATCTCCGGGCCTACCTGCGCCGTCTCGGGGACCTGACCGCCGGCCTGACCGAGTCCTGGCAGGTATCGGCAGATGTCGTCGCCTGGACCCAGGCGCTCATCGCCATCTTCGAATCCCACTCGGCGCTGATCGAGGCCGATGAGCTCGCCGGCGAAAACCGCGCCCGGATGCTCCACGAGCTGGGAGGCGTCTACGACGCGTATCGGGCCAACCTGTACGCGGCCGGAACGTCGGCACCCAAGCCCCTCGAAGCCGACACGCTCCAGCGTCTCGTGGGGGCGGCGCTCGTGCACCTGGACGACGCGGTCCGGTCGGCTCGCCGGGAAGACGGCCTCTACGACGCCTACAACATCCTCCACCTCCGGGAAGGCAATTCGATGGCCGGTGTCGAGCACCTTCCCCCCATGCTCGAGGGCCAGGTGGCAGCCATCAGCTCGGGCCTGCTCGACACCGACGAGGTCAGCGCCCTGATCGCAAAGATGTACGACTCCGGGCTCTATCGCGCGGATGTCGACAGCTTTCTGTTATACCCCGCCCGGCTGCGGCCCGGATTCGTGGAGCGGAACCTGATTCCGGCTCACTCGGTTGAGTCGAACCCGCTACTGACCGCCCTGCTCGAGGCCGGCTCCCGAGACGTCGTGGTCCGGGCCGCCGACGGGCGTCACCACTTCAACCCCGATTTTCGCCGGGCAAGCGACCTGGAGGCAGCCCTCGACCGGCTGGACGATGTACGGCTCCAGCCACTCGTGCGGGAGTTCCGGGCGGCCACGCTCGAGCTCTACGAAGAGGTGTTCCGCCACCGCGAGTTCACCGGTCGGTCCTCGAGCATGTACGCATACGAGGGAATCGGGTCCGTGTACTGGCATATGGTGGCCAAGCTGCTGGTTGCCGTTCAGGAGTGCATCCTGGCAGAGGCGGACCGGGCGGGTCCCGACTCGCTCGCAGAGCTGCTCGGCTGGTATGCCCGCATTCGGGCGGGACTCGGCTTCAATACCTCCGTTTCTGCCTACGGCGCGTTCCCGACCGATCCCTACTCACACACCCCGGCCCACGCCGGGGCCCAGCAGCCCGGCATGACCGGCCAGGTGAAGGAGGAGCTGTTGACCCGCTGGGCAGAGCTCGGCCTCACCGTATCCAACGGGTCGATCCGTTTCACTCCGGTCCTGCTCGACCGCCGCGAGCTCCGGACCGAGCCGGGCAAGATGACCTACCTCGACCCCGCCGGCACGGCAGTCGACATGACGATCACTCCCGGGTCCCTGGGATTCACCGTCTGCCAGGTGCCGGTTGTCGTCCATGCCACCGATGACGGACCGCACGTGGTGGTGACGCGTGCCGATGGCACCGTCCAGCGCGTGGATGGATGGGTGCTTGCCGCCGAGACGTCGCAGGAAATCTTTCGACGCACCGGACGCGTGCAGCGCCTCGATGTGTTCGTTCCCGAATCATCGATGAACACGATCGGGCCGGCCGCAACTCCCGCCGGCACTCAGTCCCACGCCGGATAAGGGCCGCCGCCGGATGAGCGTTCGGCTCCCAACGGTTCCCGGCTCGTGGTCGCCGGGCCGACCGGGCACGTCTCCCAGCGATTCCCTCTGCACGGGAGCGCTCTCAACATCGGTCGCCGGACAGAAGCCCTGGGTGCGAGGCGCTTGCTGGGGTCTTGGTTTTGACGAAGAGTGGGCGAGTCGACTACAGTCGCCGGCGTGGGAGCGCTCCCACCGGATTGAAGGAGAGAGCATGCGCGAGGCGAGGCGGAGAACCCTGCGAGTTTTGGTGGCGATGATGATGATCGGCGGCCTGTTGATCGCAGTCCAGCCCGCCTCGCTGGCCGTGCCGGACGCAGTCGGCGTCGTCATCGACGACTTCGAGGACGGCAACACGTCGGATTGGGGCTTCTTCGGGGGCGTCAACGCCGGCGGCGGCGGCGGCCCGTCGTCCGACCGTCCCTACGAGGGCGGCTTCTACTTCAGCACCGGCTGGGGCGGCGAGGGCACGGCCTCCGGCTTCTACGGCGGCGCCTTCAAGAACTTCCCGAACGCCGCCCAGGTGACCCCGCCGGCCGACCCGTGGTTCAACGTCTGGGTCTACAACCAGAGCAACGCCACGGTCGACGGCTACACCCTCGAGATCACGATTCGCGAGGACACGGCTGGAGACGGTTACACCGCCGGCACCGACGACTCGTTCCGCCTCGATACTGGTTTCACGGCCTCCGACTTCGACGACGAGTGGACCCTCGTCAGCGCCCCACTCGGCAGCTTCACCGACCTGGGCACCGGCGGCAACGGCACCTTCGACGGCGACCTCGACGAGGTGGTGATCGTCATCGCCGGCGTCACCGGCGCCAACCCCTCGACGGTCGAGGTGGACTTCGACCTGTTCGCCTTCAGCTCCGGCGGGCCCCTCGCCTTCGACGAGGTGGTGTTCGACGACATGGAGCACGGCGACCCGTTCGCCAACAGCTGGTTCACCTTCAACGGCTCTGTCGGCGGCGGAGGCATCGGCCCGAACGCGGCCGACCTGCCCCCGGCCGACGGCGGCGCCTTCTCGCTCGAGACCGGCTGGGGCTCCGGAGGAACGCCGGGCTTCTTCGGCGGCTTCGGGCGCACCAACCCGGTCGACATCTCCGGCACCGACCACTTCAACTTCTGGATCAACCCCGACGCCGGCCAGGACTACACGCTGGAGATCAACCTCCAGGAGGACGACAACTCGGATGGCGCGGCCAATGCGGCTGACGACGACGAGTTCCAGTACAACTGCGTCGTGTCGGCGGCCGGCCCCTGCGCCACCGCCGGCGGCGGCTGGCAGCTCGTCTCGATCCCGCTCGACGACTTCTCCGACGACAACTCGTTCTTCACCGGCGGCAACGGCGTGCTCGACCCGACCACGCCCGCCCGCGGGGGCAACGGCGAGCTGATCAACGCCCTGTTCGTCGTCATCGGAAACGACGGCTCCGACGCGGTCTTCCGCACCGATTACTGGGCCTTCACCCGTGGACCACTCGTGCCCGACGCCCGGACCGTCGTCGACGACTTCGAGAGCGGGGTAGCCCCGGGAACCCCGTGCGCTCCTGGCGCGCCACCGCTCGGCTTCTGCACGTTCCAGGGCGCCGGCAGCTCGGTCGCCATTTCCACCACGACCACCCCGCCCGCCCCGGTTCTTCCGGCGATCGGCACACCCAACAGTGTCCTCCAAATGGACGTCGACGTGACGTCGTTCGCCGGGTTCATCCACGGCTTCGAGAGCGGCGGCAACTGGGTGTCGCAGGACTGGTCGACCAGCGAGGGCCTCTCGCTGTGGTTCCACGGCAACAACTCCGGCATCACCGTGTTCATCGACATCCTCGACAACCGCAATCCCGGCTCCACCACCGACGACGCCGAGCGGTTCACGGTCGACTTCGTCGACGACTTCGCCGGCTGGCAGCTGCTGGAGTTCCCGTTCTCGGCGTTCATCCGCAAGGGAATCGGCAACAACGCCCCCAACGACGGCCTCGGCCTGTTCCAGATGCACGGCTACGCCATCGGAACGCTCAACACCGGCGGGCCGCAGACGTTCTACGTGGACCAGGTGAGCGTCTACGGCATCGCCGCGCCGCCTGCGCTGGCGGTCAACTTCGCCGTGAATGAAACCGGCATACAGGAGGGAACAACCGGCGATGTTGGGGTCAAGCTCAACCGGCCGATGGGGCCCGCCGACCCGGCCCAGGTCAGCATCGACTTCACGACCGAGCCCGCCGGTGCCGTGCCCGGTGAGGACTACACCCCCACCAGCGGCACGCTGACCTTTGTGAACGGAGGGGCGAGCGAGTTGACCTTCCCGGTCGAAACCTTCGACAACACCAAGTTCGCCGGCGACAAGCGAATCATTCTCCGGCTCTCGAATCCCGTCGACGTCGAACTGGGAGCGCAATCCCAGGCGGCGGTACGCATCGAGGACGATGAGCTGTTCGACCCCGAGCTGATCGACGACTTCGAGCAGGGCGCCTTCCTGTGGGAGGGCGACGGGCTGGTCGAGTTCGACGCCGAGCGCGTTCTCGTCGGCGGCCCCGACGAGCGTCCCGGCCAGGATGCGGTCGAGAACGTGCTGGCCATCTCGACGCCTGCCGCCGGGCCGGGGTACGACTCCATCAAGCAGGACGTGATCGCCGACCTCCAGGCACTGCTGCCTGCCAGCTCGAGCCAGAACAGCACGCGGATCGAAAAGGCCATCGGTCGTGTCGAGAAGAGCCTCAACCCGGGCTACTGGATCAACGGTTTCTTCCTCGACGAGAAGCACGGCAAGAAGGTCTTCGATTGGGAGCGGCAAGCGGTCAAGGAGCTCGGCAAGGTGTCGGGCCCCGAGGCTGCGGCCGCCCAGGCGGCCGTCGACCTCCTGGTCGACGTCGACGCCGAGCTCGCCGGCCTGATGTTCGAGCTCGCCCTCCGCAACGACGGTGACGCCACCGACATCGCCAAGGCGGAGCGGGAATTCGTCAGGGCAGCACGGGAGCTGGTGCGCGGCCGGTACGACAGGGCCATCTACCGCTACCGCAAGGCGTGGGAACACTCGATGGACGCCCTCGATCTCCCCGACGACAACGGCGCCGCCATCAGCCTGGGCACCGTCGCCCGCGACTTCGCTCTCGGCCAGGACTGGACGGGAACCGAGACGCTCGACTTCTGGTTCAAGGGCACCGGCAGCGGCGAAGAGGTTACCGTGACGCTGAAGGACAATCGCGCACCCGACCCCGGCCCGTCGGGCTGGAGCCTGGTATGGAGCGACGAATTCGACGAGGCTGCCGGCACGCCGCCCAACCCCGACAACTGGGGGTATGAGATCGGCGACGGGACCGTCAACGGCATACCCGGATGGGGCAATTCCGAGCTTCAGTACTACACCGATGATCTCGATAACGCCGCCACGGACGGCAACGGCAACCTGGTGATCACACTCGACGAGGCCGATCCCTCCCTCCAGTGCTATTACGGGCCATGTGAGTACGAGTCGGCCCGCCTGATCTCGCAGAACCGGGCCGAGTTCGCCTATGGTCGCATCGAGTCGAGGCTGCTGGTCCCCGACGGTGGCCCCGGTCTATGGCCGGCCTTCTGGAGCCTCGGCACCGATATCACCTACAACCCGTGGCCGCGCGCCGGTGAGATCGATTTCATGGAGTACGTGAGCCGCCTTCCGAACGAGATCTTCGGCACCATCCATGGCCCCGGCTACAACGGTGGCAACGCCTTCGGGAACATCTTCGATTTCGGCCAGCCCGTCTACAACAACTACCACACGTTCGCGGTGGAGTGGGAGCCGGATCGGATCGCCTGGTACGTGGACGGCATCCAGTACCACCAGGCGCAGCCTGGGGATGTGCCGGGCCCGTGGGTGTTCAACAAGCCGTTCCACTTGTTGTTGAACCTGGCGATCGGCGGCAGCTTCGGTGGCCCGGTCGATCCGGGGAACACCTATCCGCAGGAGTATGCCATCGACTACGTCCGGGTCTTCCAGGGCCCCGACACCGCCGAGCGGTTCGAGACGACCTTCACCGACGACTCCACCGGCTGGCAGCAGGTGTCGATCCCGGTGGCCGACTTCGTCCGCAGCGCCGACCAGCCGGCCGGCGCACCCGATGACGGCCTCGGCCTCGACGAGGTGTGGGGCTACGGCTTCGACCTGCCCTACCCGGCGGCCGGCACCTACCTGATCGACCAGGTGCGGCGCACGCCCTTCCCGCCGCCGACTGCCCTGACGGTGACCACGCTCGCCGACGGCGGGCCCGGGTCGCTGCGAGAGGCGCTGGGCCTCATCGCCGACGGCGGCACGATCACGTTCGACCCCGGCCTGGCCGGCGGCACGGTCGGGCTGACGTCCGGCCAGTTGTCCGTCCACCGGTCGGTGACCATCGACGCCGCGGCGGCGCCCGGGCTCGAGATCAGCGGAGGCGGCAACTCCCGGGTCATCGAGGTCGGGGCCGGCGTGGTCGTCAACATCAACGACGTCGTGATCCGCGACGGTGCAGCTGCCCCCCAGGGTGGCGGCATCTTGAACGGGGGAGTGCTGAGCCTCGACCGGGTGGTGGTGCGAGACAACACGGAGAACAGCGCCGGGCCCGCCAACTTCGAGTTCGGGGGCGGCGGCATCTACAACAGCGCCGGTGCGACGTTGAACCTCACCGACAGCACGGTGGCCGACAACGTCAGCCTCAATCAGCCGTCGGGTGGGATCTACGGCTTCTTCGGGAGCACGATCAACATCACCCGGAGCACCGTCAGCGGCAACGCTTCGTTGTCCGACGTTGCCGGCGGCCTGCGCTCACTCGGTGACGCCACCATCGTCAACAGCACGTTCAGCGGCAACGTGTCCACGGCGTGGCACGGCGGCGCGATCTTCCACACCGACGGTCAGCTCACCGTGACCAACTCGACCTTCACGGGCAACAGCGCCCCGGCTGGTACGGCGTCGGGCATCCTCGTCGCCACGTTCGGGGCGCCGGCCAATGCCACCCTGACCAACAACGTGCTGGAAGGCTTCGGAGGCGCCTTCGCATGCGCTACCGAAGGCGGCGGGGCGGCGACGATCACGTCGCTCGGCTTCAACGTCATCAGCGACGGCTCGTGCGCACCCGTCGGCACCGACCAGTCGAACACCGACGCGTTGCTCGGCCCGCTGGCCGACAACGGCGGACCGACCCTGACCCACGCCCTCGGCGCCGGCAGCCCGGCGCTCGACGCTGCCGACGCCGGCGCCTGCCCGGCGACCGACCAGCGCAGCGTGGCCCGTCCCCAGGGTCCCGGATGCGACGTGGGAGCGTTCGAGCTGGTTCCATAGCGTCGGGGGGCTTAGCCCCGATACCAAGCAGGCGAGATGCCGGGCCCTCTGAGAGGGCCCGGCTGAGGAATCCCCCCTACGGGGTGGCGCGATGTGCCGTCAATGAAAGCGACCGCGCAGTACGTGGCGACATGGGCAGATCTGCTCATAGGAGATCGCCTCGCAGTCAGCAGTCAGCAGTAACTTGGGGAGCTCCGGTCCTGGTCGGAGAGCGATGGGTTCGGGCTCGCCGCGCTACGCCATGTAGGGCTCGACGCGACCGGCGACCTTCAGGTTGATGCGGTACAGCGATGTCGTGGCGGTGATGAACAGACTTTGCCAGTCGCTACCGCCCCAGTTGAGGTTGGAGGCGACCTCCGGAACCTCGATCGCCCCGAGGTGCTCGCCGCCGGGATCGATTACCCAGATCCCCTGCGGTCCCGTTACGTAGATGTTGCCGAGTCGGTCACATTTCATTCCATCGGGGACACCGTCGCTCCGAGTACCTGATGTGATCCCAGCGAAGAAGAGTCTGGCATCAGACAGAGATCCATCCGGGTTGACCGAGAAGACTCGGATGAGTGCCCGCTCGGTGTCGTTCACATACAGCAACGATTCGTCCGGTGACAAGCAGAGACCGTTTGGCTGTTCGAAGTCGGCATCGACGAGATGTACCGCGCCGTCTTCGGGGTCCACTCGATAGAGACCCTGAAACCCCAACTCTGGCTCCCCCTCCACTCCGTAGGTGGGATCACTGAAGTAGATCGTTCCGTCAGAACCGATGACGACGTCGTTCGGGCTGTTGAGTTGCGCGCCACCGAAATGGGAGGCTACGACGGTCGAGGTTCCGTCCGCCTCGAGTCTCACGACACGGCTCGTCGCATGCTCACAGACCACGAGCCGACCCTCGGCGTCGTACGTCATTCCGTTGCCCTTGTTGTTCGGCTTCCTTGCCTCCGTGATGCCCTGTTCCGGATCCCAGCGGCGCATCACGTCGGCGGGGATATCACTGAAGAGCAGGTACCCACCCTCCCGGTTCCAAATCGGCCCTTCAGTGAAGGTGAAACCCGTTCCCAACCGCTCGAGCGACGCATCCCCATCGACCAGAGCCAACAGTTGTGGGGACAGGACGGAAATGATCGAACTCATGACAGCTTCACCGGTCGCAGGACGGCCTCCTTGACCTTAACCGCCGACACGCGCCTTTCGCCGGCTCGCCGAGACGACCACATCGTCGTACAGCTCCACCGGGCACAAGAACGGAATATCGATCGCTACATCTGTCGTTGCACCCACCGTGGCCCAAGACCTCGAATTCATTTATGTCGGCGACCCCATGTGCTCATGGTGTTGGGGGTTCGCGCCGGTGCTGGAACGGATGACGGATGTATACGAGATTCCGATCCGGGTGGTGGTCGGCGGCCTGCGACCCGGCTCCGACGGCGAGGAGCTCGACGATCGGGTCGCCCGCACGCTCGCCCACCATTGGGAGCAAGTAGAGCATGCCTCCGGCCAGCCGTTCGATCATTCCTTCCTTGAGCGGCGCGACGGTTGGGTCTACGACACGGAGGTCCCTGCCATTGCGGTCGCTGCCATGCGCGAGCTGAGCCCTGGTGAGGCGCTCGGATTTCACACCCGCCTCCAACGGGCCTTCTATGCCGAGGGCGTCGATATCACCGACCGGGCGGCGTACCCCGACCTCCTCGAGGGCTTCAACGTCGACCGGGACAAGTACCTTGAGTTGCTGGGATCCGACGACATGCGCACGCGTGCCTGGCAGGACTTCGCCGAAGCCCGCTCCTATGGAGCGAGCGGGTTCCCCACGTTGATTGTGCGCGATGGTGACGAGTACGGCATCGTCACCCGCGGGTACCTTCCCGCTGAGCGCTTGCTCCCGGCCCTTTCCGAGTGGCTGCTCACCAAATACACCGAAGCCGGCGAGGCCCTGTTCTGCGAGCCCGGGACCGTTTGCTAGCAGAGACAGGTTCTTCCTCTTACATAGGCGGGGCGGTGACCTGGACCCGGTTCCATCTTGCCCGCATCGGCTGCGTTCCCGCCCGGAGCTGATCCGTAGACTCCATGGCCGTGCCGGTTACTCGCTATGCCAAGAGTGGGGACGTCAACGTTGCCTATCAGGTGGTGGGGGACGGTCCGCGGAACCTCGTGTACGTGCCGGGATGGATTTCGAACATCGAGGTGATGTGGGAGGAACCTTCGATGGCACGGTTTCTCCGGCGGCTCATGTCGTTCTCACGTTTGATCCTGTTTGACAAGCGGGGAACCGGCATGTCCGATCCGGTGCCGCTCGATCGAATGCCGACCCTCGAGGAGCGCATGGATGACGTGCGTGCGGTCATGGATGAGGTCGATGCTGAGAAGGCAACCCTCCTGGGCCACTCGGAGGGAGGGAACATGTGTGTTGTCTTCGCCGCAACCTATCCGGAGCGAACCGAAGGTCTGATACTCGCCGGATCGTACGCCAAGCGCATCCCGTCGGAGGACTACCCGTGGGCTCCCAACGTTGCCGATCGTGCAGCTGAGATCGCCGAGGTCGAGCGCACCTTCGGTGATCCCGATGCTCTCCCGTCGTGGATCGCACCAACGCGCATGAGGGACGAGGCCTTCCGCGATTGGCTGGCGAAGTATTTTCGGGTTTCATCGAGCCCGAAGGCAGCCGCCCACCTCCTGGCGATGAACACCCAGATCGACACAACCCAGGTGCTCCCCACCATCCGGGTGCCGACGCTGTGCCTGTACAAGACCGAGGATGCCGACGTCAAGGTCGAGGAAGGCCGTTGGATTGCATCACAGATCCCCGACGCCACCTTCGTCGAGATCCCCGGGCCGGACCATCTGCTCAACGCCTTCGGGGCCGAACAGGTCCTCGACGAGATCGAGGAGTTCGTGACCGGCTTCAGGGCCGGCCCGAATCCTGAGCGCGCCCTCGCAACCGTGCTGTTCACCGACATCGTCGGGTCGACCGAGCACGCCGCCAATGTGGGAGACGGCGCCTGGCGGGAGCTCTTGGCGCGCCACAACGCGACGGTCGCGTCGGAGGTCGAGCGGTTCCGGGGCAGGGTGATCGGCACTCAGGGCGACGGTTTCCTCGCAACCTTTGATGGACCGGCGCGAGCGATCAGCGCGGCTCATGCGATAAACGCCGCCGTGAGACCTCTGGGGCTCACCGTGCGGTCCGGCCTCCACACCGGGGAGGTAGAAATCCTCGGCGATGACATCGCCGGCTTGGCCGTGCACATCGGTGCTCGGATCGCCGCCATTGCCTCGCCGGGTGAGGTGCTGGTGTCTCGCACGGTCAAAGATCTGGTTGCCGGGTCCGGGATCCAGTTCGACGATCGCGGATCGCACACGCTCAAAGGGGTGCCGGACGAATGGCAGGTGTATGCGGCGGTCTGAGTGGGCCAGAAGTCGGTGAGAAGAGAGCTCGTTATCCGCGCTTGCGGGCGACCCATTTGAGGAACTTGGCGGTCGGCCAGGTGTTGGCGATCATCGATTTCTCGGCCCAGCCGCGCTGGGCGTTGAGCACGCCGTACTCCATCCGTCCCAGCTCGCTGGGGTGATGAGAATCGGTGTCGATGACGAAGGTGACGCCGTGCTCGATGCCGATGCGGATGGCCTCGGGAGTGGCGTCGAGCCGATCGAGAGCCCCGTTGATCTCGATGGCGGTGCCGGTGGCGGCGGCCGCCTCCATCACAGCCTCCAGGTCGAGGTCGATCCCGGGGCGCCGGCCGACATACCGGCCCGACAGGTGGCCGATGGCTCCCACCGCCGGATTGGCCATCGCCTGCAGCACCCGCTCGGTCTGCTGGTTCCTGTCGAGATCGAAGAAGGAGTGGACGCTGGCCACGGTCCAATCGAAGCCGAGCTGGAAGTCGAGGTCGTAATCGACCGAGCCGTCCTTGCCGATATTGAGCTCACACCCGTGGAGCAGCCGCATCGCCGGGTATTGCTCCTGCAAGCGGGCGATCTTCTTGCGCTGGGCCAGCATCTGGCGCCGGGAAGCGCCGTTGATGGTGAGATCCTCGCCGTGGTCGGTGATGGCCAGGTAGCTGTAGCCGCGGCCGGCCGCAGCCTCCACCATCGCTTCGAGCGGCGCCCGTCCATCGCCGGACAGATCCGTGTGATAGTGCAGGTCACCCTTGATGTCCTTCAGCTGCACGAGCTTGGGAAGAGCCCCATCGGCTGCTCGCTCGACTTCCCCAACGTCTTCTCGAAGCGTCGGGGGAATGAACGAGAGGTCGAGCGCGGCGTAGATGTCCTTCTCGGTCTTCGACGCAACCACCGCCCCCGAATCCACCTCGGAAAGGCCGTACTCGTTGAGCAGCCATTCCCGGTCGATGGCGAGCTGGCGGAGATGGATGTTATGCGTCTTGGACCCGGTGAAGTAGAGCAGGGCGGCCCCGTATTGAGCCGGCTCGACCACCCGCAGATCTACTTGCAGGCCCCGGTGGGTCAGCACCGAGCTCTTGGTGTCTCCCCGGCCGATGACTTCGCTGACCATCGGCATGTTTGTGAAGTGCTCCATCACCGGCTCCGGCTGGGTGGAGGCAACCAGGACGTCGACGTCGCCGATGTCCTCCCGGAAGCGGCGCAGGCTCCCGCAGTAGTCGGCCGCCTTGACGGCCGGCAGCGCCAGCAACCCCGCCACGACGTCGCGGGCCAGTGGCAGCGCCTCGACGATGGGTGTGCGGGTGTCCTTTCCGTGCATGCCGAGCCGCTCGATGGCGTTGGCGATCTTCTCCTCGCTCTTGGCGCCGAGGCCCGGAAGCTCACGCAGCTTCTCGGCCGCCAGGGCGGCCCGGAGATCTTCGAGATTGTTGACCTCGAGGCGATCACGCAGCATCAGCAGTGTCTTCGGGCCCAGCCCGGGAACCCGGGTCAGCTTGACGAACTCGGGCGGGTACTTCTCACGGAGACCGTCGAGTTTCTTGATCGAGCCGGTCTCCACCAGCTCGCGGATCTTGGCGGCCGTGCTCTTGCCGACGCCCTTCAGCGAGACCAGCTCGGCCTCGCTGAGGGCGGTGACGTCGGCGGTGGTGCTCTCGATGCCTTGGATGGCGTTGTCGTACGCCCGCACCCGGAACGCCTGTGGGCTTCCCTCCTCGAGTGTCATGAGAGCTCGCAGCTCTTTCAACGCGTCGACGATCTGCGCCTTGGTGGTCATCGCTCAATCGCCGGGGAAGGGCACGATGACTGTACGGACGTCATCACCGAAGGCGGCGAGGTCCTCGAGCGCCCGATTGACCGGACCGGCCTCGAGCGGGACCTGCCGGCTGACGACCCGCGAGAGGTCGAGATCGCCGCGAGCGGCAATCTCGAGCAGCGGGGCCAGCTCCGACGCCACGTGGTCGGAGACGCCGATGATCTCAGCTTCCCGCAGCACCAAGTCTTCATAGGCGTCGACCGGAAACGGCTCCTCGGCCAACCCGACGGCGGCGGCCCGGCCCTGCGGCCCGAGAACTTCGATCGCCTGGCGCATGGTTTCGACCAGCCCGACCAGCTCGAGCGCAACGTCGACTCCGCCCGAGGGGGCGATGATGGCGTCGACGGCTCCAGGCCCCCCGGCAACGGGAACCGCCCCGTAATGGGCGGCCAGGGCCACCTTGGCCGGGTTGACGTCGACGGCGTACACCGCTGAGGCCCCCCCGGCCCGTGCCAGTTGAACCGCCGACTGACCGAGGCCCCCCAGGCCGAACACCGCCACAGTCTCGCCGGACCGAAAGCGGCACTTGTTGAGCGCGTGGTACGAGGTGGCCGAGGAGCACATCATGATGGCGGCCTGCTCGATGGGCACTTCGTCGGGGATGGCTACGAGGTTCCGGCTGGGAACCACGATCTTCTCGGCATATCCGCCGTCACGGCTGTTGCCCACCATTTGCCCCGAAGGGCAGAACTGGTCGTTGCCGGCCAGGCACTGGCGGCAGGTGCCACAGCTCGTCTGGTAATGGACCCCGACCCGGAGGCCCGCCACCATCCCATCCGGCGGGTTGGGGCCGAGCGCTTCCACTACCCCCGCAACCTCATGGCCCAGCGTGCGGGGAAGCGGTGGCAGCTTCGGGCTTCCTTGCACGTAGTGGACATCGGATCGACATATTCCCGCCGCCAGGACTCCCACGAGGGCTTCGCCGGTTCCAAGGTCGGGAACCGTGAGGTCCTCTTCTACGAGAGGACCGTTTCGTTCGGTGAGTCGCAACGCCCGGTAGGTGGTCATGTCGTGACGCTACCCGGTTCCGACGACCGGGTCGTGCGTAGGCTGCGGCCATGTCCAAGTCGGTCGCAGTGGTCGGTGCCGGTGTCTTCGGAGTGACCGCCGCCCTCGAGCTGGCCGGCCGCGGATGGAAGGTCCTTTTGATCGACCCGGGGCCGCTCCCCCACCCGTTGGCTGCTTCCACCGACATCAGCAAGATGATCCGGGCCGATTACGGGACCGACGAGCACTATGTCGACCTGATGGAAAAGGCATTCCCGATCTGGCGGGAGTGGAATGGGCGCTGGGGTGTCGACCTCTACCACGAGACCGGCTTTCTGATCCTGGCCGCCGGTGGCATGGAAGCGGGCGGCTTCGAACAGGCCAGCTACGCGACGCTGGTGCGGAGGGGCTTTCCGTTGCAGGAGCTCGACGCCGCGGCCATCGCGGCTCGCTTTCCCGCCTGGACTCTTCCCCCCGGACGCCGCGGATACCTCAACCCGACGGCGGGGTGGGCCGAGAGCGGGGAAGTCATGGGTCGTCTCCTCGGTTGGGCGCGCACCGCCGGCGTCGACCTCGCGCCGGCAACAGTCACCGGCCTGCTGGCGGACGGATCCCGGGTGCTCGGTGTTGTGACCGGAGCCGGTGAGCGCATCGAGTGCGACCTGACCGTCGTCGCCGCCGGCGCCTGGACCGCCGGGCTGGTGCCCGGGCTCGACGGTCTCATCACCACCACAGGCCAGCCGGTCGTGCATTTCCGGCCCGACCGCCCGGAGCGCTTTCGTCCACCTGAGTTTCCGCCCTGGGCGGCCGACATCGGGAACACCGGCTGGTACGGGTTTCCGGCTCGAGATGACGGGATCGTCAAGGTCTCCAACCACGGCCGCGGCCGGCGTCTCGGCCCCGACGAGCACCGCCAGGTCGATGCCGCCTGGGAGGGGATCTTCCGGGCGTTTCTATCCGAGTGGATTCCCTCGCTGGCGGGCGCACCCATCGTTGCCGACAGGCTGTGCCTCTACACCGACACCACCGACGGCGACTTCCTCATCGACCGCCACCCCGACCTCGAGAGGCTCGTCGTAGCCACCGGGGGGAGCGGGCACGGGTTCAAGTTCGCTCCCGTGCTCGGAACCCTGGTGGCCGACGCAGCCGAGGAACGGGACGGCCCCCTCGCCGGCCGGTTCCGCTGGCGCTCGAGCCCCACACCGCGGGTGGAGGCCGCCCGGGCGACGGGAGCCGGTCCCGGGGCCGCCATCTAGGCTGCGACATGACCTTTTCGATCGTGGCCTGGGACCCCGATGCCCGGGAATGGGGTGTGGCGGTTGCCTCCAAGTTCCTGGCGGCTGGCTCTGTGGTGCCGTGGGCGCGGGCGGGCGCGGGCGCCGTCGCCACCCAGGCCTACGCCAACATCACCTACGGGCCCCGGGGGCTCGACTTGCTCGGCTCCGGGACCGCCGCAGAGGTCATCGCCCGGCTGACCGGGTCTGACGACGAGCGGGAGCATCGCCAGGTCGGGATAGTCGATCGGGATGGAGCGGCGGCCGCCTTCACCGGCTCCGAATGCTTCGAATGGGCAGGCAGCCACATCGGCGATGGCTTCACCTGCCAGGGCAACATCCTCACCGGGCCGGAAGTCGTCGAGGCGATGGCGGCCGCGTTCGAAGGCTCGGTCGGGAACCTGGCCGGGCGGTTGGCGGCGGCGTTGCTGGCGGGCGATCGGTCTGGCGGGGATCGGCGGGGCAAGCAGTCGGCCGCCATGCTCATCGCCCGCGAAGGTGGCGGCTACCTCGGTGACTCGGACATCGCGGTCGATCTGCGGGTCGACGACCACCCCGATCCCGTCGTCGAGCTCAGCCGGCTGCTCGATATCCATCGGCTGCTGTTCCCCAACACGAACGAGCTCGAGTTCCTCGATATCGACGACGAGCTGGCGGGACGGCTGGCATCCGCCCTGACCGCCGCCGGGTTCAGCACGACCTCGACCACATATGACGACGGCCTCAAGCAGGCGCTGTTCGCCTGGGTCGGAAACGAGAACCTCGAGATGCGCTGGTCCGACCAGGCCATGATCGAGAAGATGGTCTTGGAGCTTCTACTGGCGGACTAGAACCAACCCGCGGCAGGACCGCGAGCCGCTGGTGGTGAGGTGCTGGCGGCTCCCGGCAGTACCGGTGTCTCCCGGATCGGCCAACGATCGTCGGTCGAAGCACTCCCCAGCCCGTACGATTGGCGCATGAGCATGCGCAGCCTCCCCAGGCGCTACTGGCCGGCGGTCCGGACCAGCTGGTCCGAGCTCGGTCGGTGGGGACGGCTGGCCCTGGCCGGAATCGGCTTGTCGGTCATCATCTCGGTGGCACTCGGTTTCTCAATACCGAATTCCGCCAAAGGTCATCTGCTCCACGGGCAGTCCGAGGTCTTCGCGACTGTGGCGGAGGACATACGCGCCTTGAGCCTCGTGACGAGAGCCGGGGAATCGGTTGCCATTGAGCCCGAATTCGAGGAAGCCGTGGCCCTGCGCTTGCTCGGTGGCGACACGATCCGAGTCAAATTGTGGTCCCTGGACGGTGTCATCGTCTACTCGGATCATTCTGATCAGATCGGCCAGTCCTTCGCATTCAACGACCTCGCCATCCGCGCCACGAACGGCGACGTTTCCTTCGGAGTGGCCGACGCATCCGATCCGGCCCATGCCTTCGAAGAAGACCTCGGTGAGCTGATCGAGTTCTATGTACCGGTCGAAGACGCAGCAGGGGTGTTCGCGTTGTTCGAAGTGGAGCAACGGGTGGACACCTTGAACACCACTGTGAACCGTATCAAGAGGAACACCTGGATGAGCATCGGCCTCGGACTCGGTGTGCTCACCGTGTTCATGGCCAGCCTCACCGTCGCCAATGCGCACGTCCTTACCCGCCGCCGGCGGCTGGCCGAGACACTGTTCGCCGAGCTCGTCGAAGCCCAGGACGCCGAGCGCCGACGTATCGTCGGCTCGCTTCATGATGATGTCGGTCAACCCCTGTACCGATTGCTGTACGGCCTGCAGGGATCCCGGTCGCGATTGGATGACGACGATCCCGTTTCCGAGGAGCTCGACCGACTCGAGCAGCTCGTACGCGAGGTGGATGCGACACTCCGCAACGAGCTACGCGGACTGCACACCAGCCTGGCCGAAGATCTCGGGCTCGGGCCGGCCCTCGAAGCCTTGGCAGAGATGACCCGTGACGAGACCACACTCGACCTGTCACTCGACGTGCAGACGAACAAGGAGCTCGGGGTCGTACCCCGGGCCGCATTGTTCCAAGCCGCCAAGGAAGGGGTCACGAACGTCCGCAAGCATGCCGGCGCCGCCCATGTTTGGGTCCGACTCCTGTCGGAGGCGGGACGCGTGGTTCTCGAGGTGGAGGACGACGGGATCGGGCCGAACGGCGAGCGGGGCCTCGGCCTCACGACGATGAAGGATCGTCTGGAGGCAATCGGGGGCGGTCTGACCATCGACCGGAGATCCGGGACCGGCACTCGAATGCGAGCGTGGGTTCCCACCGGTGGTGAGCGGTGAGGGTCATCTTGACCGACGATCACAAGGTGGTGCGGGATGGGCTGCGCTGGATGTTGAGCGGCGAGGAGGATGTCGAAATCGTTGGAGAGGCGGAGAGCGGTGAGATGCTGATCGACCTGCTCGCGTCGACTCAGGCCGACGTCGTCTTGCTGGACGTCCGGATGCCCGGCATGGGGGGCCTCGATGCGCTCGCGGTCATCACGGCACAGAATCCCGACGTCAGCGTGATCGTGCTGTCGATGCACGACGAGCCGGCCTACGTTCGCAGAGCGATCGAGTCGGGGGCGGCGGGATATCTGCTCAAGAACGCCAACCGAGCCGAGATTCTCGAGGCGCTTCGCTCCGTGCACGCCGGCCGTGCCTACGTCCAGGCTCAACTCACGGGGACGCTCCTGAACACGATTTCGGGGCGGGAGCGCGTCGCCTCGACCCTCAGCCCACGCGAGCTCGAGGTGCTCTCGCTGGTCTCACAGGGTTTCGAAAACAAGCAGATAGCCACCGAGCTCGGCATCTCCGAGGCCACGGTGAAGACCCATCTCCAGGGCGTCTTTGTCCGGCTGGAGGCCTCGAGCCGGGCCGAAGCGGTCGCCATCGGCCTCCGTCTCGGCATCATCGAGTAGGACCTAGGTCACAAGTGGGGTCACCCATATGGGTGATGGCGCCTGGCCTGACGAGGGACTCCACCGGGCCCGACTTCGGCCGTATTTTGTAACAAGACTCAAAGGAATGAGCGATGCGCAAAAAGCTTGGAATCCTGATAGTGGTGTCGATGATTGCCGCCGCCTGCGGCGCGGAAACCTCGAATGACGCCGCTGCACCACCCACCACCGAGGCCGCCGACGACCACCACGACGGCACCGACGTCGCCGAACACCCCCACGACGACACAACAGCCGCCGACGACCACCACGACGGCACCGACGTCGCCGAACACCCCCACGACGACACAACAGCCGCCGACGACCACCACGACGGCACCGACGTCGCCGAACACCCCCACGACGGAGA
>JBFKDW010000055.1:0-20174 GCA_041619515.1 Acidimicrobiia bacterium
ACGTCGGTGGATGTGACGGCGACTGCTGATACTGGTTCGACGTTTGCGAGTTGGTCGGGGTGTGACTCGGTGGTGGGGGCGGTGTGCACGGTGTCGATGTCGTCGGCTAAGTCGGTGACGGCGACCTTCACGTTGGATGGCTGACCCCGGGCCCAAAAACACGCAGAGTGTGTCAAGGCCACTCTCAGTACGAATCTGAAACATGACGTACACTGCTCAGAGGGGAACGTGTCGGCCGAAAGGACCTGATTCATGGGTGTGATGCGCAGACTCGCTCATAAGCGGGGCGATGACGAGCTTCGGGTGGCGCTCGTCGGCGCCGGTTTCGTGGGTCGAAACCTGACCTATCAGATCAACTTCACTCCCGGGATGCGCACCGCCCTCATCGTCAACCGGACTGCCGCGAACGCAATCGACGCCTACCGCAGGGCCGGCTTCTCCGTCGAGGACGTCGTGGTCAGCGACGATCCGAAAGTGTTGTCGTCGGCTATCCACGCCGGGAAGCCGGCAGTGACCACCTCGGTCGAGGTGATGTGCGGGCTCGACGAGATCGAGATCGTCATGGAATGCACCGGCTCTGCGGAGTTCGGAGCCTACGCCACCCGCACCGCCCTCGAATCCGGCCTCGACGTCGTCACGATGAACGCCGAAGCCGACGCAACAGTGGGATACCTCCTCAAGACGATCGCCGACAAGAACGACGTCGTGTACACGCTGGCCGACGGCGACCAGCCCGGCGTCCTCGCCCGGCTCATAGAGTTCGTCGCCAGCTCTGGGTTCGAGATCGTGTCGGCGGTGAACTGCAAGGGGTTCATGGACACTCATGCGACACCACAGAGCATCAAAGAGTGGTCGGTTCGCCAGGGCACGAGCCTGCCGATGACGACCTCGTTCACGGACGGCACCAAGATGAACATCGAACAGGCCAACGTTGCTAATGCGTTCGGTCTCCACCCCGAGGTACGGGGCATGCACGGCATTGCCAGCACGCTCGCAACCGTCACCGACGACATCGTGGCGGCGCTCGACGGCAGGCAAACCGTCGAATACACCATCGGAGGCGACTTCGCAGGGGGAGTGCTCGTGGTCGGGCACGCCGACGATCCCGATCTCGTGCAGCCGGCCCTGCGATTCCTCAAGATGGGCGAAGGGCCCTTCTACACGTTCTACCGCCCGTATCACCTGGTGCACATCGAGGCCCCGGTATCGATTGCCGAGGCGTACCTGGATCGGGAGCCAACCATCGTTCCGGCCGGACCGTTTGTCACCGACGTGGTTGCCATCGCCAAGAAGGACCTTCTCCCCGGGGATCGACTCGACGGCATCGGCGGGTGGACGACGTACGGCGAGGTGGACACGGTGGAGAACGCTGCCGGCTTTCTGCCTGTCGGTCTCACCGAGCACGCCAGGATCATCAAGCCGGTCAGGATGGACGAGCCGATTGCGCTCGACGATGTCGAGCTCGATGAGGACATTCCCATCGTCAAGGATCGTTTCGAGCAAGACGCCCTTTAGGGCACAGCTCCCGGGCTCTGCCCTACCAGAAGAGGGGCTCGAGCACGACGGTGGCGACGATCACGATCGCTGTGAGAGGAGCTCCCAGCCTGGCGTAGTCGAAGAAGCGATAGCCGCCCGGCCCGTACACCATCGTGTTGGTCTGATAGCCGATCGGGGAGAGGAAGCTGGCGCTGGCGGCCACTGCAATGGCGATCGCGAAACCGCGTGGGTCCTGCCCGATGTCGATGGCAGCCGCCACCGAGATCGGATACATCACCGCAGCTGCCGCCGCATTCGACACGAGCTCGGTCATGACGACCGTGGCCAGCATGAGCGCTGCCAGCGTCCCGTAGACCCCCCAGCCTCCGAAGCCCGAAACCAGCAGGCCGGCCGTCTCCGCCGCGAGGCCGGAGGATGCCGCAGCGGTGCCCAACCCGAGAGCGGCTGCGATCAGCAGCACGACGTCGAGATCGACGGATCGTCTCGCCTCACCGGGCGTGAGCACACCTCCCAGCACCAGCACGAACGCACCAAGGAGGGAGGCCTCGAGCAAGCTGAGCCACCCCATCGAAGCCGTCACGATGATGCCGGCGAGCACTGCGCCCACCGCAAGCGCTTTGCGGCTTCCCACCGGGGTGGCGGCATCGAGGGGTGATACGAGAAGGAAATCGCTCCGGTCATACCATCGGGCACGAAAGCCCGAGTCGGTCAGCAGCAGCAGCGTGTCACCGATTCGGATCCGAGTTTCTCCCAGTTTGCCCTCCACCCTGGCGCCGGCGCGGTGGATAGCCACGACGGCCGCCTGGTAGCGGCTGCGGAACTCGGCCTCCCGCAACGTCTTGCCGACGAGAGGCGAGGAGGCGCCGACCACCGCCTCGAAGAAGGCAGCCCGTTCGGTGTCGAACGTGAGGTGCTCCTGCTCCGCCGAGGCGAGACCCCGGGTCGACTGAAGATCGACGACGTTGTCGGCCCGCCCCACGAAGCGCAGGCGGTCACCGCCCCGCAGCACCAGGGTGGGGCCGACCGGCCCGATCAGGTCTTGTCCGCGCCGAACCTGCACCAGGAAGACGCCGGCCAAATGACGCAGGCCACCCGCTTCCACCGTCACCCCGTCGACCGGTCCATTGGCGACGACCTCCATGTCCACGACGAACTCACGGACGTTGTCCTCCAGGTCGCCGCGGGCTGGGGTCCGGTCCCGCAAGAGGCGCGGCGCCAGCAGGATGAGGGTGGCCACACCGAGGGCCGCTACCGGCAGCCCGATCTTGCTGATCTCAAAGACACCGATCGGCTCACTTCCGTCGGCCTCCAGCAGGCCGGATACGAGCAGGTTGGTCGAGGTGCCAAGCACGGTGATGAGCCCGCCCAGGATGGCCGCGAACGAGAGAGGCATGAGGAAGGCGGCCGGCGAGCGGCCCCGGCGGGCAGCCCAGGCACTCACCTGGGGAACGAGCACGGCGACGACCGGAGTGTTGTTCAGTACGGCCGAGGAACCTGCCACCGGCACGAGCAGCCGCCCCAGCGTCCGCCGGGCACGTCCGTCTTCCTGCAGCATCGACGACACCAAAGGTTGGAGCGCGCCGGTCTTCTCGACCGCCCGGGCCACGACGAACAGGGCGGCGACCGTGATTGGGGCCGGATTTGAGAACCCGGACAACGCCTGTTCGGCGTCGATCACGCCGGCGACCAGCAGGACGACGACGGCTCCGAGCAGGGTGGGGGCGGGGGCGAGCAGATCCCACGCCAGCACGATCACCGCTGCTGCGATGATCGCAAGCGTCAGCCAGGCGTCCCAGCCCATGTTGCTCCGCTCAGTCTGCTTCCGGCCCGATGAACCCCTGAGCCTCCAGATGCAGGATGATCTGCTGGGCTGCTTCCGAAGGCCGAAGGTCGGTTGTGTCGATGACGATGTCGGCGTCCGCCGGTTCCTCGTACGGGTCGGAGATGCCGGTGAACTCCTTGATCTCGCCTGCCCTGGCCTTGGCGTACAGGCCTTTGCGATCCCGTTGTTCGCACACCTCCAGCGGGGTTGCCACATGCACGAGGTCAAACCCGCCCACCGGCTCGATCATGGAGCGGACGAGCTGGCGGGTGTGATCGTATGGAGCGATCGGCGCACAGAGCGCAATCCCGCCGTTCTTGGTGATCTCCGAAGCTACCCAGCCGATGCGCTGGATGTTGATGTCCCGGTGCTCTTTGGAAAAGCCGAGCTCCGATGACAAGTGCTTGCGCACCAGGTCTCCGTCCAAGAGGGTGACAGGGCGCCCGCCCATCTCGAGGAGCTTCACCATGAGGGCATTGGCGATGGTCGACTTGCCTGACCCCGACAAGCCGGTGAAGAACACAGTGAACCCCTGCTTGTGGCGGGGCCGATGGGTCTTTCGGAGCTCGGTGACGACATCGGGGAAGGAGAACCACTCGGGGATGTCGCGGCCATCGGCCAGGCGGTCCCGGAGCTCTGTGCCCGAAATCGTCAGCGTCTGCTTGCCTTCGGGCACATCGTCGATCGGGTGGTAGGCATCATCTTCGGGGAGATACACCATCATCCGGAATGGGACCATCTCGACCCCGATCTCGGCCTCGTGTTTTTGCAGCAGCTCCTGGGCTTCATACGGCCCGTAGAACGGCGTTCCGGCTGCGTCCTCGCCGGGTCCGGCATGGTCACGCCCGACAATGAGATGCGTCACACCGTAGTTCTTGCGAATGATGGCGTGCCACACCGCCTCACGGGGCCCTCCCATTCGCATCGCAAGCGGGAGCAGGGCCATCTTGGCGGTCGACGCCGGGTAATGGTGGAGGATGGCCTGATAGCAGCGCACTCGCGTGTAGTGGTCGATGTCACCGGGCTTGGTGAGACCGACCACGGGATGAATCAGCAGGTTTGCCTCGACGTCCTTGGCCGCTCGCAACGTGATTTCCTGGTGAGCCCTGTGCATCGGGTTGCGAGTTTGGAAGGCGACGATCCGGCGCCAGCCGGCACGGGTGAAGTCGTCACGCAACTGCGCCGGTGTGCGCCGGAGAGACCGGAAGTCGTAGTGGACCGGCAGCTGCAACCCCTCGAGGCGTCCGCCAACGTAATAGGGGTGGGCTGCCCGCAGGAGGTGGGCTACGCCGGGGTGGCCGGGGTCGGTGGTGCCGAACACGGCGGCGGCCTCCGCCGACAGGTCGGGCTGCCACACATTCTCGACATGGAGCACTGCAATCAGCACGCCCTCCGGGTCGCGCAGCTCCAGCTCGCCACCGATGTCGAGGCCTTTTGCCACCTCTTCGGTCACGTCGAGTGTGATCGGCATCGGCCACACGGTGCCGTCGGCGAGGCGCATGTCGGCTTTGACGGCCTCGTAGTCGGCGCCGGTCATGAAGCCGGTCAAAGGTGAGAAGCCGCCGTTCAACAGGAGCTCGATGTCGTTGAGCTGGCGCGGCGTCAGGCTCCACTCGGGCAGGCCCCGCCCCGGCAGCATCAACTCGGCTGCACGCTCGTCAGAAACCAGCAGGTCGACAAGGGCTCCGCCGTGCGGCGCGATGAGGTTATCGGACATCAGTCAACTACTCCGTCTTTCGGGATTCAGTGCATCAGCGTAGGCCATTCTGCGCCCGGCGCCGTACCGTCCGGCTCCTACGGGAGCGGCTCGGGCGGTTCTGGATGTGCCGGTCCAGCCTGCTCCCACTCAGCGTCGACACGCTGTGGTCCGGTTTGCACCACCCAGCGGCTGGAGAATCGCTTGGTCAAGGCACGGCGGGCGGCTTCCCGTACCGGTGGAACCAGGAGGAGAAACCCGATCGCGTCCGTCAAGAATCCCGGCGTGACCAGGAAAGCGCCCGCCAGCACGATCATGGCGCCGTGGGCCAGCTCGCGGCCCGGGAACCGAGCTTCGAAAAAGGCTTGACGGACCTGTGCGATGGCCCCCGCCCCCTGTCGGGCAACGAGGGCCGACCCGGCGAAGGCGGTGAGGACGATGACGACGAGGGTGGCGAGGAGCCCGATCCGTTCACCCACGACGATGAATAGCGCGATCTCGGCGATCGGGATGCCGACGAACAGCAGGAGGAGCAGCCCCATAGCGTGTGAGCTTATCCGACGGCCACCGCAACCGGGTCCCGCCGCATGAATAGGCGCCGCTACAACGCGCTGGCCCGGGCCGCCTTGTTGAGAGAGCTCGTAAACGCCCGGGCGGAGGCTTCGACGATATCCGTGCTGGAGCCGGTGCCGGTGAACGTCTTCTCGCGCACCTGCACGAGCACGCTCACCTCAGCCATCGCGTCGGCGCCCAGGCTTACCGGCTCAACCCGGTAATCGACGAGGCGGGCATCGATGTCGAAGGCAGCGCGCAACGCGGCGAAGATCGAGTGGACCATCCCGTCACCCGTGGCCGAATAGCTCTCCTTGACGCCATCGCGTTGCACCGTGACGGTTGCCTCGGCCTCGTTGTCCTTTCCCGCGGCGTGCCAGCCGAGGAAGTGGACGGCGTCGGACAGGT
The DNA here is from genome assembly GCA_041619515.1 of Acidimicrobiia bacterium. GTDB lineage: Bacteria > Actinomycetota > Acidimicrobiia > Spongiisociales > SHLN01 > SHLN01. The sequence goes on from JBFKDW010000055.1 coordinate 5,976, forward strand.
CCACCTGATCATGGACGATGGCCAGCAGCCCCTCTTCGCCGATTTCGCCCTTGCGGTCTGCCAGCGCCTTGAAGCGCACGAACGCCGACTCGAAATCCTCGTCCTCCAGATTGATGCCGAGCTCCTGCAACGCGTCACCGAAGGCGGCCCGGCCGGAGTGCTTGCCGAGCACGAGCTTGGAGCGATCCTGGCCAACGGCCGAGGGATCCATGATCTCGTAGGTCGTGCGCTCCCGCAGCACGCCGTGCTGGTGGATTCCAGACTCGTGGGCAAAGGCGTTGCGGCCAACCACGGCCTTGTTGTATTGCACGGGATAGCCGGTCAGGCGCGAGACGAGCCGACTGGCCGGGAACAGCTGCGTGCTGTCGATGCCTGTTGCGACGTTGTAATGGTCGGCTCTGGTGTTGATGGCCATCACCACCTCCTCCAGGGCAGTGTTCCCTGCCCGCTCCCCGATGCCGTTCACCGCCACCTCCACCTGACGGGCTCCGTTCTCGACGGCGGCCAGGGCATTGGCGACCGCCAGGCCGAGGTCGTTGTGACAATGCGTGGAAATGACGATGTCGACACGGTCGCCCTTCACCTCGTCGACCACGCGCCGGATGCGCGCCCCGTAGTCGGTCGGGGTGCCGTAGCCAACCGTGTCGGGAATGTTGATGGTGGTGGCACCGGCCTCGACCGCCGCCCGACACACCCGGATCATGAAGTCGATGTCCGAGCGCGACCCGTCCTCGGGTGAGAACTCGACGTCGTCGCACAACGCGCGAGCCTGCGCCACTCCGGCGCGGACGGCATCGAGCACCTGCTCCTCGGTCATCCGCAACTTGTGCTCCATATGGATCGCCGAGGTGGCCAGAAACACGTGGATCCTGGGCCGTTCGGCGTCCTTGACCGCCTCCCAGGCCCGGTCGATGTCCTCGGCGATCCCACACCGGGCGAGACCGGCGATGATCGGGCCCTTGATCTCACGAGCGATCCGCTGCACGGCGGCGAAGTCGCCGTCCGAGGCAATGGGAAACCCGGCTTCGATGATGTCCACGCCCAGCACGGCCAGCTGATTGGCGATGGCGACCTTGTCATCGGAATCGAGCGCGATCCCGGGAGACTGTTCACCGTCTCGAAGGGTGGTGTCGAAGATGAGTACTCGGTCTGACATGGCTGATGCCTCCTGGGCGTCTGGGAAGGGTAATCGGGCTGAGTGAGGCCGGGTCAGCGGATGCTGCCCGGCCGGCTAAGCGCCAGGCACCCGCCGGCCCGGGCGGTCCCGGGCAGGGTGCGGGAGAGCATGGGGACGGAGACCGAGTTGTGCATGACCACGCTCACGAGATGGCACGCAGGTTGCGGGTCTTCGAATCCCGGGCCAGGGCGATCCAGCCCGACTTGACGACGTCGATCAGCCCGTAGGGCCGGACCAGCTCGAGAAAGTCGTTCACCTTGGCGGGCGTGCCGGTCATCTCGAAGGTCACCGAAGCTGCGCCCACGTCGACCGCTTTTGCCTTGAAGACGGCCGCCGCGTCGAGCAGCTCCCCCCGCTTGGTGGCATCAGCCGACACTCGCACCAGCATGACCTCACGCTCGACGCTCTCGGCCGGGTCGAGCTCGGTGATCTTGATCGTGTTGATGAGCTTGCGGAGTTGTTTCACGACCTGCTCGATTTCGGCTGCGTTCACGACCACCGTCATGACGGAGTTGCCGGGCTCGGCCGACGGGCCGACGGCGAGTGAATGGATGTTGAAGCCGCGGCGGGCGAACATGGATGCCACCCTGGCCAGGACGCCGGGCTTGTCCTCTACCAGCACCGAGAGCACGTGGAGGGTCATCGCAGATCCTCGACGCTCAGCGCCACGTTGTCGTTTGAGCCTCCGGCGGGGACCATGGGGAACACCATCTCGTCCGGGTCGACCTTGAATTCGGCGACAACCGGCCGATCGTTGATGGTGAGGGACTTCTCGATGACGGGCCCCACCTCGGAGGGATGCTCGGCTCGCAGTCCGACGCATCCCATCGCCTCCGCCAGCTTCACGTAGTCGGGGGTGTGGTCGGTGAGCTCGGTGGCGGAGAAGCGCTCGTTGTAGAACAGGCGCTGCCATTGGCGGACCATGCCGAGGTTGTTGTTGTTGAGGACGGCGATCTTGATCGGAACGCCTTCGGTGCTGGCGGTGGTGAGCTCCTGCATCGTCATCTGGAAGCAGCCATCGCCGTCGATGGCGTATACCAGCTGGTCGGGCATGCCGACCTTGGCGCCGATGGCGGCGGGTATGGCGTATCCCATCGTGCCGAGGCCGCCCGAGTTGATCCACGTGCGGGGCTTCGTGTAGGTCCACAACTGCGACGCCCACATTTGATGCTGGCCGACCCCCGCCACCACGATGGCATCACCGCCGGTGATCCGGTAGAGCTCCTCGACGACGAACTGCGGCTTGATCGGCCCGGCTGCGTTCTGCTCGTAGCTCACTGCCTTGTCCCGCTGCCAGCCGTGAATCGTTTCGAGCCATGCCGCATGCTCCGGCGCCTCCAACCCGTCCAGGGAGCGCGCCAGCTTGTCGTTGAGCTGGGCGAGCACCGTGCGGGCGTCGCCGACGATGGGAACGTCCGGAGTGCGGATCTTGCCGATCTCGGAGGGATCGATGTCGATGTGGATGACCTTGGCGTCCGGGGCGAAGGCGGCAGGGTCGCCGGTCACCCTGTCGTCGAAGCGCGCTCCGACGGCGATGAGGAGGTCTGACTTCTGCATGGCGGTGATGGCGGCGTAGAGGCCGTGCATTCCCGGCATTCCAAGACAGAGTGGATGATTGTCCGGGAAGGCTCCGCGAGCCATGAGCGTCGTTGTCACCGGGAGGTTGGCGGCTTCGGCCAGCTCGAGCAGCTCGGCGTGGGCGCCGGCTGCGATGACGCCCCCGCCTGCGTACAGCACGGGACGCTCGGCCTGGAGGATCAGGTCGATGGCGGCGCGGATTTGCAGAGGATGGCCTTTTGTGTTCGGCCGGTAGCCGGGCAGGTCGATCCGGCCGGTTGGCTCCCGCCATTCGATCGCAGTGTTGAGTATGTCCTTGGGGAGATCGACCAGGACCGGGCCCGGCCTGCCGGTCCCGGCCAGGTGGAAAGCCTCATGGATCACGTCCGGTATCTCGGCGGCGTCGGTGACCAGGTAGTTGTGCTTGGTGGCGGGCATGGTGATGCCCCAGGTGTGGGCCTCCTGGAACGCATCGTTGCCGATCGCGTAGGTGGGGACCTGGCCGGTGATGGCGACGATGGGAACCGAGTCCATGTAGGCGTTGGCGAGGGAGGTCACCAGGTTGGTCGCTCCCGGTCCGGAGGTCGCGATGGCGACTCCAACCCGGCCGGTCGCCTGGGCGTAGCCCTCTGCCATGTGGCCGGCGCCCTGTTCGTGCCTGGCGAGGATATGGCGGATCGGGCTGTCGTAGAGGGGGTCGTATGCTGGAAGGATGGCCCCGCCGGGATGTCCGAACATGACCTCGACACCCTCGAATTCGAGGGCCTTGAGGAGCGCTTCGGCAACGGTGATCTTCATAGTTGAGGCTTTCTGGTCCTGGTACGAAAAAACCCTCCGGCCGGGGGCAACGGAGGGAGCGCACTCGCCTGTATGTGGCGGTGCGCTACGTGAGTACGAGAATGTCGCGGGGGGTAAACATCGTGTTCTGTTTCAACCTCGATTGGTGGTTCGACAGTATGTCGATTGAGCTTGAGCTTGTCAATGTCTAGTTCGTTTCTTGATGCTATCGCTCCCGAGCTGCTGTCCGAGGCAATCGCGGCAGCCCGGGCGGCCCTTCGCCGGCTCGATGACGATGACGTTCCCGCCCGGCTCCGCAAAGTGGCCGCATATCAGGGGGGCCGCCTCCCGGCGCCTCTCGCCAAGCGTCTCATCGCGGCCCTGGATGAGGACGAATGGCTCCGCGACAAGTGCCGGGACGAGCTGGCCGATCCGGACCCTGCCGCCGCCGGAGCAGCTGGGGCGTCGGCGCTCTTCCTCCTGCGCCCGCCCGGATGGGAGTTCGAGCTCGGACGCCGGGCTGAGCGCCTCCTGCAGGGAAAGGCAGAGGTACGCGTGAGTGATCTCGACGGCCGCGTCAAAGCCGCCAAGGCCCGGGAGGTGGAGGCCAGGAGCCGCTGGCAGGAAGCGAAGCGCCAGATCAAGGAACTGGAGCGCCTCCGCCGCTCCGAGGTCGAGGCAGTCCGTGCTCAGCTGCGGGAGCTCCGCCGGGCCGACCGTCTCGAGGACGAGGAGCATGCACGCATCGTCGCCGAGCTGGAGGCGTCCCGGGAGCAGGCGATGGCAGCCCACCGCCGGGAAGTCGAGGCCGGAGAGGCGGTCAAACGGCGGTTGCGCAAGGCCGAGGCTCAGCGGGCGGAGGTCGAGAAGCGGATGCAGGCGGGCGCGACGGTTTGGGGGAGTGGTGACCCGGTCGCCCTCGCCCGGCACCTGGACACCCTGGTGCGTACCGTCGAGGCCGACCCGGCGCTCCTCGAGTACATCAAGCCCCTGCAGGAGCGGGCGTGGAAGCTGCCTCCGGGAGCCCGGCCGGACGACCGAAACGCCATCGATTGGCTGCTGCGCCAGCCGCGGCCGTTCTCGTTCATCGTCGACGGCTACAACGTCACATTTCGCCTGAGCGGGGGATGGGACGCGGCGGCCCGTGAGCGGCTCAACGAAGAGCTGTCTCGCTTCAAGCTGCGCGCCAAAACCCCTGCCAATGTGATCGTGGTCTACGACTCGGCGGTGAACCCCGAGGTCGAAACCGGTGCCGGCCCGGGAGGGATCTGGCTCCGTTTCACCCGTGAGGGCCTCACCGCCGACGATGAGATTGGCCGCCTGGCCGCCGAATCGGCGGATCCGGCTGTGGTCGTCAGCAGCGACCGCGAGGTGCGGGAGGGATCCGAGCAGTCCGGTGCCATTGCCATCTGGTCCGAAGCGCTGATCTCCTGGATTCAGGGCCGCTGAGCTGGGAGGCCCGGTCCCGGCCTCGCTCAGGCCCCGATGGTCTTGCCGACCGAGCGCAGCTCCTCACAGGTTTGCATCACCCTGGTGGCCATGGACGCTTCTGCGGCCTTGAGGTAGGAGCGGGGATCGTAGACCTTCTTGTTGCCGACCTCGCCGTCGATCTTCAGCACGCCGTCGTAGTTGGTCATCATGTGGCCGGCTATGGGCCGGGTGAAGGCGTACTGGTTGTCGGTGTCGACGTTCATCTTGACCACGCCGTAGTCCACCGCTTCGTGGATTTCCGACATGAGCGAGCCGCTTCCGCCGTGGAACACGTAGAGGAAGCGGGCCCCGGGATGGTTCTCCCCAAGCGTGTCCTGGCATTCCTTGAGGATCTCCGGACGAAGCTTCACATTGCCCGGCTTGTAGGACCCGTGCACGTTGCCGAAGGTTGCCGCCAGCAGGTAGGTGTGTTCCCCGGGAACGCCCAGGGCCTCGACCACCTTCATGACGTCCTCGGGAGAGGTGTAGAGGTTGGCGTTCTCGGCCGCCTCGACACCATCCTCCTCGCCGCCGACCACTCCTGCCTCGACTTCCAGCAGCACATCGAGGGGTGACATCTCCTCGTACAGTTGCGCCGAGATCTTCAAGTTCTCGTCGAGCGGGATGGCCGATCCGTCGAACATGTGGCTCTGAAAGAGTGGCGGCTTGCCCTGGCTGCGGCGCTCTCTGGCGATGTCGAGCAGCGGGCGGATGAACGTGTCGACCTTGTCGGCCTGACAGTGGTCGGTATGGAGCGCGAAGTTCACCGGGTAGCGGTCGGCGAGGGTCGAAGCGAACTCGGCGAGCGCGGCGGCGCCCAGCGCCATGTCCTGCACATGGGTCCCGGAGGCAAAGCTGCCGCCGCCGGTGCTGATCTGGATGATCCCATCGGATTCGGATTCGGCCAGCCCGCGCATCGCCGCGTTCATGGTCTCAGACGAGGTGACGTTGATGGCGGGAAAGGCGAACCTGCCTTCCTGGGCGGCGGCGAGCATTGCCCGGTAGGTGTCGGGGGTTGCGATTGGCATGGTTGCTCCTAGGTCATCGGTCCTGGGTGAAACCCTACAGTTGCCCAATGCAACACGAACCAGGCAAAGGGCCCGAACCGTATGGGTCGGTGGTCGTCCAGTATTTCAAGTTTTCCGGGGATCTGCACTGGCGCCACGACATGGTGCTGCTCGGGTCCGACCAGCACGGCACCTGGCTGGGTGGACCGGCCGGGACCACCATCCAGCGGGGCCACGAGCCAGCCCGGCGGTGGCCGAGCCCGTTCGTGCAGCTCGTCGCCCGTGATCGATGGTGGACCCTCTTCTTCAACGGCGATCATTCAGACGACTACCGGGTGTACGTCGACGTCATCACCCCCGCCGTGTGGGCCGGTGCCGAGCGGGTCGAGATGGTGGATCTCGATCTCGACGTGGTGCTGCGCCACGACCGGTCGGTCGAGCTGCTGGATGAGGACGAGTTTCGTGCCCACTCAGAGCGCTATGCCTATCCGGACTGGCTCGTCGATCGCGCCCGCACCGCGGCCGCCGAGCTCATGCTGGCGGTGGAAGCAGGCACGGAGCCGTTCGGAGCCGCCGGCGAGCGGTGGCTCCGACTCATCGAATAGGACCCCGCCGGTCGAGCGTGACCGTTAACCCCCTGGGTTCCCGTGATGGCGGTCAACCTGCTCGGACCGGCCGTCTCATCGCGGGGGGTTGGCGGCGTGCACCGCACATGAACACCCGGCTTCGCCCGGCTGCCGCTGCGGGCGATCCCGGGGTGTGGACACGACCCTGTGAGATGCGGAACCGTTGCCCGGGGGCATGTTGGACAAGCCGGGCTCTCGGCCGACCTCAGCTCTCCAGCCTGCTCGCCACGGTGGCAAAGCACATCTCGTCGTCGGTTCCGTCGGCCCACACGACGTAGGCCGGCTCCAGGTCGGGATCCCGCAGCGATCGATCCCACGAGCACTCGATACGGATCTCATCACCGGCCTCGATGGCCACGTCGACTGCGAGTTCATAGTTGAATTGCCAGTCGAAATCCCATGTCGGAATGTCGAGCAGGATCATCTCGTCAACCTGCCCGGGGTTCAGAGTCATTCGGAAACTCTTGCCCAGCTCGTGCATGTGGCCCAACACGGAGATGATCGTCGCGTCGTATGCGATGCGTGTGTCGCAGGTGGATGTCGCGATGCCGTCGGTCATACCGGCGAATTCCGATGCCGTGCGCCCACAGAATCCGAGGATGGCATCGGCCGGGGCCCCACGCAGCCCGTACTGGTCGATCTTCTGGGTCAGCACCGTCCGCCGATCGCACAGCGGTCCCTCTTCGTCGGCTGAACACGGGATCTCGGCGGGGGCGAGGAGCGGCTCGAGATACACCTCTGCGAGCTGCTCACCCGCTTCGGCGAAGTCGAGCCGGAGTGACGATTTGTCCTCGGGAGCGTCCACGTCGAAGTGGTAGTGGATCTGGATCACCAGGAAGTCCCCCGCTTCGAGGTAGAGGCCGCTCCCGTCCGGGAACCGGGTAGCGCCCTGGCCGGGTGCCCAGCCGAGGAATATCTCGTCGTCGAAGAGGCCCGATCCGCCGAAGCAGGTCCATCCTCCCCCGTCGTCGTCGGCCCGGTCTTTCTGCTCGGCTGTTTCTCGCCCGGCCTCCGGGATCCGATAGCCAATGGCGTGATGAACCACGTCCGCCTGGTCGGGGACGAACTCGAAGCCGAGCAGCCAGGTGGGCTCGGTCAGCTGGGGGTCGTAGACGATGCATCGGTACTCGTCACCGGTCGCGCGGTCGCCGTCGAAGCCGGCTTCCGGAACGATCTCCATGTCGATTGCCGTGAGTGAGATGACATCGCTGGTCGGAACGATTGGCGTGGCCGGGTCGACATCGAGGACTGCGCCCCCGTCGTGCCAGGCCTGGACGGCCTTGATCTCTTCCCCGTTCAGGCTCCAGTCATGCCGGAACGGAGCGCTCACCGAGGAGGCCGGCCAGGGCGGCATGAGGCCGGCACCGACGAGCAGGGCGATATCTGAGGAGCTGGCGGCGACGTCGGCTGCCGTGTCGAACCGAACCTGCTGGGTGCCGGGACCACTACCCGTGTGGCATTGAGCGCAGGTGGACTGCACGATCGGCATGATCCCCGCCTCGAATGCGGCTGGGATCGGTTCGAGGGGCAACGGAGTGATCATGGTCGTGCTGGACGAAGTCGTGGTCGGCAGCGGCGCCGCCGTCGACGGCGGTGCGGTGGTCGCCGAGGCCGGCAAGGTGGTCGGCTCCGGAGGAACGGCCTGGTCTCCGGAGCACGCCGCCAGGGCAAGCACCACCGCCGGTATGAGCAAAAGAGTCGAGGGTCTCACCAGCTTCACCATGTCTGAGTGTACGGGCCGGCCTGTGCCAACCCGGTGCCGTCGGTTCTCGCGAGCAGCCGCACCGGCCCGCCGTCGATGGCGCACAGTGCCCCCCGGCCGGCAAGCCGGCGGTGCGACGTCTCCTCGAACGTAGGGGACAGGCGACTGAGTAGCGTTCGCCGCCATGAGCAACCCCATCCCTCCTCCCACGCGCGTCGGGCGCCTCGTCGTCACCGGAGAGGGAACCCATCGCGATGCGTACAGCATCCTCGACTGGAGCCTGTTCGGCACGATCTCGCTGGTGTGGGGGGCTTCCTTTCTCTTCATCGCGGTTGGTCTGCGGAGCCTCGAACCCGGAGTCATCGCTTCGGCTCGAGTGCTGCTGGGTGCGGCAGCCCTTGCCGTGTTCCCGCGGGCTCGGCGGGCGATCGCCCCCCAGGATCGGGGACGGGTCGTCGCCATCGGCGTGGTGAGCCAGGCGGCGCCGGCTCTGCTGTTCGCTCTCGCCGAGGAGCGGATCGAGAGCGCTCTGGCCGGAATGCTGGTGAGCGCCACCCCGATCCTGACGGCCCTGCTCATGACGGCCATCACCCGCAGGCTGCCCGGGCGCGCGCAGCTCATGGGTCTGGGGGTCGGTTTCGCCGGTGTGGTTGCGCTGACCTTCCCAAGCTTGGCCGGGGCGTCGGGTTCGGCGCTTGGGATCTTCTACGTGTTGCTCGCCATCTCGGGCTATGCCTTCGCCAACGTGCTCTATCCGCCGCTGCAGCAAACCTACGGGGCCCTGCCGGTGATCATGTGGGCACTGGTGGCGGCCTCGATCCTCCTCTTTCCCTTGGGTGTGCTCGGCCTGGGCGGCTCCTCCTTTGCCTGGGGCCCGGTTGTGGCGGTGCTCACGCTGGGAGTGCTCGGCACCGGAATAGCCCGGGCGATGCACATGACCCTCATCGGCCGGGTCGGCCCGAGCCGGGGAGCGATCGCCGGGTATTCGATCCCGGTCATCGCACTCATTCTGGGCGTCGTGTTTCTCGACGAGACGGTGAAGGTGGTGCAGGTTTCCGGAGTGTTCCTCGCCCTGGCCGGCAGCTACCTGGTGAGCCGCAAGGAACGTGGAGCCAGCCAGTAGCCTCTCGGCGATGAGCAATAAGAAGAGCGAGCTGGGTGTCACGCCACTCAGCGAGGACGTCTCGGCCTGGTACAACGAGATCGTGTTCAAGGCCGAGCTGGCAGACCGCGGCCCTGCCAAGGGCACCATGGTGATCCGGCCGTACGGCTACACGATCTGGGAGCTGCTCCAGCAGCAACTGGACCAGCGTTTCAAGGACACCGGCCACGTGAATGCGTATTTTCCGCTGTTCATCCCGGAGAGCTACCTCCATCGGGAGGCTGATCACGTCGAGGGGTTCTCACCCGAGCTGGCCGTCGTCACCCACGCCGGTGGCAAAGAGCTCGATGAGCCGCTGGTGGTTCGCCCCACCTCAGAGACCGTGATCGGCGAGATGTACTCACGCTGGATCTCCTCCTACCGCGACCTGCCCGTGCTCATCAATGCCTGGAACAACGTGGTCCGCTGGGAGCTTCGGCCTCGCATCTTCCTGCGGACGACCGAGTTTCTGTGGCAGGAGGGCCACACCGCCCACGCCGATCAGGCAGAGGCTATGGCCGAGACTCTCCAGATGCTCGACATCTACGCCGAGTTCTCCCGCAACGTCGCGGCTATCCCCATGATCGAAGGCGAGAAGACGCCGGGGGAGCGCTTCGCCGGTGCGGTGCGCACGTTCACGATCGAGGGAATGATGCGGGATGGAAAGGCTCTGCAATCCGGGACTTCGCACTACCTCGGGACCAACTTCGCCACTGCGTTCGACATCACCTATACCGATGTCAACAACGAAATTCAGCCCGTCCACACGACGTCGTGGGGCATGTCCACCCGCATGATCGGGGCCATCATCCTCGCCCACGGCGACGACCGCGGGCTGGTGCTGCCGCCCCGGCTGGCACCGATTCAGATCGTGGTCATTCCCATCGGCCGCGACGAGGGGGGTGAGGCGGCGCTGGCGAAAGCTCGGGATCTGGCGGCCGAGTTGCGGTCGGCCGGGGTCCGGGTCCACGTGGATGCCCGCGACGCCTCACCTGGATTCAAGTTCAACGACTGGGAACTGAAAGGCGTGCCGTTGCGCGCCGAGCTGGGGCCACGTGACCTCGAAGCCGGCCATGTGCTCGTCGCCCATCGGGTCGGAGAGCACGACGAGAAGGGCAGGCCCGTCAAGGAGGCGATTCCCTTCTCCGAGCTCGTCGGTCGCGTCCCGGCCATGCTGGACGAGTACCACGGCTACCTGCTGGCCCGCGCCGATGCCTTTCGAGAGGCGAACACGTCCACAGTCGACGAGTGGGATGCCTTCAGCGACCGGGTGGCAACCGGCTTCGCTTTCGCCTTTCACTGCGGGCGCCCGGAGTGCGAGGACGATATCAAGGCTGCCACTGCTGCCACGCCCCGCTGCATCCCGACCTACACCGAAGCCGCCGAGGGCGTGTGCATCCGTTGCGACAACCCCTCCGCCTACGGCAAGCGGGTCGTGTTCGCCAGGGCCTACTAGGCAATTCCCGCCTGTTCGGGGATTCTGTCACACCCGATTAGTACGGTCGTGACCGTGAAAGGAGGCCGGATGCTCATCGACTGCGACGAGTGCGTCATGCAACACACGAGCGCGTGCGACGACTGTGTCGTGACGGTCCTGCTGGCGGGCCAGGTGCGGCGGCGGCTCGAGCTGGACAACGCCGAAGCCGACGCCATCGACAACCTGGCCGACGCCGGCCTGGTCCCTCAGCTCCGGCTTCTGAGACGAGCCGGCAACGAATAGGGCGGGGCTCTTGCCCGGCGGATCGCGTGAGGATGCAGTAGTCCTGCGCAGCCCGACCACCTCCAGGGCCCGCCGATGAATGCTCGGCTTCCCTGTCAGATCGTGGTCCGGAGCGGAGCAATGTCTCAGCGGCCCGCCGGGTCGCCCTAATCGGTCACGCACCCTTCACTGGCCGACGCGACTGTTCGGATGTACCTGGCGAGGGCTCCGCGAGTGGCCTTGTGGGGTGGAGCGGTCCACGTCGCTCGCCGCCGCTCGAGCTCGGCGGGTTGCACGTCTATATCGATGGAATGGGAGGTGGCATCGATCGTGATGATGTCGCCGTCCTCGATGAGGGCGATGGGGCCGCCTTCCTGGGCCTCGGGGGTGACGTGGCCGATGATGAAGCCGTGGGAGCCACCCGAGAATCGGCCGTCGGTGATGAGGGCGACCTCTGAGCCCAGTCCCGCCCCCATGATCACGGAGGTGGGGGTGAGCATCTCGGGCATCCCGGGGCCACCCTTCGGTCCCTCGTACCGGATGACGATGACGTCGCCGGGGCCGATCCGGCCCGCCTCGACGGCCGCCAGCATCTCCTCCTCGCTGTCGAAGGCACGGGCCGGGCCCTCGAAACGGACTCCCTCCTTGCCCGTGATCTTGGCGACGGCGCCTTCGGGTGCCAGGCTGCCGCGCAGTACCTGGATGTGGCCGCTTTCCTTGATGGGCCGATCCCACGGGTGGATGACATCCTGCCGCTCGGCCAGGCCGGACAGGTCGGCCAGGTTCTCGGCCACCGTTCGCCCGGTGACGGTGAGGCAATCCCCGTCGATGGCGCCGTGCTCAAGCAGCAGCTTGAGCACCGCCGGCGTGCCGCCCACCTGATGGAGGTCCTCCATCACGTACTTTCCGCTCGGCTTCAAGTCGGCCAGGAAGGGAACCCGGTCGCTGACGCTCTGGAAGTCATCGAGCGATAGGTCTACGTCGACCGACCGCGCCATCGCTATCAAATGCAGCACCGCATTCGTCGAGCCGCCGAGCGCCATCGTGATCGCCATGGCATTCTGGAAGGCCGGCGGGTTCATGATGTCGGCCGGCAGGATGTTCCCTTCCAGCAGGGTACGGATGACGACACCGGCCCGGAAGCACTCGTCGAGCTTGGCGGGGTCGGTGGCCGGGGTGGAGGAGCTGTACGGGAGGCTCATCCCGAGCGCTTCGATGGCCGCGGCCATGGTGTTGGCGGTGTACATGCCGCCGCAGGCGCCTGCCCCCGGGCAGGCATGGCGCACGATGTCGAAGCGCTCCTCCTCACTGATGCGGTCGGCGATGAATTCGCCGTAGGACTGGAACGCAGAGACGATGTCGAGCGCCTCACCCCCGGGGGCGAACCCGGCGCGAATAGTCCCCCCATACACCATGAGCGACGGGCGGTTCACCCGCCCCATGGCCATGATCGAGCCGGGCATGTTCTTGTCACAGCCGGGAATCGAGATGTTGGCGTCATACCACTGCGCCCGCATCACGGTTTCGATCGAGTCGGCGATCAGGTCCCGGCTCGGCAGCGAATAGCTCATGCCTTCGGTGCCCATCGACATACCGTCCGACACCCCGATGGTGTTGAAGCGCATCCCCACCATGCCGGAGGCGGTGACGCCTTCCTTTACGGCGGCCGCCAGACCGTCGAGGTGCATGTTGCACGAGTTGCCTTCGTACCACATGCTGGCAATTCCGACCTGGGCCTTGTTCATGTCCGCCTCGGTGAGGCCGGTTGCGTACAACATGGCCTGCGACGCACCCTGGGAGGGCGGCTGGGTGATTCGCCTGCTCGTCCGGTTCAATTCCGCTGCCATGCGGGCATGTTAGAGGTCGCTTTGGGCAGATAGCCTGGTGGGATGGACACCCCGCCGGCCGACGGCCTGCTGGCCCGCTTGCACGTGTTGGGCGAGAAGCACGGCCTCACCGGCCTCGGCGTGTGCCCGGTCGAGCCGTTCTCAGCAGTCAGGGAGGAGATGGAGCGGCGGCTCGCCTCCGGTGAATCTGGACGGAGGCGCTTCACCTACACCGACCCTGAGATTGCCACCGATATCCGCCGAACCTACCCGTGGGCCGAGCGTCTGCTGGTGGGCTCGATCAGCTATGTGCCGGCGGCAGGCCGCCCGGGGCCGCCCGCCGCCGACACGGGTCGGATCGCTCGCTTCGCTACCTCCGACCACTATCGACCGCTGCGAGCAGCCCTCGCCCAGCTAGCAACCCACCTGGCAGGGGCGGGCTTTCGCGCCGAGGTGCTGGCCGACGACAACCGGCTCGTCGACAGGGCCGCCGCCGTGCGCGCCGGGTTGGCATGGTGGGGAAAGAGCACCATGGCGCTCGCCCCCCGGTACGGGCCGTGGCTGCTTCTCGGGTCGGTGGTCACCGATGCTGCACTCGCGGCGAGTGAACCGATGGTCAGGGACTGCGGGACGTGCACCGCCTGCATCCCGGCCTGTCCAACCGGTGCCCTCGACGTGGAGGGCGTCCTCGACGCCACGCTCTGCATCTCCTACTGGGCGCAGACTCCGGGGAACATCCCCACGGAGGTCCGGGACGCGTGGGGGGACCGGTTCTACGGGTGTGACGAGTGCCTCGACGCCTGCCCTCCGGGACAGCGCTGGGAGGCTGAGGCAACCTCACACGCCGGACGGGTGAATCTGCTCGAGGTCCTCGCCGCCACGGATGAAGAGTTGATCGCCGAGTTCGCCCATTTCTATATCCCGCGCCGTGATGCCCGTTTTCTACGGAGGAACGCCCTCGTGGCGCTGGGCCACAGCGGCTCGCTGGCGGCGGTCCCCACCATTGCCCGCTACCTCCGCTCCCCGCAGCCGCTGCTGCGGGCTCATGCCGCCTGGGCGCTTGGTCGCATCGGCGCTGAAGCGGCTTCCGAAGCCTTGCGAGACGCGCAGGCGGGCGAGCTCGACGCTGAGGTGCTCGGCGAGATCGAGCAGGCACTCGGCATGCTGGGGGCGGGCCGGAAACCCCCGGTACCCTGAGCGCATGGACGTCGTGCGAT
>JBFKDW010000056.1:0-19654 GCA_041619515.1 Acidimicrobiia bacterium
CTCCCCCTCCGGGGGAGGAGAGTGGTGGTGGTTCTCTCCCCCCGGAGGGGGGAGTCCGGCGTAGCCGGGAGGGGGGCAGCCCTTCGGGCTGCTTGGCAGTTGCTGCGCAACTGCAGGCATGGGTTACGGCCGCCCTGCGGGCAACTGCAGGCGTGGGCTCTGGGGACGGGAGATCAGAGCTGGGCGATGATGGCGTCTGTCATCTCGGAGGTGGTGGCGGTTCCGCCGAGGTCGGCGGTGACGGTTTCGCCGGCGACGGTGACCGCCTCGATGGCGGCTGCGATGCGCTCGGCGGCGGGGCGCTCGTCGATGAAGTGGAGCAGGTCGACGACCGGGGTCAGCAGCGGAAGGGGATTGGCAACGCCCTTGCCGACGAGATCGGCGGCATCGCCATGAACGGCCTCGTAGATGCGGACGTCGTCACCAATGTCGATCCCGAGGCTCGACGAGATGCCTCCCGTGAGCCCGTTGCACAGGCTGGAGAGGACATCGCCGTACAGGTTGCCCATCAACAGCACGTCGAATTGATAGGGGTCCAGCACCAGCTGCATGCAGGCGGCATCGACGATCACGGTGCGAAGCGGGATCTGCGGATAATCGGCGGCGACTTCCCGAACCGTGTCCAGGAACAGGCCGTCGGACTTCTTCATGATGTTGGCCTTGTGGATGAAGCTGAGGTGTTTGCGATCCAGGTGGAGCATCGTCTCGAAGGCAAACCGGGCGATGCGCTCGGAAGCCTCCCGGGTCACCACCTTGATCGATTCGATCACGCCGGGCACGATCTCGTGCTCGATCCCCTTGTAGATGTCCTCGCTGTTCTCGCGGATGATGATGAGGTCGAGGTCGGGGAAGCGCCACGACACTCCGGGGAGGCTGCGAATCGAACGCACCCCGGCGAACAGCTCCAGCCGGCGTCGGAGTAGCACGTTGAGGTTGTTGGAGACGTCGGTGGGGCCACCGGGGGGCGTGAGCAGCCGTGTCTTGAGGGCGAGGCCCACCGCCCGGGCTGCCGAGGCGGCCTCTTCGAGCTGGGCGACCGCACCGGGGTAGTCCGGGGCGTTGACGTCGATCCGGTTCCAGCGGATCGTGACGCCGGCGGCCTCGATCACCCGGAGCACCTCGGGCGTGATCTCTTGATTGATGCCGCCTCCGACGATGAGAGCGATCTCGCGGCTCACAGCGCCTCCAGCAGCGCAACGGTGAGCTCTTCGGTGGTCGCCGAACCCCCGAGATCGCCGGTGAGGACGGAGCCGTCGGCGAGGACCCGCTCCACGGCGGCTCGCAGCCGTTTGGCCGCGTCTCGCTCACCGATGTGGAGCAACATGAGCTCGGCGGACAGGATGAGCGCCAGCGGGTTGGCGATTCCGCGTCCGGCGATGTCGGGTGCGGTGCCATGCACTGCCTCGAACAGCGCGAACTGCTTCCCGATGTTGGCGCCCGGCACCATGCCGAGCCCGCCGACCAGGCCTGCGCACATGTCGCTCACCACGTCGCCGTCCAGGTTGCCGAGGACGATGGTCTCGAACTGGTGGGGGTCGAGCGCCAGCTCCATCACCAGGTTGTCGAGCCCGATGTACTCGACCTCGGTGAACGGATAGTCCTCGGCGACGCTGCGGGCGGTGTCCAGAAACAGCCCGTCGGACAGTGGCATGATCGACTTCTTGTGCGAAACGGTCACCTTGCGGCGCCCGTTGGCCCTGGCGTATTCGAATGCGTAGCGAATGATGCGTTCGGAGGCTTTGCGGGTGACGATCTTGAGGGCCTCGACCACACCCGGCACCGCCTCGTGCTCACGACCCGAATAGAGGCCCTCGGTGTTCTCGCGCACCACGACCACGTCTACGTTCTCATACCGCGACCTGGTGTGGCCCGGCAGCGACTTGACGGGT
Source organism: Acidimicrobiia bacterium (assembly GCA_041619515.1). Lineage (GTDB taxonomy): Bacteria > Actinomycetota > Acidimicrobiia > Spongiisociales > SHLN01 > SHLN01. The sequence goes on from JBFKDW010000056.1 coordinate 1,890, forward strand.
CGCAGCGAGACGTAGAGGTCGAGCGCCTGGCGGATCGACACGTTGACCGACCGCCAGCCACCGCCGATCGGTGTCTGCAGCGGCCCCTTGATACCCACCCGATTGTGGCGGATCGATTGGATGGTCGCAGCCGGCAGCGGGCTGTGCCCGGCGTCGACGGCAGCGCTTCCGGCGAGCTGCTCGTCCCATTCGATTGCGCCGCCGGTCACGGCGTCGACGACCCGCACCATGGCGCCGGAGACCTCGGGCCCGATGCCGTCGCCGGGGATGAGCGTTACCTTCACGGCCACGATTATGGCGGGAGCGCCGGCAGTCCGCGGCTTTCGGCCCTACCGGCCGTGCACGCTCTGCCGGCGGAATCGGGTGGCGCGGGTCACCGCCCCCTGCAGCTCGTTGCTGCGAACCTTGCGGGGCACCTGGCCGTCGGCCCGCTCCAGAGCTTCCTGGTTCAAAGAACGGGCTGCCAGCCTGGTGAGGGTCTTGACCCGCTCGATGTCCTTGCGGTCGACCGCGTCGTTGAGCGCGATCGTCAGGCCCGCCGTGCGAACCCGCTCGCTGCGCACCCACAGCTCGGCGACCCGGTGTGCGTCGAGATCCTCCGCCGAGGCAGACCGATGGAAAGCGGAGAAATCCTCATCCCGCAGGGGGAGGAAGCCTCGCAGCCACAGGTCTGCCGTCCGGCGCCCGGCGGCGATGGCGGGCGTCACGTCCACGTCCTGGCCATCCGGAGGCAACAGCAGGTGAAGGGGAGACACACCCAGCACGGCCGCCATCGCCAGGGCATCGTTCAGCAATACCGTTGCCGGCGTGTCGGGCGTGTAGTCGGACGCTTCGAGCAGCTTGAGCAAGTCGTCGTGCTCCAGGCCCCGCGCTTCGAGCAGGGCGTTGAGGTTGGCGTTGAACACATCCTCCATGCTGAGCGGCTCCCGGTCTTGTCCCATGGCTACCCCAGCACGTCCGATTCCACCCGGGCCGCATGTCCCTTGGCCCGAACGTTGTACCAGGCATGGCTGATCCGGCCGTCCTCGTCAACGGTGAACGTCGATCGGATGATTCCCTCGTACTCCTTGCCGTAGTTGGTCTTGGTGCCCCAGGCTCCGAACGCCTCGGCCATGGAATGGTCGACGTCCGACAACAGGGGGAAGGGGAGGTTGTGCTCGCGGCGAAACTTCTCCAGCCTTTCGACCGGGTCGGGACTGACACCCAGGATCTCGTATCCGGCCTTCGTGAAGGCCTGGTAGTTGTCACGGAAGTCACACGATTCGGTCGTGCACCCGGGGGTGAACGCCTTGGGGTAGAAGTAGATGACGGCCTTCTTGCCGGTGAGGTCGGACTCGGAGACCAACGTGCCGGTGTGGTCGGGGCGGGTGAAGGAGGGCATGGGATCGCCTGGCGTTAACTGCATGGTGGCAGAGGATAGATGGGTTTTCGCGCCCTTCGCCAATGAGACTGCCACCGGCCGGGGGTCGAGTAGCGTCAAGCGCCCATGCGACGCTCGATCTGCACCATCGTGGCGGCACTGATCGTCGGAGCGTGCTCGCCCGGCGCCTCCGGCGAGCCGGACCCGACCCCGGCGACCCCGGCCACCACCCGGACTACCACCACCACCCCGCCACCCGCCACCACCACGTCCTCCACCACGACGACCACGTCGTCGACCACGACCACTACCACGCTTCCGCCCGGCTCGGCTTCCGAAGACGCCCGGGCGGTCGTGCTCGCCGGGTTGCCGGGAACGACCCTCGACACCGCCACCGAGGCGTTCCTGGCGGGAGGGGGACGGGCCGTCATCCTCTTCGCCAAGAACCTGCAGAGCACGTCGCAGGTGCGCGACCTGACCTCGGCGATGGCATGTGCGGCCGGAGCCCCGATCCTGGTGGCCGTCGACCAGGAGCCGGGGCGGGTAGACCGTCTTGCCAAGATCGGGATACCGTCACCTGCCGTCGACGCCGAGCGCGACGCATTCATTGCGGAGACCCAGCAGATGGGCAAGGCGATGTTCAGCCTCGGCATCAACTTCAACTTGGCCCCGGTGCTCGACGTCGCCCGGGGACCCAACCCCGTCCTCGTCGGGCGCAACTTCGGGCCCGACCCGGCAGTGGTGGCGCGGCGGGGGGCAGACTTCCAGCTCACCTTGCGCTCGCACGGCATCGTCACCGCCGCCAAGCACTTCCCGGGCCACGGCCTGTCAACCGTTGACCCCCATCTCCAGGTGACCCCGATCGACGCCGGGCTGGAGACCTTGCAGGCAGTCGATTTCCCACCCTTCCAGACGGCGATCGACTACGGGGTCGGCGCCATCATGGTGGGCCACCCGATCTATGAAGCGCTCGATCCCGACAACCCCGCCAGCCTGTCGCCTGCGGTCCTCGACCTGCTTCGCACCGGCTTCGGGTTCGACGGCGTGGCGGTCACAGACGCCTTCTCCATGGCGGGCGTCCGGGCCGGTCGGACGCTCGGCCAGATCACCGTCGAAGCGCTCATCGCCGGCGAGGACCTCCTCATCGTCGACAGCCCGCCGGAAGTCGAGCAGGCGGTCGCCGCCATCGAAGCGGCCCTCGCCGACGGCACCCTGCCGCGGGACCGTCTGGCGCAGGCGGCGGGGAGGGTTCGTCGCCTGGCCGCCTCGGCGGCGCCGGTGGAGTGTCTCTCCTGACAGAACCGGTTACAACCGTTCGCCCGCCCGGACTTCGACGGCGAGATGGTTCTCCGGGGGAGCGAGCGGGCACGACCAGCGGTCATCGTGCACGCAGCTCGGGTGGTAGGCGTAGTTGAAATCGAGGACGATGCGGTCGTCTTCGGACCCGAGGTCGGCGCCCTTGGCCGTGTCGAGCAGGTAGCGACCACCGCCGTAGGTCTCGGTTCCCGAGGTTCCGTCTCGAAACGGGAGGAACACACCGCCCCCGTAGCCCGACAGCCAGAAGAGGCTCAGCTGCACCCCGGCGCCTGCCGCATCGAATCGCACCGTGCCGAACCTGCGAAAGGAGGTTGCGCCGTCGCGGCTGTGCCCGATGTCCAGACCGTCGTCGGCTACCGCCTCGACGGTCACCTCGAACCGCCACGCCGGATCGTAGGGGAAGTAGGGGAGCCCGCCGAACGAATCGCCGGCCCCGGGGGGCAGAGGAGTCTGCGGGTGCGTTGCGAACAGCTCATCCCGGTCCGTACGCCACCGGCTCCAGGTACCCGCCCCGCCGCCGCCCGCCCGCACCGCCGCGTACATCTCCGACACGATCCGGCGGTACTCGAGCAGGTCGAGCGTGTGCTGCGGGTCGCCCATGCGGGTGAATATAGGCGATACCGGGCCCGCCCAGCATCGACAGCCGGTCCTGCGGGCGGGAAGTTCGGCCGTGGTCTAGGGACAAATGTCCCACGCGGGTGACCTTCCGGCCCGCAGCTCCGAGATGCCATACCGGGGGCTCTATCAGGCCGAGATCGACCGAGCTACCTGCAGGGAGCAACGGTCTAGGACGCTCTCACCACCACCCGGACGGCCCGGTCGTCGTGCCGGGAAACGAACCTCGCCTGTACGTGGTCGCCGTGGGGGTCACCCCCACAGCCAGGCTGCTCCTCGCACCCCGCTCGAATCCCCGTGGAGGGCGGGGACGAGGGCAGTGTCGACACGATCTGAGAAGACATACTCGCCCCATCGGGCCGGCACCTCGCGGTAGAGCTCGTCGATGTGGGACATGCCGCCTGCCAGCACGATCACGTGTGGGTCGAGGACGTTGATGACGGATGCCAGGCCCCGTGCCAGGCGGTCGGCGTACCGCCCCAGGGTGGCCGCCGCCCCGGCCTCGCCCGTTCTCGCCGCCTGGACGATTTCCGGCGGGGGCATCTTCGACGCCGTCATCCGCTCATGGTCGGCGGCCATCCCCGGCCCGGACAGGAACGTCTCGATGCAGCCTCGCCTGCCGCAATAGCAGTCCGGCCCGGGACTCTCGTCGCCACTCGGCCAGGGAAGCGGGTTGTGGCCCCATTCGCCGCCGATTGCGTTCGGCCCGGTCACGATGTTGCGTGCGACCGTGATCCCCCCGCCGACACCGGTCCCGAGAATCACCGCGAACACCGTCTCGTATCGTGCGCCGGCACCATCGGTCGCCTCCGATAGGGCCAGACAGTCGGCGTCGTTGGCAATACGGACCCGGCGTCCGAGGGCCCGGGAGAGGTCCTCATCGAGCGGCTGCCCGTTGAGGGCCGTCAGGTTGGCGTTCTTGATGAGGCCGGTGGCGGGGGAGAGGGCGCCCGGGGTACCGGCACCGACGGTCGCCCCGGTCTCGAGCTCCCGCTCGACCTCGTCCACCAGCTCGACGACGGTTGCCACCACCTCTTCGTAGCTGCCCCGGCGAGTGGGAACTCTGCGACGGAGCAGCTCCCGGCCGTCGGCGTCGAGGGCGATGGCCTCGGTCTTGGTTCCTCCCAGGTCAATTCCAATTCGCACGGTGCCAGGGTATTCACGGTGGCCGGGGGCCGGGATCAATGCTGCCGGCTTGCGACCGTGGCCGGCCTCGTCTTGCATTGACCCTATGGGCCCCCTCCACGATGTCACGGTCATTGAGCTGGGAGGCCTGGGGCCGGTCCCATTCGCCGGCATGGTCCTGTCCGACCTGGGGGCCACGGTCGTGCGGGTCGATCGTGTCGAGGCCGTCGTCGGCGGTACGCGGGCCACCGAGCCGCTGCTGCGCGGCCGGCGCAGCGTTGCCATCGATCTCAAACAGCCGGAGGGCGCATCGCTCATCCTGCAGATGCTGGCCGGGGCCGATGCCATCATCGAGGGCTACCGGCCCGGAGTTGCCGAGCGGCTCGGGCTCGGCCCCGAGGAGTGCCTGGCCGCCAACCCGGCGCTCGTTTACGGTCGCATGACGGGGTGGGGACAGGATGGCCCGCTGGCGCACGCTGCCGGCCACGACATCAACTTCATCTCCCTGGCCGGCGTTCTCGGCATGATCGGCCCTGCCGGCGAGGCGCCGGCTGTGCCTTTGAATCTCGTCGGCGATTTCGGGGGCGGAGGAATGCTGCTGGCGCTGGGGGTCGTGAGCGCCCTCCTCGATGCACGGTCGGTCGGCCGCGGGCAGGTCGTCGACGCCGCCATGGTCGACGGCGCCGCCCTCCTGTCGACGATGATCCACGGCTTCCGGGCACAGGGGCTGTGGACCGACCACCGGGGAGTGAACATCCTCGACGGGGGGGCGCCCTTCTACGGGGTGTATCGAACTGCCGATGGCGGTTACCTATCGATCGGTGCCATCGAACCCCAGTTCTTCGAAGAGCTGGTCCGGCGCATCGGGCTGGACGGAGAGATCCCGGATCAGTACGACAGGGCGGGCTGGGAGCAGCTGCGGTCGCGGTTGGAAGCGGTGTTCGCAGAGCGCACCCTCGCCGAGTGGCAAGATCTCCTGGAGGGCACCGACGTCTGCTTCGCCCCGGTCCTGTCGGTCGACCAAGCCGCCACTCACCCTCACAACGCTCATCGATCGACGTTCATCGAGGTGGCAGGCGTCCGCCAACCGGCCCCCGCCCCTCGTTTCAGCCGTACCCCGGCCGGGCCGCCCGACCCTCCGGTGGCCGCCGGTGCCCATACCGACGAGCTTCTTTTCGGCCTCGGCATTGCACCCGAGGAGGTCGCCGCCCTCCGACGCCGGGGCGTGGTCGGCTAGGGCGCAGAGCCGGGATGGCCCACCAGGCCGGCAGCCGACGGATGCGCCGGCCGGGGAGGGCCGGCTGGACGACGAGGCGCGCCCGGACGGGCGCCATCGGGGTGGTGCTGGCACGTACGCCTAGCGGACAACCGCCCGGCCCCGAACCACGAGTGCAGGGGTGGCGGTGAGGGTGCCGGACAGATCGAACACGCCCGGCTCGAGATCGAAATCCTGATCGCGCAATGGGAATCGGAGCGTCTCGCCCGGTTCGAGGGAGAGCTCACGGGCCGCCTGGTCGAAGGTGCGGCCCGCACCCCAGCGGTACACGATGACGCCGGCCTCGGGCTCGGCGAGAGTGAGGTCGGCTGATTGGCCATCGGCGAACTTCAGTACCGCCGCCAGCGGTGAGCTGTTGGTGACGAGCGCCACGAACTCGCCGGATCCGGCCTGCATTTCGACGGGAAGCAGCATTCGGAAGGTGAGGCCGGTGTCCGGGTCTTTCGTGTTGAGCTCGATAGCTTCGACGGAGAGCGTCCCGCCTGCCAGCTGCCCGCGTGCCCGAACTTGCTCGGCCCAGAAGATGTTCTGGCTGAAGTCGATGCCGGCGATCCCCGTCACGTCGACGTCGGTCAGTTCAACCGCCGGTTCGCCGCACTGGGGAGGAAACGATTCGAGCACGGCCTCGCACAGGCGGAAGATGTCGTTGTCCGGCCTGGCCCACAAGAATCCCTGCACGGCAACGGTGCCATCTCGTCCCTCGGCCTCGACCGGAGTCAGAAGCGGCGATCCCCCAACCCCCCCTTGCCGGTCACCGCCTCCACAAGCCGACAGCGCGAGCAGCAACGCAACCACCGGGATGCGGACGCTCCTCACGACTCGACCGTGAGCTTTCGGGCCCGCAACTGTCCGCAGGCAGCGTCGATGTCCTGTCCACGGGTGTCGCGCAGCGTGACGTTGGCTCCCGCCCGTCTCAGCCGATCGATGAAGGCGGCGACGGCCGCCCGGGACGGCGGCTGGTCGGCGGTGAGAGGGGTGGGGTTGAGGGCAATGACGTTGATGTGGGCTCGGAGCCGCCGGGCAATCACGGCCAGCTTGTCTGCCTGCTCCGACGTGTCGTTGGTGCCGGCGATCAGGGTCCATTCGATCGACGCTCGCCTTCCCGTCCGCCCGACGAAGAACTCGGTGGCGGCGATCACCTCACCCAGCGGGTATCGCTTGTTGAGGGGCACCAGCCGGCTCCGAAGGTCATCGTCGGCTGCGTGGAGGCTGACGGCCAGGTTCACCCGCCAGGGCTCTTCCGCCAGCCGGCGTATTGCCGGCGCCACCCCCACCGTCGAAACCGTGATCGCACGTGCGGAAATGCCCATGACTCCGGTGAAGCGGTCGATGGCGGTGCGAAGCTGGGTGTAGTTCGCCAGCGGCTCGCCCATGCCCATGAACACGATGTTGGTGATTCGGGCCGGTGATGACCCGAGGCCGGTGGCGCGCAGATAGGCAGAGGCGTACGCCACCTGGGCGACGATCTCGCCTGCCTGGAGCTGACGCTCGAAACCGAACTGCCCGGTGGCGCAGAACGTGCACGCCATGGCGCAACCCGCCTGGCTGGAGATGCACAAGGTTGTGCGGCGTGAATATCCCATGAGCACAGCCTCGATGCTGGCTCCATCAGTTGCCCGCATGAGCCATTTGACGGTGCGGCCCGAGTCGGCAACCTGCTCCGTCTCGACGGTGAACGGCCAGAGCTCGAGCCCGTCACGCAACTCGGCGGGCAGGTTCGACATGGCGCCGGTATCCATGACCGGTGTTTCGTAGAGCCATTTGCGCAGCTGGTCCGCACGGTAGCGAGGCTGTTCGGGCCACAGCGAGTCGAGCTCGTCGGGGGCGGTCAGGTAGAGCATTGCCCCATCGTACGGCGGGAGCCGGCCCCGCGGTCGGGCCGGCGCATGTGCCGGGTCAGGCCTGGTTTCGCTCCCGGGCCTGGTCGATCCATTCCTCGACCGCCGCCCGCGGATCGAACTGTGCGGCCAAATCGGCCGGATCGGCCGCGGCGAGGGCCGAGATGGTCGTGATCCCGAGTGCGCTGAGCTGCTCGGCGTACTTCGGCCCGATGCCCTTGATCGCGGTGAGGTCGTCGCCACCGGGCTCGGGGTCGGGAACGGCGGTCAAGCCGCCGGTTTGGGCCGGTTCGGGCACCGCTTGCAGGTTCGGCCGCCCCGCCCACTCTCCGGCGGGGTGCGATGGCTGGGGCTCCGTCTGCTGCCTGGCGTACCAGACGGCGCCGGCGACGGCGCCCGCCGCCGTGAGGAGGCCGAGTATCCGCTTCATGGCCCAGACGATAGCGGGAGCGCTACGGCGCAGTCGTCGTGCTCGTGGTGCCCGGCGCAGTCGTTGTTGTCGTCGTCGGGGCCGCAGTTGTGGATGTGGTGGTCGGCACCGTGGTGGGCGACGTCGAGGTCGTGGTCGTTTCGGGGGGCAGCGTCGTGGTGGTGGTCGTAGTGGTGGGGGGCGGAACGACCGATCCGTTGGCCCAGCACGATGCCGATGCATTCCAGTGCTTCCAGCCCCCGTTGGAGTAAACCAGCCAGGCCGCAACTGCCGCATTGGGCTCCGGATCGTAGATGTGGGACCCACCCACGCCGGCGTTGGCGGAGCGATCGGCCCAGTAGCGGGGTATGTGCTGGAAGAGCCCGGCGGCGCCGCTGGATGGATTGGTGGCGTTGGGGTCGTAGCGGCTCTCGCACCAGGCCACCAGCACGGCCTTGTCGACATCCTGGGGGCGGAAGTAGGCGGCGACCAGGGCGTACACCGCGTCCGGCGGCATCGGGGCGTAGGTGCGGGGCGGGGGAGCTGCGACGGTGGTGGTCGTGGCCTCGGTGGTGGTGGTCGTGGGAGCCACGGTGGTGGTGGGGAGCGGGACGGTTGTCGTGGTCGTCGCCGGAGCCTGGGTGGTAGTCGTCGTCTCTGGCGCAGCCAGGCTCAGCATGTCCTGCGAGAACCCGAATGCTGCCTGCCGGCCGGAGGCGGCGCCGATGATGGGCGGGAGCGTCGGGGCCGTTTCCCCACCCCGGGAGGCCTCCATCGGTGCGGGTGCACCGATTTCGGTCAGCTCCTTCCCGGGGGAGAACGCGGCGAAGGCCGCCATTGCCAGCAGCGCGATGACCACCCACGTGGCGAACGCCAACAACCGTGTGAACCTCACGCCCGCAAAACTCCGTCTCGAAAACAAAGAGCCACGCTGCGCCAGCATGCGTGGATCGTATGCAGGCTAGGCCCGATCCCGGCGGCACACCACATCGCGAAAAGCAGATCAAGGGAGCGCGCCCCCGGCGTGCCGCCCTTCCCCGCAGGCCGGCGGATCGAATGGGCCCCGGCCCCGCCGAACACCGGCCGGCAGCCGCCGGCACCCGCGCCCCGCCAACCCCCTGGTACGCTCCCGGGGCTCATGAAAGTCGACCAATACCTGCCGGCGGGCTCGGTGTCGGACGGGCCCCGCTACGCCATGTGGGCTGAATCGCTTGGGTTCGACGGATTGTTCACCGCCGAAACGGGGCACGACCCGTTCCTCCCGATCGCGGCGGCGGCCGGCCACACGGAGTCCATCGACTTCGGGACGGCCATTGCGGTGGCGTTCGCCCGTACACCGATGACGGTTGCCTACACCGCCTGGGACCTCGCCGAAGCCACCGGCGGGCGATTCCTGCTGGGCCTGGGAACCCAGATCAGGCCTCACATCGTGCGGCGATTCAACATGCCGTGGTCCAGCCCCGGTCCCCGCATGCGGGAGTACATCGCCGCCCTCCGGGCCATCTGGAGCAGCTGGCAGACCGGTGGGCCCCTCTCTTTCGCAGGGGATTTCTACGAATTCAGCCTCATGACCCCGTTCTTCTCCCCCCAGCCGATGGCCCACAGCCAGATTCCCGTCTATATCGCCGGCGTGGGCGAGTACATGTGCCGGGTGGCGGGAGAGGTGGCCGACGGTTTCCACGTCCATCCATTCCACACGCTGCGCTATCTCGACGAGATCGTGCTCCCCAATATGGAAGCCGGGGCGGCAAGCCGCGGGCGCCCGCTCGGCGAAGTCGACCTTGTGAGCAGCGCCATGGTCATCACCGGCCGCACCGAGCAAGAGCTGGCTGCCACCCGGGCGGCCACCAAGCTGCAGATCGCCTTCTACGCCTCCACCCCCGCGTATCGCGGCATCCTCGATCTACACGAGTGGGACTTCGGCCCCGAGCTCACTGCCATGAGCAAGCGAGGAGAGTGGATGGCGATGGGCGACCTGATCCCCGACGAGGTGGTGGATGAGGTGGCGGTGACGGCTCCGCTGGCGACGCTCGGCGAAGCGGTCCGAGCCAAATACGACGGCTTGGTAGACCGGGTGGGGTTCTACTTCAGTGAGGTTCAGCTCGGTGGGCCGCCGCTGCTCAACGTCAGCGACGAGGAGTGGGCGAGGCTGGTGGCGGGGGTGCACGGGTGACGCGAGTTCTCATCGTCCGCCACGGCGAGGCCGAAGGCAACCGGGAGCACCGGTTCATCGGACAATCCGACGTGCCCCTGACGGACACCGGACGCGCCCAGGTGGCCCTCCTCACCGAGCGGCTCGCCTCCGTCGCCATCACCACGGTGGTGGCCTCGGATCTGCGTCGGGCTGCCGAGACGGTTGCGCCGACCGCCGATCTCCTCGGGCTGGAAGTTCACCACGACAAGCGACTCCGCGAGATCGCCAACGGGGAGTGGGCCGACCTGGTTGCCGCCGAAGTCGCCGAGCGCTACCCCGAGCTGTGGGCACGGTACCGCAACGGCGAGGACGTCCAGCGGCCCGGTGGCGAATGCTGGACGGACGTGCAGGAGCGGGCGGTCGAAGCCATCGACGAGATCGTCACCGGCCTCGGCCCGGACGCAACCGTCCTGGTCGGCACCCATGCCGGACCGGCCCTGGGGATTCTGCGCTGGGCGGTGGGGCTCCCGCTGCGAGGCAACGTGTGGGCGGGCCCCTTCGGTCAACTGCACAACACGTCCATCAGCACCATCTCCCTTCCCGGCCCTCGCCTCCACACCGTCAACGACACGGGGCATCTGGGGACGCCGGAGGGCCTGTTCGTGTAAGACGTGCCCCGGCGCGAACCGGCGCCGGGCAGCAGGGAGCCGTAACGGAGGACGGCTAGCGCATCAGCGCCGGGATGCGGCGGTTGAGCGCATCGAGCACGGCTCGCACTACCGCTTCGGCTTCGTCGCCTCTGACGAGAGCGCTCCCGACCGCCACCTGCTCTTCGACGCCCTTCATGCTCACCACCTGGGCTACCACGACCGGCCGGACCCCGACAGAGGTAGTGGCCACGGCCTCCAGCGCCAGCGGAGGGCCACCCCCGAGCACCTCTTCGAGTGCCCGGAGCGTTGCTTCGCCGATGATGCGCATTCGGGCCGAGGCAGCAGCGGGGCCGCTGGCCGAGCCGCCGAACTGCTCGCCGTTCCACGTCAGGGTCACGGTGACGGTGGTGCTCGGTCCTTCCGGATACTCCTTGATGGAGGTGATGACGGGTCGATCTGCCTCGCCCCGTCGCTTCTCCTCGCCGAGCTGGACCACCGAGACCGCCCGGCGGTCGATGCCGACCCCGAATCGGGCCATGGCCAGCGACTGGACGTCACGCACCACCTGCTTGGCCGGCTTGGCGGGTGAGGCGAGCACGTGGACCTCGCTGATCCGGTCTCGATCGTGAACGATCCGCACCGCATCGACGGCGGGCAGCCGGCACAGGGTCTCTTCGAGCTCTCGGAAGTCCACGGCTACGTAGCGTAGCGGTGGCCCCACCTGGAATGTTGTCAACACGCGAAATCGGAACTAACTTGATGGTGCTCCTTGTGAGCCTTCTGACTCCACCCTTGCGTTGAGGGTGGGGATCGGCGGCGGAGGACGGGCGCCTCTGTAATACGAAGGTTTCCTCGACTGTGGTCGAGGGAGGTGAAGGTGCCCGGGAGACGCCCTATCAACCCAAGCGGAGCGCATCCTGCACGCGGCAAATTAGAGCTGCGCGCAAGGAATCAAACGATTGGGGAGATTTACTCTGAAAAACAAGGCCGTAAAGGCCATGATTGCCATTGGTGCACTGGCTACCGCCATCCTGGCGGGGGCCGCCAGTTTCTCAGTTGGCTGACACGAGTAAGAAGCACGCAGCGTCCCCGGGCCACCCTCACCTGGTCATGAACATCACGAATCGTTCCCGTGTCATCGTGGCCGGTCTCTACGGGCTGGCCGCCGGCCTGCTCCTGGCTCTGCTCGCTACCCGGACGGAGTTCCCGTTCCGGTGGGAGTGGCTCTTCTTCGGGGTGGCGTTTGGAGTCTTCCAGAGCCTGGCTGTGGAAGTGAACGATCGGTTGCGGGCCAGCCCTACGGTGATGATCGTGATGACGGCTGCCGTGGTGTTCGGGCGCGACAGCTCGGCGATCGGAGCGGCCACGATCGTGCTCTTCGGAGCGATCACTCCGATCGATCTGAAGGAACGGCGCTGGTTCCAGCCCGTTGTCAATGCCGGCCAGTTCGTGCTGTCGGCCGCCGTCGCCGGAGCCGTCATCGCGCTTGCGCTTCCGAGCGGGGAGCTCACCACTGCCGATATCGGGCGGGTGGCTGCCGGTTCGGCGATCGGCGCCGTCTTGTACGGAGCCACCAACCTCAGCCTCGTGACCCTCGCCGTCCGGGCCGTGTTTCGCAACCGCAACCTCAGGCCGTGGGCTCGCATGCGTTCCCTCGTTCCCTCGATGGCACTGATGGGAATGCTCGGGGGGCTCCTCGGCGCTACCTACCTGCTGGTCGGGCTGGTGACCCTGCCGCTGCTGTTCACGGTGTTCCTGGTCGGACATCTGGCCATGCGTGCGGTGGCGCAGCTGCGGATGGCGCACGAGTCCACCCTGGCCGGCTTCATCAAGGCACTGGAGGGCAAGGACCTCTATACCAGGGGGCACACCGAGCGAGTCGCCTACTTCAGCCAGATCACCGCCGAGGAGATGGGTTTCCGGGGAGACGCCCTCGACCGGGTTCGGATCGCAGCCCTCATCCACGACATCGGCAAGCTGGCGGTGCCTCGCACGCTCATCAGGAAGAAGGGACCGTTGAGCGAGGACGAATACGCCCTCATGCAGCGGCACGCCCATCTGGTAGAGGACATCCTTCACGAAGTCGAGTTCCTGGCGCCGATGGTCGAGATCGCCTCCGGCCACCACAGCCGGTTCGACGGCGGAGGGTACGGCGGTTCAGGTCATCGGAGGGGGGAGCCGCCGGCTCTCGAGAGCAGGATCCTGGCGGTCGCGGATGCGTTCGATGCCATGACCAGCACCCGGTCCTATCGCCTCGCTCTCACCCAGGAGTATGCGATCGCCGAGCTCCGGCGCAGCGCCGGGAGCCAGTTCGACCCGGACTGTGTGGAAGCGTTCGTCCGGGCCCTGACGGCGACGGGTGAACGGTACGGCTCGCCAACTCTGGAGGACGAGTCGGAGGCTCGCCGGCGGGCGGAGGGGGTACATGTTGCCTGAACGGGTGCTGCGACTCGGCGAGGGGTTGTTGTGGCTGCTGGGGCTGACCGCAGGGTTCGTTCTCGCAGCCGCCTCCAGCCGAACTGCCACCGAGCTGGCTGCCTGGGTGGCCGTGGTGGCAATCGCCGACCTCATCCGGGTCCCGAGCCCCAGCGGCGGCCGCATTTCCCTGGTGGGGGGCGCCGGGCTGGTGGGGGTGGTGCTCATCGAGGATGTGGCGACGCTGGCGGCAGTGTTCATCCTCGGGCTGGTGACCGCTCATCTTCTGGCCATCCGCAGGCCGGGCGACGATGAGGGAAGCGCACTGGCGCGCACGATTGCCGGGCTGGGAGTGCTGATTCTCGTCGAGCTCATGGACGAATGGCTCGAGGGGCGCTTCGACTTCGACATCCAGTGGGAACAGCTCGTGGTCATTCTCATCGCCGGCCTTGCCTGGTTCATCGCCGATGCCGCCGTCCGCATGATCGGCGCCTTCGGTGTCGGGCGGGCTTCGATCCGGTACGTGTGGCTGCTCACCCTCGAGGATTGGCCGGTCATGGTGAGCCTGTTCGCCTCGGCCGGCCTCTTTGCGCTGTCGCAGCCGGTGATCGGGTGGTGGGCCGTTCCGCTTGCAGCGGTGCCGTATGCCATCAGCCACGTGTCGTTCACGCTGCTGGCAGGGACCCGCCGTACCTACGGCCAGATGATCCGGGCGCTCTCTCGGCTGCCCGAGGTGGCCGGCCTTTCCCCCGATGGGCATGCGGCGGCGACGGCCATGCTGGCAGGGACGATGGGTCGGGGATTGGGGATGCATCCCGACGATGTCGTGCGGCTGGAATATGCCGCCCTCTTGCACGACATCGGTCGCATCACGGTGGAGGATGCCACCGAGGAGCCGGACTCGTCCGACCTGGCCCGCTGGGGAGCCGAGATCATTCGCCAATCGCCCTATCTCGCCTCCGTCGCCGACCACGTCGAGCAGCACGACTCCGCCTACCGGCGCCCGGGCGAGGGAGACGACGCCTCTGTCGGGCTGGAAGCCCGCATCATCAAGGTCGCCGGCACCTACGACCGTGCCCGGCGGGTTCACGAGATGGAACCGATCGAGGCACTCGAGGTCCTGCACCGGCGCACCGCATACGATTTCGATCCCGCGGTGGTGGCCCGCTTGCGGGCGGTGCTGCGCCGCAGCGGCCGGCTGAGCCTGTGAGGCCCGCCCGGCCGCAACTCGTGGGCCGGTCGCAGCCCGCCTAGACGGTGCTCGAGTCGCGTCGGCTGGCCGTTCCCCCTCCGGTTTCGTTCAACCCGTGCTTGAACCAGCGGACCGGACGGCGCATCTGATCCTCGACGAACACGCCCAGGCCGATGGCGAGGAACACGTCGCCGAGTGAAACAACATTGCGGATCACCCGCACCGGTATCACGTCGCCGAGAAACGCCAATTGGGTGTTCTCGTCGAGCAGCACGTGCTTGGAGAGGGCGTCGAAGTCGACGGAGGTGATGTCACGGCCGAGGCCGAGGCTGGCGGCTTCCGGCAGGACGGGCATCCCACCGTTCACCGCGATGACGGTGAAGTTCATGAATACCCCGAGACCGACCAGCCACATCCCGGCCTCGTGGCGGTTGAGCCAGGCAATGGTGATCAGCGGTATGAACGACAGGATGACGAGCGTGACGGCCGCATCGTGCGACCAGGTGCGATCCGAGGGGAGGCGATCGGCCGCAACCTGCATGCCGAACCCGAGGACCAGCAACGGCCAGGCGCGCAGTTTCATCTCCGAGAGGTTGAGCAGGCGCCCGCCACGCACCAGCGCCATCGCGATGGAAATCAGGAGAACAATTGCCAGCCACGCCATGATCGAAACCGTACCAGACCCCGGGAGACATCCGAGACGGCGGTAGATTGCCCGCATGGGTTTCTTCGATCGGCAGTCACAGGAGCTGACCAAGCGGGGTTTGGACCCGTCGCGACTCCCACCCGGGCAGTATTTCACGGACCGATTCCCGGTCCTTCATGCCGGGATCGTGCCCGACATCGACCCGGCCGACTGGGTTTTCACCGTCGACGGTCTGGTCGGCCGGGAGCTGCGCTGGACCCTCGACGAGTTCAAGGCCCTCCCGGCCGTCGAGCTGACGGCCGACATCCACTGTGTCACCAAGTGGAGCAAGTTCGACACCCGATGGCGGGGGGTTGCTACCACCGAGGTGGCACGTCTCGTCGAGCCGATGCCTGCGGCCACCCACGTGCTGGTCACAGCCGAGCACGGCTTCACGGCCAACTTGCCGCTGGAGGATTTCCTCCGGCCCGACAATCTGTTTGCGTACGAGTACGACGGCGAGGAGCTGGAGCTCGACCACGGCTGGCCGGTACGCCTGGTCGTTCCCCACCTCTACTTCTGGAAGTCGGTCAAGTGGGCGAGGGGCTTCACGCTGCTCGATCACGACGAACCCGGGTTCTGGGAGCGCAACGGCTACCACATGTACGGCGACCCCTTCCAGGAGCAGCGGTACTGGGGGGATTGACGGCGGCTAGAGCCTCGCTCGCCAACCCGGTACCGACAGGAGGCCGCTGCCGGTGGCGGCCCCGAGCTCGGCGGCCGGCTCGGCCAGGGCAGCGGTAGCGGAGAGGATCTCGCCTGCCAAGACCTTCTCGTCGTCGCGGCCGTCGCGGCTGAGGAGGGCCGCCAACGGGCTCCTCGGTTTCGGCGTGACCGATAGGCGATAGGGCTTGGCCGGATCCAGGCCGGCTTCCTGGCGAGCCAGGTCGACGGCGGTGCGGATCCCGCCCAGGGCGTCGACCAGCCCGAGCTCCAAACCGTCCGATCCCGCCCACACCCGGCCGCGGGCGACGGCTTCGGCCTCGGCGAACGTCTTGCCTCGTCCCTCGGCCACCTTGGTGACGAAGTCCTCGTAGATGGCGTCCAGCAGGGCCTGAAACCGCTGGTTCTCGGAATCGGTGAACTCGAAGTCGGTGCCCATGAATCGGGCGTTTTCGCCTCTGGCGACATCGTCGAACGTGATGCCCGCCCGCGCCCACGCCTCGCGCGTGACGAGCTTGCCGGCGACCACGCCGATGGATCCGGTGAGGGTCCCGGGCTGGGCGACGATTCGGCTGCATCCGGCCGCCACGAAGTACCCGCCCGAAGCGGCCAGGTTCCCCATGGTGGCTACGACCGGCTTGCCGGCTTCGACGGCGCGGCGCGTCTCCCGCCAGATGGAGTCCGACGCCACCGCGGAGCCGCCCGGGCTGTCAATGCGAAACACGATCGCCTTGACCCGCTTGCTGTCGATGGCCGCCCGGAAGGCTTTCGCCATGTCGTCGGAGCCCATCGAGGGCTGACGCGTAAGGGGATCGAATCGGGAGGCTCCCTGGACGACGGCTCCCGTCCCGTAGATCAGGGCGATCGTAGGCCCCCGCCGGTGGGGACGGCGGGCCCGCTTCAGGTAGGTGGCGGCGTCGAGAGTGCGGGCACCGGCGCCCCAGCTGGACCGGATCCGCTCGTACACCTGATCCCGGTACAGGAGATCGTCGACCAGCCCCGCCTCTTTGGCCTCGGTTGCCAGCAGCGGTGCCCGGTCGATGAGGCTGCGGACGATGGCGGGGCTGAGGTTTCGCCCGGCGGCGATCCCGTCGATGAGCTGCTCGAACTGGGCGGTCAGGTATTTGCCGGTTGCCTCCCGGTCGGGCTCGACCATGTGGTCCTCGGTGAGGAGGTACTTGGCGGCTTTGTATTCGTGCCGATGATCGAATTGGGGCGTGATGCCCAGCTTGTCGAAGAGCCCTCGCAGGTAGAACTTGCGGGCCACCAGGCCGGTCATGCCCATCTCACCGCCCGGCTGGAGGAACAGCTGATCACAGGACGAGCCGATGAGGACGGTTTCCAGCGAGCCGGATTTCACTTCACCGAACGTTTCGGCAAACGCGATCGCCGGTTTGCCGGCGGCGCTGAAGCCGGCAACGGCCGCGGCGATCTCCTGGGCGCGGGCGATGCCGGGGGAGTCTCCACCGATCCTCGCCACCAAACCGACTATCCGCTTGTCGGTCGAAGCCCGTTCCAGGCCTTCGACGATGTCCAGCAGGGGATACGCCTTGGCGGCTTCGGCCCGGGCGAGGGGCGAGGTTGGAACCTGCTCGACGATTCCGCGATTGAAGTCGATCTCGAGGAGGGTGCGCCGCGGCACCCAGCTGCGGGTGAGCCGGACCCCCAACCAGGCCGCTCCCAGGGCGCTCGCCAGCCCGATGGCGGCCCACCCGTTGGATGCCACGCCGGCGGCCAACGCCGCCAGCGCCACCACCCCGGCAAGAGCGAGCAAGCCGGCCAGCGGCGGCAGTATCGAGCGCAACAGCTTCATGTGCTGAGGCTAGGGGGTTCTTCCCGTGGACGTTATCGACAGCCGACCCGGTGACGGCTCCCTGGTCGGTTGGACGCCTCGAACGCCAAGATCGATCAACCAGAGATCAGGGAGACGCTGCCGCTACATGAGGTTGCCGCGGACGGCGCCGGCGGGGAAGGCCGGGTTGTGGACGTTGACGTAGAAGGCGCCCGGCGAGGCGGCCAGGGCAGCCGCTTGTTGGGCGGTGATTGTCAACTCACCCGAGGCGACCAGGCCACCCATTCCGTCGTC
>JBFKDW010000057.1:0-19556 GCA_041619515.1 Acidimicrobiia bacterium
CCGGCGCTGCAGGCCGACGGCGGCGACCTGGTGCTTCTCGGCGTCGACGAAGGCACCGTCAACCTCCAGATGGTTGGTGCCTGCGGCGGCTGCCCCATGTCGATGATGACCCTCAAAGCGGGCATCGAACGCATCATGTTCGATCGTGTCGCCGGCGTGACCGAAGTCAACGCCATCTAGGTTCTAACCTCAGCCGGGCTGTGTCCGGCTTCGATGACTTACTTCCCGCTGCCATCGCCGGAGACCGCCGCGCCCTGGCCCGCCTGCTGACCATCGTCGAGCGGGGGGGCGAAGAGGCGCTCGCCCTGCTGGCGGCGGTGTTTCCGCGTACGGGCGCCGCCCACGTCGTCGGCGTGACGGGCCCGCCGGGTGCCGGGAAGAGCACACTCGTCAACGCCATGATCGGGCACATCCGGGCCGAAGGCTTTGAAGTGGCCGCGCTGCTCGTCGATCCGTCCAGTCCTTTCAGCGGGGGTGCCATCCTCGGCGACCGAATCCGGATGCAGGACCGTGTCTCGGATCCGGGCGTGTACGCCAGGTCGATGGCAAGCCGTGGCCGGCTCGGCGGCGTCTCGGCGGCCGCGCCCAAGGCCGTGGTCCTGCTCGATGCTGCCGGGTTTCCCTATATCGTGCTGGAGACCGTCGGTGTCGGGCAGGCGGAGGTCGACATAGTCGAGAGCGCCCACACGACCATTGTCGTGCTCAATCCCGGGTGGGGCGACAGCATTCAGGCTGCCAAGGCCGGCTTGCTCGAAATCGGCGACGTGTTCGTGGTCAACAAGGCGGACCGACCGGGGGTGGAGTCGACGGTGGCCGACTTGAACCGCATGCTTCACGATGGCCCGCAGCGCGACTGGACACCGCCGGTGATGACGACGACCGGTCCCTCCGGGGCAGGCGTCGCCGAGCTGTGGGATGCCGTCAAACGCCACCAGCGGTATCTGGCGTCGGGGCCGGGAGCCGAAGGCGAGCCTCGTCGCATCGAGCGAGAGCTTCGCGCAGCCATGGTCGAGGCCCTGCGGCGTCGCACCGAGCGGGCCGTCGACCAGGCTGCCATCGATGCGGCCGTGGCCGACATCGTTGCCCGGCGCCTGGACCCGTGGACCGCCGCCGGGCGGCTCCTGGGCGCTGAGTAGTCTCTCGCTATGAGCCTCGTCGCCTTCACCACCGACGGAAACGTCGGCATCATCCGCCTCGACCGGCCCCCGGTCAATGCGCTCAATCAGGATCTGGTGTCGGATCTCGCCGGTGCGATCGAACAAGCCGCCCACCCGAGCCTTCGAGCCGTGGTCATAGCCGGTGGCGACCACTTTGCCGCCGGGGCCGACATCAAGGAGTTTGGGGCCGTGCTCGAAGCGGGTGGCCAGGACGAGCTTGGGGCGCGCCTGGGCTCGACGGTGTCACGGCTCGAACAGCTCGCCAAGCCGACCATTGCAGCCATTACCGGCTTTGCGCTCGGCGGTGGGCTCGAGCTGGCGATGGGCGCCGATTTTCGATACCTGGCCGAGGACGCCAGGGTGGGACAGCCCGAGATCAAACTCGGCCTCATTCCCGGGGCCGGCGGCACCCAGCGGCTGGCCAGGATCGTCGGGTGGCAGAGAGCCAAGGAGCTGGTCCTGTCCGGGCGCATGGTCGACGCCGCCGAAGCGGCTTCCCTCGGCCTGGCAGACAAAGTGCTTCCGAGCGACGAGGTGGTGGCTACCGCGGTGGCAGACGCCGCCCGCTGGGCGGCCGGGCCGACCCGGGCGATTGCCGCTGCCAAGGCGGCCATGCTCTCGGGTTTCGATCTTCAGCCCGGCCTGGAGGCGGAGCTGGCTTCCTTCAGGGACCTGTTCGCCAGCAACGATGCCCGGGAGGGGGTGGAGGCCTTCGTCGAGAAGCGAGATCCGGGATTTACCGGAAGCTGAGGTGATGTGAGAACCTCCTCCGGGCCGGCCGCCTGATGTTCACCAGTGGAGGCGCCGGTGATCCGATGCCGTTTGGTGCTGATGTGTTCCTGGCCATCCTGCTGATCGCGGCAGGGCTCTTCCTTGCTGTCGTGGGGCGCCGGGCCGGCAAAGGCCGGCTCGGTCGCAACTACCTGGTGGGGATCCGCACGACCCTCACCCTTTCCTCGGACGCCGCCTGGGACGCCGCCCATCGGGCGGCGGAGGAAGTCGGCACCAAACAACCACACTGATCTGCCCCAGCACGGCCGGGATCCAATAGGATCATCCGATGCTTTACCTCGATCATGCCGCCACTACTCCGATGCGGCCCCAGGCCTGGGAGGCTATGGAACGTGTGCGCGACACGTTCGGCAACCCTTCCGGGGTTCACGCCGTGTCGCGAGCGGCCAAGAACTCCCTCGAGGAGTGGCGGGAGCGGGCGGCGCAGCTGCTTGGGGAAGCAAGCCCGTCCGAGGTCGTCTTCACCGGCGGCGGGAGTGAGTCCGACAATCTGGCCGTGATCGGAGCGGCCCTGGCCGCCGGCGCTGCCGGGCACGTGGTGGTGAGCGCCATCGAGCACAAAGCCGTGCTGGAATCGGCCCGGTTTCTCGAACGTGTCGGCGCCCGGGTCTCTCGCATCCCGGTCGACCGCAGCGGCGTAGTTGATCCGGATGCGGTGGCCGCAGCGGTTGACCCGGAGACCTCAGTGGTCTCCGTGATGCTGGCCAACAACGAGACCGGGACCGTGCAGCCGGTTGCGGACATCGCCGCAGCCGTGAAGGCCGCCAATCCGGGCGCCCTCGTACATACCGACGCGGTGCAGGCCTTCATATCCCGGGACATCGACGTAGCGGCGCTCGGTGTCGACCTGCTCTCGCTGGCTGCCCACAAGTTCGGCGGTCCCAAGGGTGTCGGCCTGCTCTACGTTCGCGACGGCGTTCGCCTGGAACCCCTCGTCCACGGCGGCAGCCAGGAGATGGGGCGACGGGCCGGGACGCAGAACCCGATGGGTGTCGCCGCCATGGTGGCGGCGATGGAGGCCTCCGCCGCCGACCGAACGGGATTTCGGGAGCGGGTGGGCGCCATGCGGGATGCGTTCGAAGCGCGGCTGTCGGAGTCGGTGCCCGGGCTGCGGGTCAACGGTGCAACCGGCGAGCGGCTCGTCCAGCACGCCCACCTCGGGTTCCCCGGCCAAAACTCCGAAACGCTCCTGATCCGGCTGGACGGCGGAGGCCTCGCGGCCGCTGCTGGTTCGGCATGCCAGAGCGGAGCGGTGGAAGTGTCCCACGTGCTGGACGCCATGGGCATGGGGGAGAGGGAGGCTGCCGAGTCGGTTCGGTTCAGCTTCGGCTGGACCAGCCAGCCCGACGACGCCCCCCTGGCGGCCAAGATCGTCCTCGGAGTGCTCGAGGAGCTGTCGTGAGGGTGATCGTGGCCATGAGCGGAGGCGTCGACTCGTCTGTGGCGGCTGCCATGATGGCGCAGGAGGGCCACGAGGTCATCGGCGTCACCCTCAAGCAATGGGAAGACGCTTCCGGCAACCTGCCCACGGCGGGATGCTGCACGGTCGGTGATGCCGAGGACGCCCGCCGGGTGGCAGCTCAGCTCGACATCCCCTACTACGTGCTCGACTACGTCGACGAGTTTCGACAGGCGGTCGTGGAACCGTTTGGCCACGGGTACCTGGCGGGCCGGACCCCGAATCCGTGCATCGAATGCAATCGAACCGTGCGATTTCGGGCCCTGCTGGAGCGCACGGCCGAACTCGGGGGTGACATGCTCGCCACCGGCCATTACGCCAGGGTGAGCTGGCATCCGAGCGGGTACCAGCTCAAGCGGGGCGTCGATCCCGCCAAGGATCAGTCCTACGTGCTGCATATGCTCACCCAGGAGCAGTTGAGCCGGATCCGGCTCCCGGTCGGGGAGCTCACCAAGCCGGAAGTGCGGCGCTATGCGGCCAGGCTCGGCTTGCGTACCGCCGCCAAGCTCGAAAGCCAGGAGATCTGCTTCGTCGGAGACGGGGACTATCGCGACTTCCTGACCGAGCATTTCCCGGAGACGGCCCGGCCGGGCGTGATCGTCGACGTCGACGGCACCGAAGTCGGAACCCACGAGGGCACGGCCGGCTTCACGATCGGTCAGCGCCGCGGCCTGGGCGTGGCCCTGCAAGAGCCGAGGTTCGTGGTCGACATCGATGCTGCCAGCTCAACGGTGGTCATCGGAGGGCGGGAGGCGCTCCTGGCGGCCGGATGCCGCGTTGGGGGCGTTTCGTTCGTGTCCGGCCTGCCGCCGCGCTCGCCGGCCATCGAGGTCAAGATCCGGTATCGGAGCCGGCCGGTGGCCGCCCGCCTGGAACCCATCCAGGACGACTGGCTGGTGCACTTCGAAGACCCGCAGGCAGCGGTCGCTCCCGGCCAGGCTGCGGTCTTCTATCACGGAGATGTGGTGGTTGGGGGCGGCACCATCGAGAGCGCCATTTGATGGCACTCGCAGCCGAGGTCGAGGAGCTGCGGGAGGCAATTCGACATCATCTCTACCGGTATCACGTCCTCGACGATCCCGAGATCTCCGACGCCGAGTACGACGATCTCTATCGCAGGCTCGAGAAGCTGGAGGCCGACAATCCCGCCCTGGTGACCCCGGATTCACCTACCCAGCGGATCGGGGCGGCGCCAGTTTCGGCTTTCGCTGCGGTGACCCACCGCCAGCCGCTGTTCTCGCTCGACAACGCCGACTCGCTGGAAGCTCTCGAAGCCTGGGAGCAGCGGGTCGTGCGGGAGCTGGAGCGGGAGCCGTCCGGCTACGTGTGCGAGCTCAAGATCGACGGGTTGGCCGTCTCGCTCACCTACGAGGCGGGGAGGCTGACCCAGGCGGCCACCCGGGGAAACGGAACGGTCGGAGAGGACGTCACCCACACGGTGCGCGCCATCGATGCGATTCCCCTGCTTCTGCGAGGAGAGGCGCCCGAGCTCATGGAAGTGCGGGGGGAGATCTACATGCCCCTGTCTGCATTCGAGAGCCTCAACCGCCGCCAGGCCGAAGACGGGGGGCAGATCTTCGTGAACCCGCGCAACGCAGCCGCCGGCTCGGTGCGCCAGAAGGACCCGGCGATCACAGCCGGCCGCAGGCTCGGGATCTGGTGCTACCAGGTGGGGTTTCTCGACGGGGGGCCGGCGCCGGGATCACAGTCGGAAACGCTCGAATGGCTTCGTCGGCTGGGGCTCCCCGTCAACCCGGCGTCCCGGCGGGTCGAGTCACGGGCCGGGGTCGAGGAGTACGTGCTGGCGGCGCTCGGAGAGCGCCACGCCCATGATTACCAAACCGACGGGGTCGTGGTCAAAGTGGATGCGCTGTCCGAGCAGGGCGTTCTCGGCTTCACGGCCCGGAGCCCCCGGTGGGCGATCGCCTTCAAATTCCCCGCCGAGGAGCGCACCACCACGCTGCAGGAGATCCGGGTAAACGTGGGGAGGACGGGAGCGGTGACGCCGTACGCCGTCCTCGAGCCCGTGTTCGTGGGAGGAGCGACCGTTACCCACGCCACGCTCCACAACGAGGGCGAGCTGCATCGCAAGGACATTCGCCCCGGCGACGTGGTGACGGTCCGCCGGGCGGGCGACGTGATCCCCGAGGTGGTTGGTCCGGTGCTGGCGGCGCGGGCCGGCAAGAGACTGCGACGATGGAACATGCCGGAAGTGTGCCCGTTCTGCGGTAACCCCATTGTGACGACCGAGGGTGAAGCCAGAGCGAAGTGCACCGGGGGATTCGCCTGTCCCAGCCGGCTGCGCGAGTACCTGTTCTACTTCGCCTCACGCAGCGGAATGGACATCGAGGGCCTCGGGTACCAGACGGTCGATCTGCTGATGACGCAGGGCCTGATCGCAGATCCCGCCGACATCTTCACCCTCCGCCCCGAGGTGCTCCTCGAGCTCGAGGGCTGGGCAGAGGTGTCGGTCAACAACCTTCTCGCGCAGATCGAGCAAGCGAAGGATCGCCCGCTGGCGCGCCTGCTCACAGCGCTTGGTATTCCACTGGTTGGTCCGACCGTGGCCAAGGCGCTCACCCGCCGGTTCCGGTCGATCGATCGCCTGCTGGCGGCTGCGCCGGAGGAGCTGGAGGCGATCGACGGCGTGGGGCCCGAGATCGTGGCGTCGCTCACATCCTGGGGGTCGGAGCCGGAGACTCGCAGCCTGATCACCAAGCTGCGATCGGCGGGAGTGCGGCTGGAGGACCCGGACCCGGAAGGGGGCGTTGATGATTCCCTGGCGGGCGTCACGCTTGTGATCACCGGGACCCTCGAACGGTTCAGCCGCGACGAAGCGAGGGCAGCAGCCGAAACGAAGGGTGCCCGCGTCACCGGGTCGGTTTCACGAAACACGACCGCGCTGGTGGCCGGCGCCAACGCCGGGTCCAAGCTGGCCAAGGCGGCCGAGCTGGGCGTTCCCGTGCTCGACGAGGCAGGGTTCGAGCGCCTCCTGGACGAGGGCCCCGGAGTGCTGCCCTCATGACACGGGTGCCTTCAAGTGTCCGGCACGTCATCTTCGACTACGGCGGGACCCTGGCGGACCTGGTGTTTCCTTTCACGATGTTCCGCCGGTTCTCACCCACCACCACCGTGGGCTCGGGCGAGGTCAAGGCGCCGGGGTTCATCCAGCGCCAGGCCCGCAAGCTCGCCTATCCGGTGGCCGCCCGTCTGTTTCGCCCCTACCCGGGCTTGCATCGGGTGCTCGACGAGCTGGGTGCCCGCAACTACCACCTGCATGTGCTGTCGAACAACAGCTCGATCCTGCCGCTGCAGCTCGGGCTGATCGGCATCACCGACTACTTCGACACGGTGTCATGGTCCGAGGAAATGGGGTTCGAGAAGCCCGATCCCCGCATCTTTGCACTCGTGCTGGAGCGCATCGGGGCCGGTCCGGAAGAGGCCGTCTATGTCGGCGACAGCCTGGCGGCCGACGTGCTGGGCGCGGAAGGCGCCGGCATCACTCCCATCCACGCCGATCATCGGCGCCGCAGGCCCGACGGCTCACATCTGCGGATCGAGTCGCTTCCCGACCTGCTCGACCTGCTACCGCCGCTTGAGTAGCACCACCTCCGGCGTCGAGACGACGGTGCTCCATTCACCCGAGCGCAGCAAATCCTCGAGAGTGGCGGCGGCGTAGGCGAAGCCCGTAACCCGTCTCGGATCGATGACAACCCACTCGACATCCCCGGCCGGCGGTTCGTACGGAAAGCCGGGAGGACCGTAGTCCAGCTCCCGGAAGGGGTTGGGAAAGCGGTAGATCCCGGTTCGGTGGGCGAGGTGTACGGCCAGGGTGCTCTCGGCGGAGACGACATCGTCCGGGCCGATCCGCGCCAGGGCGGCCTCGATGGCGCCGGCGTCGTGAATGCCGCCCCAGGCGGCCTTGTCCGGTCCGGGGCCAAGGCCGAGGAACGCAGCCACTGCGACCACTCCCACCGCCAGCACATAGCCGGTGCGGTTGGCGCGCGCTTGGAGCCAGCGAGCCCCGAAGACGGCGGCAATCCCGACCACGGTCAGCAGGTACACCGTGTAGTGGTAGCGGATATCGACCTGGTAGAAGTGGGTGGACAGCATGTTGGCCAGCGTGATGGGGACCCCCATCAGCAGGATGACGGGGGCGGCCAGGCCGGTCGGCGCGGTCAGCACCATGTCGCGCAGGTACACGAGCGCTTCCGATCGGGTGGCGTCTTCCAGCACCGACCCGGGGTTGGTGACCGCGCCGCCGATGATCCCGAATGCGCTGGAGCCGTAGTCGGGGTAGCGCCCGGTATACAGGACCTCACCGGTGGGCGAGAACAGCGGCAGCAGCACGAGGAAGTTGAGGGCGAAGGTGGCTGTGCCCAGGCCTGCCATCACCAGGCCGGGGGCTGTCAGCCGGAAGCGCCAGGCCACCCACAGGCCGAACGGGACCACCAGCAGGGCGACGTCCTCCTTGGCCGTCAGCGCCAGCGCCACCAGCCCTACCGCCCACCAGGGACGCCGGTCGAGCACCAGCACCAGCGCGCCCAGCAGGAGGGGCATCACGAGTAGCTCCGGATGGAAGTTGTCCCAGGTCGCCCAGCGCATCGCCGGATGCACCAGGAACGCCAGCGAGATGGCGGTGGCCAGCACCGGTCGCACGCCGATGCGCCGGGCGATGGCGTACAGGAGGGGCGCGGCCACGGCGAGCGCCACCACCGTGACCGACAGCAGCACCTGGGGCTCAGCTCTGATCCAGTAGAGCGGCGCCAGCAGGACCATGAGATACGACGAATGGTCGGCGAACAAGTTGAGGCCCCGCAGGGTCACAAACGGGTCGTCGAAGCGACTGAGCAGCCACAGGCCCTGGTCGAAGATGCCGAAGTCAAAGGTATACACCCCGAAACGGTGGTAGCGCGAGACGATGAGCCCCGTATGAATCGCCGCGAACACCGCGGCACCACCCCACACGACTGCCCGGAACAGGCCGTCGGTGGCCGGGACCTTGCCGTTCCGCAGACGGCGGACGAGAGAGATGGATGGAGCGGTCAAAGATCCCCGTATCTTCGGCACCCGGTTACCTTCCGGGCAGGTCTCCCAGAAAGTCTAAGAGAAGTTCGTTTACAGTCGCGGGGCGCTCCTGTTGGGTCCAGTGCCCGCACCGATCGACGATCTCGACCCGGAGGCTCGGCACCCACCGGTCCATGCCCTCGGTCAGCTCCACGGGCAGCACCGGGTCGGAGTCGGCCGCCACCATCAACGTCGGCACGGTCACCGGCGCATTCGCCAGATGGGCGGTGGCGGCGTGGTTGGCATCGATGTTTCGGTAGTAGTTGGCGGGGCCCGCGAGAGTGCCGGTGCTGAACGCGCGCAGGTACACCCCGAAATCTCCCGCCGACAGGAAGTCGGGATTCGCCGCAGCGCTCCGGTAGAAGCCGGCCAGTTTCGCAGCCGGATCCGAGGCGAACCATGCCTCGGCAACGCCGGGCTCCTGCAGCATGAGAACGTAGCCGAACCGGTCGCTCAGATGCCGGCGGATGTAGTCGATGGTGGGAAACGCCGAGCACCACCCCCGGTACGGCACGTTGAGGGACACGAGCCGTTCGACTCGATCCGGGTACAGCAGGGCCGTCGTCCAGGCGATGATCGACCCCCAGTCATGCCCGACCAGCGCCACCCTGTCGTGCCCGAGCGCGTCGATCAGGCCGACAACGTCTTCTACGAGAGTGAGCAGCCCGTAGGCCTCGACTTCGAGCGGCTTGTCCGAGCGGCCATAGCCCCGCAAATCCGGCGCGATTGCGCGAAAACCCTCCGATGCGAGAGCCGGCAGCTGGTAGCGCCACGAGAAACCCAGCTCGGGAAAGCCGTGCAAGAAAATGGCCGGGTACCCGGATCCCTCCTCGGTGACGGCCAGCTCGATTCCGTTGGTCGCTATGCGCCTCACCCGGCCTCGATTCCCAGAGCTGCCTCCGCGTCATCGAGGGTCTGCCCTCCTGCCAGTACCGGGGCGAACAGGTCACCAACGGTGTCGAGCCGCTCCCAAATGGTTGCGATGGTGAACATGTCGGGTGTTACGTCCGCGAGCTCGGCCCACGAGAGCGGGGTTGACACGGGAGCGCCGGGAAGCGGTCGCACCGCGTAGACCGAAGCGATCGTCTTGCCCGCCACATTCTGATTGTGGTCGACGAACACCTTGCCCTTCCGGGCCGGGATGTCCCACTGCATCGTCACGTTGTCCGGATCGGCTGCCACCATCAGGCGGCCGACGGCCTCCACGAACCGGCGCACCCGTGCGTAGGGGAGGGCCGCCTCCAGGGGCACGTAGATGTGTATTCCGGTGGCGCCTGAGGTTTTTGGATACCCCCGCAGGCCGAGTCCGTCGAGCGCCACCTTGATATGCAGGGCGGTATCCACCACCTGATCCCAGCCGGCTCCCTCGGCGGGGTCCAGGTCGAATATCGCAAAGTCGGGCTGGTCCACCGTGTGCACTCGCGACAGCCACGGGTGGATCTCGATGCAGGCCATGTTGGCGAACCACATGAGTGAGGGCCGATCGGGAGCCATGCAGAATTCGATGGCACCTCCCCGCACGTCGGAGTGAATCGGTGCCACCGGCATCCAGTCGGGCTTGTGGGATGGTGCCTGCTTCTCGTAGAAGAAGTCGCCGGCCGCGCCGTCGGGAAACCGGGCCATCACGATGGCCCGGTCGGCGAGGTGGGGGAGCAGAGTGGGTGCGATGGAGGCGTAGTACTGGATGAGGTCGCCTTTGGTGTATCCATCGGGGAAGAAGGGCTTGTCGGGGTTGGTGATCCGCAGTGGTCTGCGGAGCCGGGCGGGGCGATAGTCGCCTGCGTCGGCGACGATTTCGATCGCCCGGGGGAACTCGATCACCCCGGACGAAAGGGGCCGTGCGTTGGCAATCGGAGCCTGGAGTGATTGCACGGCCGTGGCGACGTCCTTCCACACCGCCTGGTGGCTGGCATCGTCCCGAGATTCGGAGACGATGGTGAGGTCGAGGTCGAGCTCGTCGGCTGCTTCGATGACCGGCTCCACCGGGTTGGAGCCCTCACCGTAGGGGATGTGGCGGATCTCCCCACCCGGCCCGAAGGCATTGTGGCTGTAGTGGGTGTGGAGGGGCTGCAGCTTCCAGGCCGGGAATTGATCGATGACGAAGGCGTACACCGAGCGGACCGCCTCGACATCGGTCAGCCGTCCGTTGGTGGTGGCGTGCACGTGGGCCCAATCGACGACGGGCCGGACCCAGGTGAAATCCGCTGCCAGCAGCGCAATGTCGCCCAGGTTCCCGAATGCGTTGGCGGTGCCGGTCGTTTCCAGGCCGAGGGCGACGTCGAGATGACGAATCTTCGGTTCGATCGACTCGAGGGCTTCGAGGGCGCTATCCAGCAGCCGGACGGATTCGCGGTCCCTGTCGTGGCCGGGGTGCACGACCACGATGGAGGCGCCGAGCCGCCCGGCCAGCTTCATGGAGTGTTCGACTGCCGCCCGTGTCCTGCTATTGCGTTCGGGCTCTTCGACGGTGAGCATTGCGAAGTAGGGCGCATGAACCGAAAGGGCGATGTTCCGCTTGGCGGCCAGCTTCCCGAACGAGGCGCAGCGGTCCTCCTTCCACGGGAACCCTTTCGTGAAGGCGAGCTCCAAGGCAGTGTGTCCCCGGCGGGCCAGGTCGTCGAGGAACGCCGCATCGTCTTGATCGCCGGGAAGCGTCGAAATGCCGAAGGAGACCGTCACGGCTCACCGGACCCGAAATGTCCAGCTGTAGGATCCCGGGTCGGGGAGGCCGATCGCCCGATCCCATTCGATCCGGACGGTGTGAGTGCCGGGAGTCCAGGTCTCGAGGAACCGGCCCGGTGCCGGCTCCCACACATGCCGATTGGTGCCTGTTTGGACCCTGACCTCCGATTCCGAGATGCGGATGTCATCGACGAACAGAACGATCTCGTAGCCGACCTGCATGTCGATTTCGAGCGAAGCCTGGCGAATCACCGAGTCGTTCGGGCGCGGGAAGAGCCCCTCAACCTGCTCCGGCAGCGGAGAGGGAGTGCCGCTCGGGCTCAGCGCCACCGCGAAGCCGACCACCGCCACCAGCGCCAGGGCGAGCGCGGTATAGATGAGCCGGTAGTTGGTGTCTTTCATCGACCGGGATGATACGGGAGGTGGCGTGGTTGTCACCCCCAGCGCCGCGGGTAACGTTGCTGCCCATGGAGCTGAATCCGATCCTCGAAGCCATGGGGGGGTACCCCCTGGCTGAGATTCAGATGCGAGCCCGCACCCTGCGGGAGGCGGGCAAGCCGCTCATCGACTTCTCGATCGGCGATCCGCGCGAACCGACGCCCGCCTTCATCCGGGAGGCGCTCATGGATGCGGTTCCCGTCGTGTCCCAGTATCCGACAACCCGGGGCCTGGACGAGCTGCGCCGGGCCATCGCCGGCTACCTGGAGCGGCGCTTCGGAGTGGCGGTTGATCCCGTGACGCAGATAATTCCGACCACCGGATCGAAGGAAGCGATCTTCCACACACCGTTTGCCTTCGTCGAGCCGGGCTCGGGGCGGAGCGTCGTCTTCGGCACGCCGGGCTACCCGGTCTACGAGCGCGGAGCCCTTCTGGCGGGTGCCCGCCTGGATCCGATCACGCTGACGGGAGATTTCGTGCTGCGGGCCTCCGACATCGATGATGCCACCTGGGCGAGGGCCCGTCTCGTGTGGTCGTGCTCACCGCACAATCCGACCGGCGCCGTCACCAGCCTCGATGAGCTGGCGGGGCTCCTCGAGCGTTCCCGGGAGCACAATGCCCTGTTTCTTTCCGATGAGTGCTACGTCGACCTGTACGACGACGACCCACCCGGCTCGGTGCTGCAGGTGGCAGGGCCGGATCTCACCGGCACCCTCGCCTTCTATAGCTGCTCGAAACGCTCCGGCATGACCGGGTATCGCAGCGGTGCCATCATCGGCGACGCAGATGCCATCGCCGCGCTGGTGGCGCTGCGCTCCAGCGCCGGAGTGGCGCCGGCCGAGTTCGTACAGGCGGCTGCCATCGCCGCCTGGTCCGATGACGCCCATGCCAAGGAACGCCGGGCGATCTTCGCCGCCAAGCGGACGGTGCTCAGAGAGGCCTTCTCGCAGCTGGGGCTCCCGGTCGTCGCTTCTACCGCTGCGCTCTACCTGTGGGTGGCCGTGGCGGACGATCTCGCCGTCGCGAGCCGGTTGCTCGAGCGGGGAGTCGTCGTGTCCCCCGGCCGCGCCTTTGGAGGGGGAGGCGAGGGGTATATTCGGCTTGCCCTGGTTCCGACCCTCGAAGAATGCGAGCAGGCAGTGGACGTGCTGGTGGAGTGCCTCAGCCCATGACCGATCGGGCCCTCATCGAAGCGGCCTACGCCGACCTGGATCGCTTGGGCGAGGCCCGGGAAGCGGTGGAGCGGACCATCGCCGCCCTCGACTCTGGACGGTTGCGAGTGGCCGAGAAGGTCGAAGGGGAGTGGGTGGTCAACGCCTGGGTCAAGGAAGCCATCATGCTCTATTTCCGGCTGTCCGAGGTGCGGACGATCGAGGCTGGACCATTCGAGTACTTCGACAAGATCGCCACCAAGCACAGCCTGGCGGAGGCAGAAGTGCGGGTTGTGCCTCCCGGCACCATCCGCTACGGAGCCTTCTGTGAGCCGGGCGTCGTGGTGATGCCGGGCTACGTGAACATCGGCGCCTACGTTGGGTCCGGAAGCATGGTCGACACGTGGGCGACGGTGGGCTCGTGTGCCCAGATCGGCCGTGACGTGCACCTCTCCGGCGGCGTCGGCATCGGCGGCGTGCTCGAACCTCCCGGTGCCCGACCGGTCATCATCGAGGACGGTGCCTTCATCGGAAGCCGCTCGATTGTGGTGGAGGGAGTGCTGATCGAGGAGGGGGCAGTGCTCGGGGCAAACACCACGATCACGTCGAACACGCCCATCATCGACGTCACCGGCCCCGAGCCGGTGGAGATGCGCGGACGAGTCCCGGCCGGAGCGGTCGTGCTGCCCGGGACTCGCCCCAAGCAGTTTCCGGCGGGAACGTACGACCTGCAGTGTGCCCTCATCGTTGGCGCTCGCTCCGCATCGACCGATCGGAAGACCTCGTTGAACGACGCCTTGCGAACCTTTCAGGTACCTGTGTGACGCTGGACAGGACGCTGGCGTGGCTGGTCGACATCCCCTCCGAGACAGGCCACGAGGGCCGCATCGCCACCGCTATCGCCGAGCGGCTGCTCCCGACCTACGGGCACCCGGGAGTCGAGCGGATCGCAAACAGCCTGGTGGTCGGTCACCGCGGGGGCCGCCCGCTCATCTCTCTGTTCGGGCACACCGACACCGTTCCCTCACAGGGGCAAGGCCCTGCGGTGGTGTCCAACGCCCGGCTGCACGGTTTGGGAGCCTCGGACATGAAGGCCGGTCTCGCCGTCATGATCCACCTGCTCGAGGACGAGGCGGTGCGGGCGTCGAACTTCGACGTCGTCGGCGTCTTCTATGCGGCCGAAGAGGGTCCACACGAGGCCAACGAGCTGCAGCGGGTTTTCGACTCGGCCGGCTGGCTCGACGAGTCCGAGCTGGGGATCGTCCTCGAGCCGACCGATCTGAGCCTCGAGCTGGGGTGCCAGGGCGTCATCAACGCCCGGGCGACGTTCTTCGGCAAATCGGCCCACAGTGCCCGTCCGTGGCTGGGCGAAAACGCCATCACCCGCTCCGCCGGATGGCTCCGGGAGATGGGCGAACACCAGCCAGAACCGTTTGTGATTGCCGGCCTCGAGTTCAAGGAAGTGATCTCGGTTACCCGGGCCGGCGGTGGGATCGCCAACAACGTCCTCCCACCGCGATTCGACTGCAACGTCAACTACCGGTTTGCCCCGAACAAGACTCTTGACGAGGCGGCTGCCAAGCTGGCCGGGCTGCTGGCCGGCGTCGACGAGTATGTGATCATCGATTCCGCCCCGGCCGGCCGGGTGGACGCCGACAACCATCATGTGAAGCGCCTGGCAGCCGTCACCGGGGCGGAGGAGCATCCCAAGCAGGGCTGGACCGATGTCGCCCGCCTCTCCGAACGGAATATCCCGGCAGTCAACTTCGGGCCGGGGGAGGTGGCCCAGGCCCATCAGGCAGACGAATCGGTTGCCCTCGAGAACCTGGAGCGCGCCTTTGTGCACCTCAAGCGGTTCCTGGTGGAGACCTGAACGGCACGGCGGTGCCTTGGGAGAAATCGTCGGCCCGGCCGCTACTACCATTCCCGCCGCATGCCCGTTGACATCGACATTGCCAAGGTTGCCCGGCTCGCCCGGCTGGCGCTGAATGAGCAGGAGCTCGAGCTGTATCGCGTGCAATGCGAGACCGTGCTCGAGCATGCGGCGCTCGTTCAGGCGCTCCCCACCGAAGGGGTCGCCCCCACTTCGCACCCGCTGCCATTGACCAATGCTTTCCGGGACGACGTCGTTACCGACTGCCTCGATCGCGAGGAAGTCCTCGCCCAGGCCCCGGACCGGGATGGGGATTACTTCCTCGTGCCCCGCATCCTCGACGAGCCGTGACCGACCTCGCCGATCTCGGCGTGACGGACGCCGCCGCCGGCCTGCGGAAGGGCGAGTTCACCTCGGTTGAGCTGCTGGAGGCGGTTCACCGTCGGGCGGCGGTCACCGAGGCCGAGCTTCACGCCTATCTCACGATCGATCGCGAGGGGGCGGCCCGGGGGGCAGTAGCAGCAGACGCCGCCTTCAAGGCCGGGAGCGACTTCGGCCCGCTGCACGGCATCCCGGTGGCGCTCAAGGACAACATGGTCACGCGAGGGCTCGAAACCACCTGCTCGTCGAAGATCCTCTCCGGGTATCTTCCTCCATACGATGGCACGGCGGTGAGCCGACTCAAGTCCGGCGGCTCGATCATATTGGGCAAGACCAATCTCGACGAGTTTGCGATGGGCTCGTCGACTGAGAACTCGGGATACGGGCCGACCCGCAATCCCTGGGACCCCGAGCGGGTGCCCGGGGGGAGCTCAGGGGGATCGGCCGCGGCGGTGGCCGTCGGCTCGGCTGTGGCCGCCTTCGGGAGTGATACCGGCGGCTCAATTCGACAGCCGGCGGCGCTGTGCGGGATCGTGGGTATGAAGCCCACGTACGGCCTGGTGAGCCGCTACGGACTGATCGCCTTCGCGTCCTCGCTCGACCAGATCGGTCCGCTCACCCGCAGCGTCGAGGATGCCGTCGCGGCACTCGAGGTCGTCGGCGGTCACGATCCGTGTGACTCAACGAGCTACCCCGGACCGGTGCCCGACTACCGATCCGGCCTCGAGTCCGGCGTGAGCGGCCTGCGGGTGGGTGTGGTCGCCGAGCTCAACGGGGGCGGCATCGAGCCGGCCGTCCAGGCGGCGGTGGACGCCACTATCGAGCAGCTGGAAGGAGCCGGCGCCACGGTGGTTCCGGTGTCGCTTCCGTCCGTCGAGTATGCGCTGTCGGCGTACTATCTCATCGCCCCCGCCGAGTGCTCGGCCAACCTCGCCCGGTTCGACGGAGTCCGGTACGGTCTCCGGCGCTTGGGGGAGAACGTCGAAGAGATGATGTCGAACACGCGGGCCGACGGCTTTGGCCCCGAGGTCATCCGGCGCATTCTGCTCGGGACCTACGCCCTCTCGGCCGGTTATTACGACGCGTTCTACGGCCAGGCGCAGCGAGTCCGTTCATTGATCATCAGCGACTTCGCCGCCGCCTACGAGGTGGCAGACGTGCTGGTGTCCCCGACCAGCCCGACCACGGCCTTCTCGCTGGGAGCTCGCACCCAGGACCCGCTTTCGATGTACATGTCGGACGTCTGCACCATCCCTTCCAACATGTCGGGCGATCCCGCCATCTCCATTCCGATTGGCCTCGACGACGCCGGCCTTCCCATCGGCTTTCAGATCATGGCGCCGGCCTTGGGAGAGCCGGTCCTGTTCCGAGTGGCGGCCGAAGTCGAGCGGCTCGCAGCCTTTGACTCCAGGGCCGGGCTCGCCTCATCGGAGGTTTCGTGAGCTACGAGGCGATCATCGGCATCGAAACTCACGTCGAGCTCACCACCGACTCGAAGATGTTCTGCGGCTGTCCGGCGGATTTCGGGGCACCGCCAAACACCAACGTCTGTCCGGTTTGTCTGGGGCTCCCGGGGGCGCTGCCGGTCGTCAACGCCCGGGCCGTGGAATATGCCATGAGGATCGGGCTGGGCCTCAACTGCAAGGTCGCCGGGCACTCGGTGTTTGCCCGCAAGAACTACTTCTATCCCGACATGCCCAAGAACTACCAGATATCCCAATATGATGAGCCCCTGTGCGTGAATGGCCATCTCGACATCGAAGCCGGCGAGGGAACCCACCGGGTGGGGATCACCCGTGTCCACATGGAAGAGGACACCGGCAAGAGCACCCATGTTGGCGAGGGAGGGCGGATTCAAGGTGCCACCTACTCCCTCATCGATTTCAACCGGGCGGGGGTCCCGCTCATGGAAATCGTCTCTGAGCCCGACCTGCGCTCGGCCGAGCAAGCGCGAGCCTTCGTCTCCGAGTTGCGGGGGGTGGTGCTGCGCCTCGGCGTGTCCGACGCCAAGCTCGAAGAGGGCAGCATGCGATTCGACGGGAACGTCTCGCTGCGACCGGCCGGCACCGAAGCCTTCGGGACCAAGGTCGAAGTCAAGAACATGAACTCGATGCGTTCTCTCCAGCGTGCCCTCGACTACGAGATAGAACGCCAGGCTTCGCTGCTCGAGGCCGGCGATCCCGTCATTCAGGAAACCCGCCACTGGGACGAGGACGCCGGGGTGACGTCCGGGATGCGCTCGAAGGAGGAGGCATTCGACTACCGGTACTTTCCGGAGCCCGACCTGGTCCCGGTGGCGGTCGACGACGCATGGCGGGACCGGGTGGCCGGTTCCCTCCCCGAGCTGCCCTCCGAGGCCCGCAGCAGGTACGTCCAGCAGGGTCTTGATCCGGCTGCGGCCGCCGTCCTCTCCCGGGAATTGGATTATGGGGCCGTGTTCGAAGAGGCGGTCGGGGCGGGAGGAGATCCCCGGACCGTTGGCAATTGGCTCACCGGTGAGGTGACCGCCTTGCTTCGTCGGACCGGCTCGGAGTTGTCGGAGAGCTCGCTGAACGGGGGGGCGCTCGCCGAGCTGTCGTCCATGGTGGCGGATGGACGCTTGTCGGCGTCGGCCGCCAAGGAGGTGCTCGCCGGTGTCGCAGCCGGTGAGGGAACTCCAGTCGAGGTGGCGGAGCGCCGGGACCTGATCCAGGTTTCCGACGCCGGCTCCCTGGAGCCAGTGGTTGCGGAGGTACTGGGGGCACACCCCGAGGCGCTCGACAAGCTCCGCAACGGCGACGACAAGGTCATCGGGTTTCTCATCGGCCAGGTCATGCGGGCCACTGGGGGCAAAGCTGATCCTGCCACGGTTACCTCGCTCATTCGAAAGCGGGTGGGTTGAGTGGAGGTTGCGCTGGAGCCCGATCGCCTCACCCAGGACGAGGCGCATGCCCGATCCCGGGCGATCTCCGACATCCGCTACCAGTTGCACCTCGACCTCGAAGCCGAGGCGAAGAGCTATGAGGGCGAGTGCACGATCCGCTTTGCGTTCCACGGTGGGGGAGCGACGTTCATCGATTTCACCGGATCGGTCATCGACCAGTTCTCGGTCAACGGGATCGATCGGGAGCCCGTCTGGCACGACAATCGCATCCACATTCGTCCCGAGTGGCTGGAGAGCACGAATGAGATCAAGATTCGCTACTCGAACGAATACGACCATTCGGGTGAGGGCTTTCACCAGTTCTTCGACCCGGAAGACGGTGGCGAGTACCTCTACACCCAGTTCGAGCCGTTCTCGGCCCACCGGATGTTTCCGTGCTTTGATCAGCCGGATCTAAAAGCGGTCTACGAGCTGGCGGTCACCGGGCCGACCGACTGGGTCATCCTGGCCGCCTCCCGGATCGTCGAACGCACGGAGGGCAACGACGGCCGCACTCGCCGCACCTACGAGGAGACCGTGCCATTCAGCACCTACTTGCTCTCGGTGGTGGCAGGGCCCTACCAGCATGTCACTGCCGAGCACGACGGGATTCCGCTCGGCCTCTATTGCCGGAGCACTCTCATCGACCACATCGACGCCGACGAGCTGCTGGCCCTCACCGCCACCGGGATGGACTTCTTCGGCGACTTCTTCGGGATTTCATACCCGTTCACGAAATACGATCAGATCTTCGTGCCTGAGTTCAACTGGGGCGGCATGGAGAACGTCGGCAACGTCACCTACACCGACCGGTACCTGTTTCGCGACCCTCCCACCGACATCCAACGGCTGAATCGGGCAGAGACGGTGCTGCACGAGCTCGCCCATCAGTGGTTCGGGGACCTCGTGACCATGAGATGGTGGAACGATGTGTGGCTGAACGAGAGCTTCGCAACCTACATGTCCTATCTCGCTCTGGAGCGGGCGACCGACTTCGCCGACGGGTGGCAGGATTTCCAGGCCGACATGAAGCTATGGGCAATGGAGGCAGACCAGCTGCCGACCACCCATCGGATCGCCGACCACATCCCCAGCACCGACGAGACGTTCTTGAATTTCGATGGCATCACCTACGGGAAAGGCGCTGCGGCCTTGAAGCAGCTCGTCGCCGCCGTGGGCGAGGATGTATTTCGGGACGGCATGCGTGCCTACTTCTCCCGTTTTGCATTCGGGAACGCCACCCTGGCCGATTTCCTCACCGCGCTCGCCGAGGGTGCCGGGACCGATCTCCGCGCCTGGTCGGCGGCCTGGCTCGAGTCGCCCTCCCTCAACACGCTCGGCGTCGAGTGGTCGGTCGCGGCCGGCGCCATCGCCGAAATGCGGCTGGTACAAGAGGCCCCGCACGAGTATCCGACCACCCGGCCCCACGTCGTCGACGTAGCGGTGGTGCGCGACACCTCCGGCCAGATCGAAGTCGAATCGCATCGGGTCCACCTCTCGGGCCGATCTGCTCCGATCGCGGCCGCCGTTGGGCGCCCGGCTCCGCTGCTGGTGTTCCCCAATCACGGGGACCACACGTTTGCCAAGGTCATGCTCGACCCCACGTCGCGAGCATTCGCGGAGGAGCGACTCGACGACATAGCCGATCCGCTGC
>JBFKDW010000058.1:0-18981 GCA_041619515.1 Acidimicrobiia bacterium
GATGAGCTCGGTGACCGGGTGCTCGACCTGCAGACGGGTGTTCATCTCCAGGAAGTAGGCCGCGTCGGCATCGGCACCGGGCATGGCGTCCACGAGGAACTCCACGGTGCCGGCCCCGACGTAGTCGACCGCACGGGCCGCCGCGACGGCCGCAGCGCCGAGGTGCCCTCGCAGTGCGGGGGTGACCGCCGGTGACGGCGCCTCCTCGACGACCTTCTGGTGGCGACGCTGGATCGAACACTCGCGTTCGAACAGGTGGATGACGTTGCCGTGGGTGTCCCCGAAGACCTGGACCTCGATGTGGCGTGACCGCTCGACGTAGCGCTCGACGAGCATCCGGTCGTCGCCGAAGGCCGCCTGGGCCTCCCGGCGTGCCGCGGCCAGCGCGTCCGCGAGCGCGTCGGCCGACGACACGATCCGCATGCCCTTCCCACCACCGCCTGCCGCAGCCTTCAACAGGACCGGATAGCCGATGTCCCGGCACGCATCGGCGATGTCGTCGTAGCCACCTCCCCCTCCGGGGGAGGAGATTGGTTGTTTCTCTCCCCCCGCAGGGGGGAGTCCGGCGCAGCCGGGAGGGGGGCACCCACCCATACCGTCCGGCAGCCCTGTGCCTCAGCGGTCTCCCAGCATGGCGGTGGCTTCGGAGAGGATGGCGTCGCATTCGGGGAAGGTCCGGAATGTCTTGAAGGGGATGGGCGGCTGCGGCTGGTCGGGGAGCTCGCCGAGCTGCTTCCACCAGAACTCGACCGTGTGCCACTCCCCCAGCTTGAAGCCACAGGCGGGAAAGCTCCCCGCCATGTGGAAACCCATCGACTCGTGGAACCGAATGCTCGATTCGTTGGGAACGGTGACGACGGCGACGGCGTTGGCATAGCCCTGAGCGACCAGCAGCCGGGTGAGGGCGGTGTACATGGCCCGCCCGATGCCCTGCCCCTCGTTGCCATCTTTGACGAACACCGTGATTTCGACGTCCCAGTCATAGGCGGGCCTGGCTCTCCAGCGGCGGGCGTACACGTAGCTGACGATCTCGCCGTCGCGGTCGGCCACGATATAGGGATAGAGGCCCAGCGTGTCCTCGATCCGCCGGACCATCTCGTCGACCGAGGGGACCT
Source organism: Acidimicrobiia bacterium (assembly GCA_041619515.1). GTDB lineage: Bacteria > Actinomycetota > Acidimicrobiia > Spongiisociales > SHLN01 > SHLN01. The sequence goes on from JBFKDW010000058.1 coordinate 1,116, forward strand.
CGATCTCGAACGAGGTCGGCTGCTCGGCGACGGCGGGTGTATAGATGGCGTGGATCTGAGGACCGTCGAAAGCAGAGGCGACGCGAATCCTGGTGGCCATGCCGGGATCGTACCGTTCTCACCCCTTCCGGGGCCTGCCCGTCGAACCCCGGCGACGGGTTACCAGATCTTGGCCCGCTCCTCAGGTGGCTTGACCAGAGGAGCGTCCTCACCCAGTTCGAAGGCCGCAGCGAACTCGGGCATGTTGACGACGGTGCCGTTGCATCGGAAGGGAGCCGGCGAATGGGGGTCGGTCTGGACTCCCAGCCTCAGGTATTCGTCGGTTGTGTTGGACCGCCAGCTGCGGGCAAAGGCGAGGAAGAAGCGCTGTTCCGGGGTGATGCCGGCCACCGTCTCTCGTTCTCGCCCGTCGAGCGCCTTACCCATGGCATGGAAGGCGATTGTGAGCCCGCCCAGGTCGGCGATGTTCTCGCCGAGGGTCAGCTCACCGTTCACCGTCAGGCCGGGAAGGGCCTCGTATCCGTTGAATTGATCGACCAGCACCTTGGTCCGCTTCTCGAACTCGGCCCGGTCTTCGTCGGTCCACCAATTGGCGAAGTTGCCGGCGGCATCGAACCGGCTCCCCTTGTCGTCGAACCCATGGGTGATCTCGTGGCCGATGACCGCCCCGATGCTGCCGTAGTTGACGGCGTCGTCGGCATCGGCGGCGAAGAATGGGGGTTGCAGAATGCCGGCGGGAAACACGATCTCGGTCCGAAGCGGGTGGTAGTAGGCGTTGACCTCGTGGGCGCCCATTTCCCACTCGTGCGGGTCGACCGGCTCGTGCAGCTGCCCCAGCCGGCGCTGGAACTCGAAGCGGCGCGCCTGGAAGCGGGTGGTGACCCAGGGTGCGTCATCGAAGACGAGGCGGGAATGGTCGCGCCACACATCGGGGTATCCGAGCTTGGTCGTGAACCCGGCCAGCTTCGTGAGGGCGGCTTCCTTGGTGGTGTCGCTCATCCACGCCAGCTCACGGATCGACTCGCTCATCGCCTCCAGCAGGTTGGCGACCAGCTCCTCGATACGGATCTTGGCTTCGGGCGGAAACGCCGCCGCAACATACAGTTGCGCTACGACCTGTGGGATTTCGGCGCCGGCACTGCGCAGGACGCGCTGCCACCGTTCCTTCTGGCGCTTCTGCCCGCCCAGGCGCCTGCCGTAGAAGTCGAAGGACTCATCTTCGAATGCAGCAGGAAGCGCCGGGGCGGCCGCCCCCAGCAAGCGCCACCGGGCGTACCGCCGGAGGGTTGCGGGCGGTGTACCGCTGAGAATCGAGGCACCGGCCCGGAGGAAGTCGGGGTTGCCGATGTTGACGGATTCGAAGCTGTCGGCGCCCGCAGCCTCCAGCAAGGCGGGGAGCTGGAAGCCCGGCATGAGGCCGGGCAGCTCGTCGAAGCGGAACCGGTTGAACACGAGGTCGAGGTCGCGTTGCTGGGTAGCGGTGTGGGCGGCCTCTGCCAGGGCGGTCTCCAGATCGAGAATCGCCGAAGCAGCTCCCGCCGGGTCTTCTTCTCCGGCCAGCTCGAGAATGGCACCGATGTGATCGAGATAGGCCCGACGGGTCTCCACCGTCTCGTCATCATCCCGAAAGTAGTAATCCCGCTCTGGAAGTCCCATCCCGGCCTGGCCGACGTACAGGAGGTTGCGACCGCTGTCCTCGAAATCGGGAGCGACACCGACCCCGACGGGCACGGTCACGCCAAATGGGAGCAGGTCGGCGGCGAGGTTGCGAAGGTCGGTGACGGTTCCCAGCGCGTCGATCCGATCGAGGTAGGGGCGCACCGGCTCCAGGCCCGACGCCTCGATCCGGTCGGTATCCATGCCCGCCCGGTAGAACACGCCCGCCCAATGGCGTGGGGTTCCAGGAGGTCCGGGGTCGGCCGCCGCCTCTTCGAGCAAGGTCCGCAACAGTTCCTCGTTCTTCTTGCGAACTTCGTCGAAGGCCGCCCAGCGCGGGTAGTCGTCCGGCACCGGGTTGGCCGCCCGCCAGCCTCCGTTCGCATACTGGTAGAAGTCCTCCCCCGGGTCGGCCGTGGGGTCCATGTCGGCGAGATTGAAGACCGGATCGTCTGCCGCTGGGAGTGGGGGCCGGCTTGCCATGGCGGGGAGGCTACCCGGGTGCCGGGGTGAGCCGGGACAATCCCCCTGCCCCTCGCCTGCGGTGGCCTTGGCCGCACCCGGTGCGGGGGCTGACAACCTCGGCTCAGTAGGCTTCGGGTGCTTCCGCTGGAGGAGAACGTCATGAGCCACGATCCGTTTGGAGCCCGCTCCAACCTCGCCACTGCGCTGGGTGACCGCACCATCTACCGGCTCGATGCGTTGCAGGGCATCGCCGACGTCGACTCGCTCCCGTACACGATCAAGGTGCTGCTGGAAGCGCTGTTGCGCCAGCACGACGGACGGATCGTCACCGATGACGACGTCAAGGCTCTCGCCGGGTTCGATGCCACTGCAGTGGGCGAGACCGAGATCGCCTTCACTCCCGGCCGGGTGGTCCTCCAGGACTTCACCGGAGTACCTGCGGTCGTGGACCTGGCGGCGATGCGGGCAGCGGTGGTTCGGATGACGGGCGACGAGGCCAGCGCCCACAAGGTCAACCCTCTGGTTCCATGCGACCTCGTCATCGACCATTCCGTCCAGGTCGACGCCTTCAACTCGGGCATGGCACTGCTGATCAATTCCGAGAAGGAGTTCGAGCGCAACCAGGAGCGCTATGAGTTTCTCAAATGGGGCCAGTCGGCGTTCGACAACTTCCGGGTGGTGCCGCCGGCAACGGGCATCGTTCACCAGGTCAACCTCGAATATCTGGCCAAAGTGGCCTGGGATGACGGAACCAACCTGTACCCCGACAGCCTGGTGGGAACCGACAGCCACACGACCATGATCAACGGCATCGGCGTGCTCGGATGGGGCGTTGGTGGGATCGAAGCCGAGGCGGTGATGGTCGGCCAGCCCATCTACATGCTCATCCCGCAGGTGGTCGGATTCCGCCTGGACGGGAGGCTCCCGGAAGGCTCTACCGCCACCGACCTCGTGCTGATGGTCACCCAGATGCTGCGCGAGCACGGCGTTGTCGGCAAGTTCGTGGAGTTTCACGGCCCGGGGCTGGCCGACATGCCGCTCGCCAACCGCGCCACCATCGCCAACATGGCACCCGAGTACGGGGCCACCGTCGGCTTCTTCCCCGTCGACGACCAGACCACCCGCTATATGCGCCTCACCGGGCGCGACGAGGCACTGATCGAGACCGTCGAGCAGTACTACCGGGAGCAGGGCATGTGGCGAGACGACGGGCGCGCGATCACCTACAGCTCCAATCTGCAGCTCGACCTCTCCACCGTCGAAACCGCCCTGGCCGGGCCCAAGCGCCCGCAAGACCGCATCAGCCTGTCGGCGATGAAGGAGCAGTGGCACCAGGATCTCGTCGACACCTTCGGCAAAGCCGGCCCCGGCGGGCCCGGCACGGTGCCGGAATGGGAAGACGAGGGCGGCCCGGTTGCGGAAAAGGCGCCGCCCAGCTCGCCGGCCACCGTCACCTACGACGGCGAGACGTTCACCATGAAGCACGGCGACGTGGTGATCGCGGCCATCACCAGTTGCACGAACACCTCCAACCCCGACGTGATGGTGGGAGCCGGTCTGGTGGCCCGCAAGGCCCGGGCGAGAGGGCTCACTCGCAAGCCGTGGGTCAAGACCTCGTTTGCCCCGGGCTCGAAGGTCGTCACCGAGTACCTGCAAGATTCGGATCTGATGAACGACCTCGAGGCCGCCGGCTTCTACCTGGTCGGATACGGATGCACCACCTGCATCGGCAACAGTGGCCCGCTCCCCCCTGAGATCAGCGCCGCCATCCACGAGCACGACCTGGTTGCTGCCTCGGTGCTGTCGGGTAACCGCAACTTCGAAGGACGCATCTCACCGGACGTCCGAGCCAACTACCTCGCCTCCCCGCCACTGGTCGTTGCCTATGCGCTGGCCGGAACCGTCGAGATCGACCTGACAACCGAGCCGATCGGCACCGGCTCGGACGGCGCTCCCGTCTTCTTGAGCGAGATCTGGCCGACCCAGGCCGAGATCGACGAGATTGTGGCAGGCAAGGTGACACGCGAGCAGTTCATCGAGCAATACGCCAGCGTCTTTGACGGTTCGGCCGAATGGCGGGCCATCGAGACGTCCGGGGGCGACCTGTTCGAGTGGAACCCGTCCAGCACCTACATCCAGGAGCCCCCCTTCTTCGAAGGCCTCACCCTGGAGGTGTCACCCATCGAGCCGATCACCGGCGCCCGGGCCCTGGTGAAGGTGGGCGATTCGGTGACCACCGACCATATCTCGCCGGCGGGCTCGATCGCCGCCGCCTCGCCGGCCGGGCGCTACTTGCTCGACCACGGGGTTGAGCCGCCAAACTTCAACAGCTACGGGTCCCGGCGGGGCAACGATCGTGTGATGACCCGGGGAACCTTCGCCAACATCAGGGTGCGCAATCGCTTGGCACCCAACACCGAGGGCGGGTACACCACCGACTTCACCGACGGGCAGGTCAAGACCATCTACGAGGCCAGCCTCAGCTACAAGGAGGCGGGCATTCCATTGGTGGTGTTGGCCGGGCAGGACTACGGCATGGGAAGCTCCCGTGACTGGGCGGCCAAAGGCACGTTCGAGCTCGGGGTGCGGGCCGTCATTGCCCAGAGCTTCGAGCGCATCCACCGGTCCAACCTCATCGGGTTCGGCGTCCTGCCGCTGACCTTCCAGCCGGGCGACAACGCCGACACCTACGGCATCGACGGCACGGAGACCTTCGAGATCGACATCGACAACGACCTTCAGCCCCGCCAGGCGGTGATGGTGCGGGCCACCAAGGCGGACGGGATGGTCGTCGAGATAAAGACGACCTGTCGCATCGACACTCCCGTCGAGGTCGACTACTACCGCAACGGCGGGATCCTCCACATGGTGCTGCGCCGGATGGCGGCAGAGTAATCCCGGGCTTGCGCAGGCTCGGCCGGCCGCCGGAACGCCAGCTCCGCACCAGCAGGCGCCCGAGCGACGCACCGCTCGCCGCACCCACGTTGCTACCTTGACCTCGTGAGAGACGAGTTCATCGGGTTCCCACCCGGCAAGCACTACCTGACGCTGCCGGCGGGGAATCGGCGGGTGGCAGTCGGGGGTTTGACGCTGTACGACGCCACCTACCTGCATCAGCGCTTCGCCTTGTGGAGTGGACGCGCCCTTCTCCGCCTCGGGGTCGAGCGGCCATTTCGGCTCCCCTATCGCCCACCGGTTCCGGCGTGGTGGGACCGGTGGATCAGGGAGATCGCCGAGCCTCGGGTCGGCCCCGTAGCCCAGGCCGCCTTCCGTCTTCCCGGTACGCCCGACTTCGCCCAGCGAGTGACCTCGCTGCTGTTCGATGCCCGGGGCGAGGTCCTCGCGTTCGCCAAACACCTCGTGCGCGACGAGCCGAGCGACTTCTCGGTAGTTGCCCAGGAGCGGCTGATGGCGACGCCATCGGACGTGTTCCGCATCCCCCGGCTGCTGGCGCACGGCCGGTTCGAGAACATGGCTTTCTACATGCACGAGCCGCTGCCGCCCGGCCATCACCGCCAGCCGGGGCGCGACCCGGGAGCGATTCACGCAGTGATCGACGACCTGCAGCTGCGCCTGGCGGGGTTGGCGAGACCGGCGGGCACCCCCGAGAGCCACGTGCCGGTTCATCGCGACCTGGTTGCCATCAACCTGCGGCTGGCCGCCGACGGCAATCTGTGGCTGCTGGACTGGGACAACGTCGGCTGGGGGCCACCGCTCACCGACGAGCTCTCGTATTGGATGGGTGACATCGCCCGGCGATTCGGCCCGACCGGGCCCCGCCGTGTCGAGGAGGTACTGGGGCTGCTCCGCAGCCGCGGCGATGACGCCCAGATCCGACAGGCAGTGGAGTGGCGGCAGGGGCACAAGCCGCAGGAAGCACTTCCCGCCGAACAGAAGATCCGCGACGGGATTCAGGCGCGGGTCGGCTGAGCAGGGTCTGACCGCGGCACCCCGGCCATCGGGCCGCTCCCACATCTAGGGTGTATGGCGTGCCCGGGACCACGGGCGCCAACCGTCGAAAGGACCGAGGAGTGGCTCACCAGCAGGATCTCGAAGGACCGGATCTCACCGAGGAGGGCATCAGCGTCGACCAGGTCGGCGGCGACGTTCCCAGTGTCGGCCATGTCGATGGACGGCCGGTCGTGGTCGTTCGGACACCGGCGGGCCTACATGCTGTGGGCGGCAAATGCACCCACTACGGCGGCCCGCTGTCGAAGGGCATCTGCGTCGATGGTGAGGTCCGCTGCCCCTGGCACCACGCCCGGTTCGACCTCGCCACCGGAGAAGCGGTGGGCGCGCCGGCCCTCGACCCGATCCCCGTCTACGACATCGACGTTCGCGATGGCATGGTCTATGTGACCGGCAAACGGGAGGAGGGCCGGCCCCACGCGGCTCCACCCACCTCACCGGAGTCGGTTGTCATCGTCGGCTCCGGGGCGGCCGGGGCGGCAGCCGCCGAGACGCTTCGCCGTCATGGCTACGAGGGCCCGATCTCGATGGTCGGCTCTGAGAAGCCGGTCGACCGGCCGAACCTCTCGAAGGACTACCTGGCCGGCACCGCCCAGGAGGATTGGATACCGCTCAGGTCGGACGACTACTACGCGCAAGCCGGCATCGATCTCATGCAGGAGCATGTTGCGTCCATCGACCGGGAGGCCCGCACCGTTCATTTCGAGAGCGGCGGGAGCCTGGCCTACGACTGCCTGCTGCTCGCCACCGGAGCGGAGCCCCGCCAGCTGCCGATACCGGGGGCCGACCTTCCGCACGTGCACTACCTGCGCACTCTGGCCGACTCCAAGGCCATCATCTCCGCGCTCGACGGAGCCCACCGGGCGGTCATCGTCGGGGCCGGATTCATCGGCCTGGAAGTAGCCGCATCGCTCCGCCGGCGGGAGATCGAGACGACGGTCGTGGCGCCCGAGGAGATACCACTCGCCGCCCTCGTCGGAGAAGACCTCGGCAGCTTCGTGCAGAGCATCCACGAGGAGCACGGCGTCGAGTTCCGGCTCGGCAGGGGCGTCGAGCGGATTGGGGCCGACACGGTCACGCTCGACGACGGGTCGAGCATTTCCGCCGAGCTGGTGGTAGTGGGCATCGGGGTGGTTCCCCGCATCGGGCTGGCCGAGGATGCCGGGCTCGAGACGGACGACGGTGTCATCGTCGACGACCACATGCAAACCAGCGACCCCCACATCTGGGCGGCCGGCGACATTGCCCGCTACCCGGGGCCGGGGGGCGATCCGGTTCGAATCGAACACTGGGTGCTGGCCGAACGTCAAGGACAGGCTGCGGCCCGCAACATGCTGGGCCATGACGTGGCCTTTTCCGATCCTCCGTTCTTCTGGAGCCAGCACTACGACATCCCGATCAACGTCACCGGCCAACTGGGCGGCTGGGACGACGCGGTCGTGAGCGGCGACCCGGCCGAGCACGACGTGATGGTGGGCTATCGCAAGGCCGGCACAATCAGGGCGGTGGCCTCGATCTATCGTGATCGCGACAACCTGCGGGCCGAGGCCGCGCTGGCAGACGGCGACCAGGCTGCACTCCGGCACCTCCTGGAACTCGACTGAGCTCGTCTTCCGAGCCGGGACGACCGGGGTAGACAGAGGTTTCGCGTGTTACCGTCAACGTCGTGAGCGCGCTCGACCACCAACCCCCGCCGGAAGAAGAGCCACCGGCCACCGAGGCCGAGTTGCGCGCCCGGTTGAAGGCGGTCACCAAGGAGCGCAACCGGCTGCTCGCCCAGCTCCGGCAGGACGAGCCGCTCCGCCCCTTCCAGATCGAGCTGCTGAAGCTGCAGCACCACCTGGAGGTGGAGAGCATCCCGATGATGGTCCTGTTCGAAGGGCGGGATGCATCCGGCAAGGGGGGCACGATCCGGCGCATGACACGGTTCATGAACGAGAAACGCTACCGGGTGGTGGCTCTCGGAAAGCCCAGCGTCGTGCAGAAGACCCAGTGGTATTTCCAGCGGTACGTTCCGCATTTCCCTGCGGGAGGAGAACTGGTGATGTTCGATCGCTCCTGGTACAACCGGGCGCTGGTCGAACCGGTGCTCGGCTTCTGCACCAAGACCGAATACCGGGATTTCCTCAAAGGGGTGGTCGGATTCGAGAAGGACCTGGTACGCCAGGGAACGGCCCTCGTCAAGCTCTACTTCAGCGTCGACAAGAAGGTCCAGGCGTCCCGCTTCGAGCGGCGCAAGACCGACCCGCTTCGGCAATGGAAACTGAGTGAGGTCGACATCCAGGCCCAGGAGTATTGGGATGACTTCACAACCATGAAGCACCGGATGCTGGAGCGGACCTCGACCCCGCAGGCGCCCTGGACCATCATCCGATCCAACAACAAGCCGAAGGCCCGGCTCAACGCCATGAAGGTGATCCTCAACTCGGTGGACTATGCCGACCGGAACTCATCACTCGACTTCACGCCCGACCCGGAGATTGTGATCAGCGGCGCCGACGAGCTGGCACGGATGGACAAGGAGCGGGACGAGTTCGGCAGGTCGGGGCACTAGGCCTCGAGATCACCGAGGCCCACCTTGCGGGCGATTTGCGGGAACGCCTTTGCGAAATCGCGCAGCAGCCCGAAGTCGTACCTGCGGTCGAGGGCGAGGAGGATGGCCAGCCCGGCCGACACGGAAACGACCGATCCGAGTGCGAGGCCGGCCACGCCCCCGATGGCTCCGTTGAGCAGCCAGCCGAGCCCGGCTCCGAGGCCGGCAGACAGGAAGATGACTGCCACAACCCGCGCCATGCCCTCGAATGGGCGCTTGAGGACTCGCAGCGCAATGATCACGGCGAGAACCCCGATCACCGCCTCGGCGACGAGCCAGGCCCAGGCGGCCCCGTTCAGGCCGAAGGCGTCGGTCAGCACCAGAGCCAGCCCGATCAAGAGAACGGTGCGGACGGCCGTGAACACGAAGTCGGTGCGGGGCCGGCCCTGGCCACGCAGCATCGGCTTGAGGGCGTCGGTCAGCAAATCGATGATGCCGTCGACCGCCAGTATCTGGATCACCAGGGTCAGCCCCGCATAGGAGTCGGGCAGCACCTGGCGGACCAGCGGCCCGGCCAGCACGAACAGCGTGACGTAGATGGGCACCAGCAGCGTGAGCATGGCGGTGAGGGTGGCCTTGAATACCCGAGAGGTCCGGCTCCTGCTGTCCTGAACTCGCGACAGCACCGGAAAGGCGACGCCCCGCACAACCTCCGACACCAGGTCGTTCGGGAGCACGGTGATCTTCTGTGCCAGGTAGAAGCGCCCGAGGTCCTCGGAGCCGAGCAGGCGCGAGACCACTGCCCGGAGCCCGAATTGGCCTCCGTTGCGCATGGCGCGCGTGGCAAACACCCATTTGCCGAACGAGAAGAGCTCACCGAAGCCCGCCAGCGACAGGCGCGGCCGGTAGGGGGCGAGCCGGTAACTGAGGATCACACCCGACAGCGATCCGGCGAACGCTCCGATGACCAGGGCCCACACCCCGAGCGTGGCCGCCAGGCCGATGGCGAACAGCGAGTCGACGAGGAAGGCGGGCAGCACCAGCACCACGAAGATGCCGGCGGTCTCGATGAGCGCAGCCGGCACCTTGATGAACGTGAGGGGGCGAAACTTCAGCGTCCGGGTCAGCTCGATGACCTTGGCGCTGGCGAGCGCGTCCACCAGTGGCCGCAAACCCAGCACCTGAATGACCGCCGTGGCCTCGGGTGCGCCGAACAGCGAGGCGATGGCGGGGGCCGTCAGGGCGACGACGGCAGCGATGAGGATGCCCCGCACCACGCCCACCGTCCAGGCGGTGTCATAGTGGTGGTCCTCGGTATCTGAGCGCTGCACGATGGCGTCGTTGATGCCGACGTCGGTGAGGGCTACCAGCAGCTCTGTGGTCACGGCCCCGATCGCCACCAGGCCCCAATCCTCTGGGGCGAGAATGATGGCGAGCACCAGCAGCCGGCCGATCGAGAGACCCTTGACGCCGAGCAGCTGAATCGCTTTCCAGATGATGGCCGAGCCGGCCTGCTCGGCAAGGTTGTCGTTCATCGCCGGCCCTCGCGGAAGATATTCGAGCACAATACCAACACGACCCCCGGTCGCTGCTGAGGCTCGCCACCCGTCATGGGGCCCGCTTCCCGTCGCGATCTCTAGCCTTGACAAGATGAGCGAACACCCGATGATCACCATCGACGGGGGCCCCCTCGCCTTCGACGACGTCATCGCCGTCGCTCGCGGCGGCGCCCGGGTGCGGCTCGACGCTTCGGTGACGACCCGCATGGAGCCGGCCCGTGAACTCGTCGCCGAGGCGGTGGCCGAGAACCGCACGGTGTACGGGATCACTACCGGCTTCGGTGCGCTGGCCAGCACGCACATCGACCGGGCCGAAGCGGCGACCATGCAGATTCACCTGCTGCGCAGCCACGCCGCCGGCGTCGGCCCGCCGGTGCCTGAGGAGATCGTCCGCACCATGCTGCTGCTGCGGGCCCGCACATTGGCGCAGGGCTACTCGGGGGTTCGCCCGGTCGTGGTCGAGCGGGTCCTCGACCTGATCAACCGCGACCTGCTTCCCGTGGTGCCGGGGCAGGGATCGGTCGGCGCGTCGGGTGACCTGGCGGCGTTCGCCCACTTGGCGCTTCCCCTTATCGGCGAGGGCGAACTGCTCGTCGACGGAAAGGCTCGGCCCTCGGCTGAGGTCCTCGCCGAAGCCGGCCTCGAGCCACTCACCCTCGAAGCCAAGGAGGGCCTCAGCCTGCTCAACGGGACCGAAGGCATGCTGGCATACGGGGTCATCGGCCTGCATCGGGCCGACCGGCTGGTGGCGGCTGCCGATCTCGCATGCGCGCTCTCGGTCGGCGCACTCATGGCGAGCGCTCGCCCGTTCCGGCCCGAGATCCACGCGCTGCGGCCACACCCCGGCCAGGTGGAGTCGGCCGCCACCATCGCCGGGCTCATCGCCGGCTCGGCCATCGAAGCCAGCCACCACGACGACTTCGTGCACGCCGTGCAGGACGCCTACAGCCTCCGCTGCGCGCCACAGGTCCACGGCGCCACCCGGGATGCGCTCGCGTATGCGGCAGAGACGTTCCGGATCGAGCTGGGATCGGTGGTGGACAACCCGATCGTGCTGCCCGAAACCGGCGAGGTGATCTCGGCCGGCAACTTCCACGGCCAGCCGCTGGCGCTGGCGCTCGACGTGATGGCCATCGCGATCACCGAGCTCGGCAACATCTCGGAACGGCGAACCGACCGCATGCTCGACCCCAATCACTCGTCGGGGCTCCCCCCCTTCCTGTCACCTCGACCCGGGATCAACAGCGGCTACATGCTGGCCCAGTACACGGCCGCCGCCCTCGTTGCCGAGAACCGGGTGCTCAGCCACCCTGCCTCGGTGGAGTCCATCCCCACGTCGGGAAGCCAGGAGGACCATGTCTCGATGGGGTGGGGAGCAGCCCGCAAACTCTGGGAGGTGCTCGTCAACACGCGACGGGTGCTGGCCATCGAGATCCTGTGCGCCGCCCAGGGCCTCGAGTATCGCAAGCCGCTGCTCCCCTCTCCCCGGGTTCAAGCCGCCGTCGACCACATTCGCCGCACGGTCCCGCCGCTCGAGGACGACCGTGAGATCGCCACCGAGATCGAGCGGGTGGCAGATATGGTGGCCAGCGGGGAGCTGCTGAGCGCGTCCGGGATGGCCTGAGCAGCGCCGGTAGCCTGCGGGTAACGCTCGCAAAGGAGGGACGGCGGTGGAACCGATTCACGCGCCACGCGGGAACGAGCTCAACACCAAGGGATGGCTGCAGGAAGCCGCCCTGCGTTGCCTCATGAACAACCTCGACCCGGCCGTCGCCGAGAATCCCGATGAGCTGGTGGTCTACGGCGGCCGCGGCAAGGCGGCTCGCGATTGGGCCGCCTACCACGCCATCGTCCGCACGCTCCAGAAGCTCGAGAACGACGAAACCCTGCTCGTGCAGTCCGGCAAGCCGGTGGGTGTGTTCCAGACCCACGAGATGGCGCCCCGGGTGCTCATCGCCAACAGCCTGCTGGTTCCCGACTGGGCAGATTGGGAGACCTTCTGGGAGCTGGAGGCCCAGGGCCTGATGATGTACGGGCAGATGACGGCAGGCTCGTGGATCTACATCGGGACGCAGGGCATCCTGCAAGGCACCTACCAGACGTTCCTGGCCATCGCCGAGCGCTCGCACCGCGGGAGCCTGCGCAACACGCTGACGCTGACGGCCGGGCTCGGTGGGATGGGAGGGGCCCAGCCGCTTGCCATCACCATGAACGGTGGGGTGGCGCTGTGCATCGATGTCGACCCGAGCCGAATCGAGCGCCGGCTGGAGACGCGCTACCTGGACGAGTGGGCCGACGACCTGGAAAGCGCCGTCGGCCGCGCCACGGCCGCCAAGGAATCAGGTGAAGCGGTGTCGATCGGGCTGCTGGGCAACGCCGCCGAGATCTTCCCCGCCCTGCTGGAGCGGGACGTCGCCATCGACATCGTCACCGACCAGACCTCCGCCCACGATCCGCTCAACGGGTACATCCCGGCCGGGTACGACATGGCGGCGGCCTCCGACCTGCGGAGCCGCGACCAGGCGGGCTACATCAAGGCAGCCCGCGAGTCGATGGCCCGCCACTGTGAGGCCATGGTTGGGTTCCAGGATGCCGGCGCCGAGGTGTTCGACTACGGCAACAATCTGCGAGGCGAGGCGCTGGCAGGTGGATTCACCCGCGCCTTCGACTACCCCGGGTTCGTCCCCGCCTACATTCGCGACCTCTTCTGCGAGGGCCTCGGCCCCTTCCGCTGGGTGGCGTTGTCCGGCGACCCGGCCGACATCAGGGCCACCGACGAGGCGCTGGTCGAGCTGTTCCCGCACAACGAGGGCCTGGCCCGGTGGCTGCAGATGGCGCAGGAGCGAGTGGAATTCCAGGGCCTCCCGGCGCGCATCTGCTGGCTCGGCTACGGCGAGCGGCATCGGGCCGGCCTGGCCTTCAACGACCTCGTCGCCTCCGGCAGGGTGGGCGCTCCGATCGTCATCGGACGCGACCACCTGGATTCGGGCTCGGTGGCGTCTCCCTATCGGGAGACCGAGGCGATGCTGGACGGATCCGACGCCGTCGCCGACTGGCCGATCCTCAACGCCCTCCTCAACACTGCGTCGGGGGCGGCCTGGGTTGCCGTGCACCATGGCGGCGGCGTGGGGATCGGCAAGTCGATCCATGCCGGCGCCCAGGTGGTGGCCGACGGAACTGCCGAAGCCGCCCGGCGCCTCGAGCGGGTGCTCGTCAACGACCCCGGCATGGGGGTCATCCGTCACGCCGACGCCGGATACGAGCGGGCGTTGGAGGTAGCCGGCGAGCGCGGGGTCCGCATCCCGATGCGGGAGTAGAAGACCGTGCTCGCTCACCTCGGTCTCGCTTCCCTCCTGCGTCGATGACCGACCTGCTCATCACCGGGATCGGCGAGCTCGTCACCAACGATCCAGGCCGCGACGGGCTATTGGGGCTGGTGGCCGACGCGGCCGTAGCCGTCGAGGCAGGCCGGGTGGCCTGGGTCGGACCGGAGACGAACCTACCGGGCGAACTTCGTGACCTTCCGGAGCTCGATTGCGCCGGCCGGGCGGTGATCCCCGGCTTCGTCGACTGCCACACCCACCTCGTGTTCGGAGGCAACCGGGCCGACGAGTTCTCCCGCCGACTGCAGGGTGAGACCTACGAGGAGATCATGGCGGCGGGAGGAGGCATCCAGCGCACCGTGGCCGCAACCCGGGCGACCGATACCGCGACGCTCGTCGACCTGGCCGTGCGCCGGGCCCGGCGCATGCTGGCTACCGGCACGACGACGGTGGAGGTGAAGTCCGGATACGGGCTCGACGTCGAGACCGAGCTGCGCATGCTCGAGGTAGCCGCCGCCATCGGCGAGCAGGTGCCGATCGATGTGATCGTGACCTTCCTCGGAGCCCACGTCGTCCCGGCCGAGTATCGCGATGATCGAGACGCCTACGTGGCTCTCGTCATCGACGACATGCTTCCCGCCGCCGCCCACCGAGCCGCGTTCTGCGACGTGTTCTGCGACGACGGCGCCTTCACCGTCGCCGAAGCCAGGCGGATACTGGCAGCCGCTTCGGAGCTCGGGATGGGCGCCCGGCTCCACGCCAACCAGCTCGGCCACACGGGCGGCGCCGCCCTGGCAGCAGAGATCGGGGCCGTTTCCGCCGATCACCTCGATCACCTCACCGACGCCGATGTGGAGGCGCTGCACCGGGCAGGGACCGTCGCCGTCGTGTTCCCGTCGGTGTCGCTCACACTCGGCCTGCCGCCGCCACCGGCACGGCGCTTGTGGGACGCCGGGGTACCGGTGGCCATCGCCACCGACTGCAACCCGGGGACCAGCTACGTCGAGAACATGCAGCTGGTCGTTGCGCTCGCCGCCCTCACCTGCGGACTCACCCCGGAGGAGGCCGTGTGGGCCGCCACCCGGGGCGGAGCCAGAGCGCTCCGGTTGAACGACGCCGGCTGGATCAAACCGGGGGCGGCCGCCAACCTCGTGATGCTGGAAGCCGCCGGCTACCTCGAAATCCCCTACCGCCCCGGCACCGACCTGGTGCGAATGGTCGTGAAGAGCGGGGAGCCGGTCGTCGGCTGAACCGGTCCTTGCGGCGATGTGATCGCAGCGCCGGCTTCGGTCAGGGTGCGGTATCCATCACCGTCACACCGGAGGGCGTCTCGTCCTCATCTATCGGCTCGAGTGTCACCCACAGGCGGGGAAAGGCTCCGCGGGAAACTCCCACCCACATTTCGACCTCACCCGGACCGGTGAAGGTACCGGCCGACACGTGCAGGTTCTCCTGGCTGAACCAGAACTCGTACAGCGACCCGGGCGGAGCCGGCGCCAGACCGGTGACGGTGAGGACGACCCTGGTGCCCGACGGCTCATTCCAGCCTTCGACGACCGCGGCTGCGGCCGGAGCCTCGGCGGTGCCCGGCATCGAGACCCTCCAATCGGATCCCGGGGTCCGAACCAGCGCCCAGACCGCGAGGGAGGCAACCACGACGCCCGCGGCCGCCATCGCGGCTACGAGTGAGGTCCGCCACTGCTTTCGGCTCGTTGCTGGAGTTTCCGCCGGTGATACCGATCCCGATATGAGTGCGACCACCTGTTCTTCGAGCTGCGGGGCGGGGTCCTTCCACATTTGGGAATCGGCGAGCAGACGCAAGGCAGCATCGAGTGCAGGACGGTCGGCCTCACAGTCGGAGCACCCGGCCAGGTGCCGCAGCTCGGATTCCCCGGCGTCGCCCGAAAGATATGCGACTGTGAACTCATCACATCTCACGCCGTCGCCTCCTCGAGGTGGGCCAGCAGCTGCGCAAGCCGGCGATGTGCTCGATGAGAGCGGGATTTGACCGTCCCGACGGCCAGGCCGAGCCGCTTGGCAGTTTCCTCCTGGGTCAGGCCGAGGAAGTGGGTGGCCTCGATCACATCCCGCTGGGCTTCTGGCATCTCTTGGAGCGCCCGCCGTATCTCCCATGCCTGCCAGGTGGTTTCGAATGAGGCGGGAAGCACCGCGATGTCGGCCTCGAGTGGTTCACTCCCGAGATGGCGCCTCTCCCTCCGGTACAGATCGACCGCCACCCGCCGGGCGATGGCGTACAGCCAGGGGCCGAGGCTGCGCTCGATGTCGAAGCGATCGGCCGCCCGCCAAGCCTGGAGGAACGTGAGCTGAACGGCCTCTTCAGCCAACCCCCGGTCGCGCAAAGCCGAATACGCCGTCGTAAACACCGCTCGCCCGTAGGCGTGGTACAGCCGGCGTACGGCTTCCGGGTCGCCGGCGGCGAACTTCCGGAGCACCGTGCCACTGACACCGCGCTCTATGTCACTCATGTTTCCACACCGTAACCAGTGCCACCCGGACTCGCATGCACAAACGCGGCCGCGCGCTGGGGCTCCACTCGTCAGCCTTCGACCGTGATCGTGGCCGTGCCCATCAGCACAGGGTGGAGTGTGCAGAACACGGTGAAGGTCCCCGGAGTATCGAAGGTGCGGGAATAAGACTGCCCCAGGTCGAGAAAGCCCGAGTCCCAGAGCCCATCAGGGTCGCCGGGGAACGATCCCCCTGTTCCGGAGGTGACGGTGTGGGCAATGTTGCCGTCGTTGGTCCAGCGCACCGTGTCGCCCACCGAGATCGACAGGGCCGCCGGGCTGAAGAAGCCGACACACGGGGTCGGCTGGTCGGCGCACCCGCTCGGGTCACCCAACGACACGAAATGGGTTTTCGCGGCCACGGTTGTGCTCGTCGTGGTGGTAGTCGAGGTCGAAGTGGGTATCGACGTCGTCGGAGAGCTCGTCGTACCCGGGCTTGTCGTCGTCGGGGCATGCGAGGAGGTAGTTGCAGTGGAGGAGCTGGAGACGCTCGTCGTTGTCGGAGCATTGGTGGGTGGAGTCGTGGCCGAAACGACGGTGGTTGGATCGGCGAGTGAGGAGGAGCTGGTTGTCTGCGGTGCCGGCGGCGAGACCCCGGTCGTGCTCCTGGGAGTCGTGATGGCCGGGTCGATGGTGGAGGAAGCTGCGGTTGGCTCGCCGGAGGAGGCGCATGCGGCCGCCACCAGGCCCAGTGCCACTACCACGACGCCGGAGGTTTCCCGAAAGCCGAACTTGCTCATTGGCCGATCCCGTTCTTTGAGCCCCGTTGGTCAGCTGTACGGAGGGGGAGATCAAACGGTTCACAATGGTTGACCAGACGGAACCATCCGAGCCGCCGGGCCGTAACGCGAACCAGGACGCCGTGCCACACGAGCGCGGCTTGAGCGAGTGGGGAGTCTCATGGTCATCGGGAGTGGAGTTCGCCGGGATGCGATGTCGCTGCTGTCAGTCTTGTTGTTGGTGGCGGCGTTGCTGACCGCCCTACCCGGCGCGGCGCGGGCCGCCGGCCCGGATCCGCTGGTGGGCTCGGTCGGACCCACCGGCCTCTGGACCATTCCGGGCGTTGCGCCCTTCTACTTCGGAGTGGCGGATGACATCCCGTTCCTCGGCGACTTCAACGGTGACGGGGTCCGCACGCCGGGCCTGTATCGACCGGCCACCGGCCTGGCATATGTCCGCGACTCGCTCGACACCGGCATTGCGGACCGGTCCTGGTTCATGGGGGTACCCGGAGACCAACCGATCGTCGGCGACTGGGATGGCGACGGGATCGATTCTTTCGGCGTGTACCGGAACGGCACCGTCTACCTCCGCAACGCCCAGACCACCGGAGTGGCCGACGTGTCCTACAGCTTCGGCAACCCGGGCGACGTCGCCTTTGCCGGCGACTTCGATGGCGACGGAGCCGACACCGTCGGCTTGCACCGGCCTTCGACCGGCAAAGTGTTCCTCAGCAACTCACAGGTGACGAGCTTCGCCGATGCCGAATTCTTCTTCGGCAATCCAGAAGACCTGTTCGTCGGCGGGGATTGGGATGGCGACGGCATCGACACCGTCGCCGTGGTCCGGCCTTCGTCGGACACGCTCTACTTCCGCAACACGAATGATCAGGGATTTGCGGACGGACAACTCGAGTTCGACGGGAACGCCCGGCCGGTCGTGCCCCATCAGGTGCTTCCTTCAACCGTCACGCTCACCACTGCCTTGAGCGGGGCGGGTGAGGTGCCCGGTCCGGGTGATGCGGATGGGACCGGGTCGTCCACGATCACTATTTCCGGGTTGACCCTGGCCTGGACGATCACGGTCGCCAACATCGACGCCCCCACCGCGGCTCAC
>JBFKDW010000059.1:0-18960 GCA_041619515.1 Acidimicrobiia bacterium
AGATCGGCGTGTGCGGCGAGCACGGAGGCGACGCGGCGTCGATCGCCTTCTTCGACGAGATCGGTCTCGACTATGTGAGCTGCTCGCCGTACCGGGTGCCCGTCGCCCGGCTGGCCGCCGCCCACTCGGCGCTGCAGGTCTAGCGCCCACCGAGCAGAAGGCCGCGGTTCCGGCATATGGCTCGCCTCGCGTCGGCACGAGATGCGAGGCGGATCGGTTCCAAGCCCGATCGGAGTTCATGCCGCTGAGGAGCGGCTCGAAATCAGAAACTCCCGTGGGGTCGAAGCTCCGGGTGCGGATTCACCGGCACCGGCAGCGACGGCCACGAGAAGGAACGGCGTTCACGCCGGGCTTGCTGTGGCTCGAGCATCGACCACGCAACCTGACCCGAGCTGCGACGCCTGGCCCGCCCGAACTGCGAAGCGGTCGCCCCGTCCAAGGATGTGCGAGCCTTCCGACCGTA
Source organism: Acidimicrobiia bacterium (assembly GCA_041619515.1). Taxonomy (GTDB): domain Bacteria; phylum Actinomycetota; class Acidimicrobiia; order Spongiisociales; family SHLN01; genus SHLN01. The sequence goes on from JBFKDW010000059.1 coordinate 464, forward strand.
GATCTGGTTCCTCATGCCGGCTCCTCTCGCGTTCGTGGAGTCACATTATTGAGTTGAGCACTCAATTACAAGTTACATTGTCAACGTTGATGTGCTATGTTCCATATAGACCCAATCGAACGGGAGGGATGATGAGGTTGGGGCTGACGAAGAAGGGTGGCTATGCGGTGGGAGCGGTCCTCGACATCGCCCGCCACCACCCCCAGTTGCGAACGACCCGCCAAATCACCGAGACGATGGACCTGCCGCGGGACTTCATCAGCCAAATCCTGGCGTCGCTGGTGCGCTACGGGGTTCTCCGATCAGCGGCCGGGCCCGCCGGTGGCTACACGCTGCAACGCCCACCGGCCGAAGTCACCGTTCTCGATGTCATCGAGATCATCGAAGGGCCCATAACTCTCGAGGAGTGCGTCCTCGGTGGCGGAGCATGCGACTGGTCCCGGCTGTGCTCCCTCCACGACATCTGGAGTAATGCCCAGCGCGAGTTCCAACGGCAATTGGCGACCACCTCGTTCGAGAGCCTGTCCGCCGTCGACACGGGCATCAGCGCCGGCATGTAGAACCCATCGGCCACCCACCACACGTGGATGGCTAGATGAGCACGGCCGGCCGCCACCCCCGCAACGAGCTGAGCACTGCCAGCTCGTCGGCCTCCTCCAGCTGCGCAACCGGGAGCGATCTCACGAGGAGGCGGCCGCCCTCGATGAGCTCAGCGCGGAGGACGCCCGGGAGGCAGCCGTCTTCGATGGGCGGTGTCACCCAGTCCTCGCCGAACCTGGCTGCCAGGTTGGCGGTGGTGGTCTCGGTCGCCAGGCCGAGCTCGTTGACCAGGACGACATCGTCCACCGACGGATGCCGCCCGATCGCCGCCTCATACACCTCGCGATTGGTCGTCTTGTGAAAGAGGAGCACGTGCTGGGAATCAACCCGCTCGCCGTCGATGGCGAGGCGAACCGGCTGGGTCCCGGCCACAAGCGGGGCATGCTCGATGGTGACCCCGCCCCCGTCGTCGACCACCAGCCGCACTCGCAGCTCCACGTCGCCGCCGACAGCGGCCAGCCCGGCTTCGATATCGGCCGCGGGATAGGGCCGGCCGAAGTAGCCGGCGGATCGGCTGAGCCGGTCCAGGTGGCTTCCGAGGCGGACGATCCCCTCCCCCGGCCGCCAGAGCATGGTTTCCAGCAGCGAGAAATCTGGGGCGCGATGGCTGAGGACCTCCGCCTTGACGAGGGCCTCGTCGTACTCGGCCGCCGTCACCGAGTCCCAGGTGATTCCGCCCCCGGTGCCGTACTCGGCAGCTCCGCTTTGATCCTCGATCACGACAGTTCGGATCGCCACGTTGAACTCGGCGCGGGGCTCGCCGCTGCCGGGAGGCGCCAGCAGGCCGACGGCTCCGCAGTAGAGGCCCCGCGGCGCCATCTCCAGCTCGCGGATGATTTCCATCGTTCGCGCCTTGGGAGCGCCGGTCACCGAGCCGGAAGGAAACAGCGCACTCAGCACGTCCAGCAGACCCACCTCGGGACGAGGGGTGGCCTTGATGGTGGAAGTCATCTGCCACAGCGTTTCGAAGCGCTCGACGCTGAACAGATCGGTCACCTGCACGGACCCGAACTCGGCAATCCTCCCGAGGTCGTTGCGCACGAGATCCACGATCATCAAGTTCTCCGCCCGATCCTTTTCGGAGGCCTCCAGACGCCGGCGGCGTTGTTCGTCCTCGGCCGGCCACCGGCCCCGCCTGCTGGTTCCCTTCATCGGTCGGGTCGTGATCCCTTCGTCGTCCCATCGAAAGAACAACTCGGGGCTGGCCGACAGGATCTGCAGATGCCCGATGTCGACGAAGGCGCCGAAGCCGCCGGCCTGTGCCGATACCAGGTCGGCGTACGCACTCAGCGCATCCCCGGAGAACCGGCCCCGCATGCGCATCGTGAAGTTCACCTGATAGGTGTCACCCGCTCTGATCAACCGATGGATGGCCGCCAGGGCGGCGCCGTATTCGGATCGGGCCAGCCCGGGCTCCCAGGCCCCAAGCAGGTGCGGCAAGTCCGGCGGCCACGGGGGGTTCAGCTCGCGCCGATCGAACACGGCGAACCACGCCAGGGGCATCCCGGATGGGCCCGGGTGGGTCACGAGCACCGGATCGATGCCCGGAGCAGCCTCGTAGCACAGGAACCCGGCCACCCACCGTCCTGCGGCGGCATGGTCCTCGGCGGCCGCAATGACCTCACCGACCGCCGCCACCGAATCGGTCGTCACGACCTCGACCGGATCGACGAATCTGAACCCGCGCCGGTGACCCGGCCGAAGATCGTCGAAGCGGACCTGCATCCGGCGAGCGTAGCCCGGGCCGAACCGACCCGGCTGCCGTATTCTGGCCGGGATGGAGCCACGCCACCTTCCGTCTGTGACCGAGCTGATGGCTGCGCTCGAGCCCTCCGGCCTCGCGCGCGACATCACAGCAGGTCTCGCCCGCCGCGCCCTCGACGAAGCCCGCCGGCAGATCGAAGACGGTGGGGAAGCCGACCCGGTAGCTGCCGCCAAGGCTGAGGCTGCCCGCATCGGCCGGCTGCGGCCCGGCCCGCTCATCAACGCCGGCGGGGTGCTCCTCAACACCAACCTGGGCAGGGCCCCGCTGCACGGCGACGCCGTGGCCGCGGCCGCCGCCGCCCTCGCCCACTATGGGAACGTGGAGTTCGACCTCGACCGCGGCGGGCGGGGCGGACGCGGCACGTACGTGCACGACCTGATCGTGACTCTGACCGGTGCCGAGGCAGCCCTCGTGGTCAACAACAACGCGGGAGCGCTGTTTCTGGCCCTGGCCGCGCTCGGCCGCGGCAGGCAGGTGGTGATCTCTCGCGGCGAGCTCATCGAGATCGGAGGGTCTTTCCGGCTCCCGGAACTGATGGCCGCGGCCGGGGTGTGGCTCATGGAAGTCGGAACCACCAACCGCACGAGGAAAGCCGACTACGCCAATGCCATCGGAGCGGACACCGCCGTGATCCTCAAGGTGCACCCCTCCAACTACCGCACGGTCGGGTTCACGGAGGAAGCCGGCTATCGCACGCTGGCGGATCTGGCGCGGCGGCACCGCCTGCCGTTCGTCGCCGATGTCGGTAGCGGCCTGCTCGACGCCGAAGTGCCCTGGCTGCCGGGGCCGCCGCCCGCCTGGGTGCGCGGCGAACCGGCCGTCCGTCAAACCGTCGCCGATGGTGCCGACCTCGTGTTGTTCTCCGGCGACAAGCTGCTGGGAGGCCCGCAGGCGGGCATCATCGCCGGAGACGAGGGGCTCATTGAGCGCCTCCGGGGTCATCCGATCGCTCGCGGCGTGCGGTGCGACGCTTCGACGCTGGCGGCACTGGCCGTCACCCTCGAGCTGTATGCCAGCGGACGGGCCGGCGAGATCCCCTTCTGGGCGATGGCTGCGCTACCGGCCTCCGAGCTGGAAGCAAGATCGAAGGCTTGCCTGCACGCGGCCGGAGTCGAAGGTGAGGTCACCCAGGGCGAGTCCATCGTGGGGGCCGGATCGGTGCCCGGCCAGACGATTCCCGGCCCGGTGATCCTCGTCCCGGGGGTGGATGCCGACGCTGCCTGGCAGGCTCTGCTTGCAGGAGAACCCCCGGTCGTAGCCCGCCGCCTGGCCGGAGACCTCATCATCGACCTCCGGGCGGTGGCGCCCGACCAGGACGCTGCGGTAGCTGCGGCACTGGCGCGGGCATGCCGATCGTAGGAACCGCCGGACATGTCGATCACGGGAAGTCGACTCTGATTCAGGCCCTGACCGGGCGCGACCCGGATCGCCTGGCCGAGGAAAAGGCACGCGGCCTCACCATCGACCTCGGATTCGCCTGGGCCACCCTCCCGTCCGGCACAACGATCGGGTTCGTCGATGTCCCCGGCCACGAACGATTCATCAAGAACATGCTGGCCGGCATCGAAGCAGTCAACGTCGGGCTGCTGGTGGTGGCGGCCGACGAAGGCTGGATGCCGCAATCCGAGGAACACCTCGCCGTACTCGACCTGCTGGAGGTCCCCAGGCTGGTGATTGCGCTCACCCGGACCGGACTGGCCGATGCAGAGATGCAGGAGCTGGCCCTGGCCGAGGTTGAGGAACGGGTCATGGGCACCGTCGCGTCTACCGCCCCGATCATTCCCGTCGACTCGATCTCGCGGGACGGCATCGATGCGCTGATCGCGGCACTCGAGGAGGCTGTGGATGCCACCTCCGTCCCCGACATCGGGCGGCCCCGCCTGTGGGTGGATCGCTCGTTCAGCATCCCGGGGGCCGGCACCGTCGTCACCGGCACGCTGGTGGACGGCTCCCTGACGTTGGGGGACGAGGTGGCCGTACTGCCGGCCGGGGTGACCAGTCGCATCCGGGGAATCCAGAGCCACGAGAGGGTGGTCGAACAAGCCGGGCCGGGGACGCGCACCGCCGTAAATCTCAGCGGCCTGGAGACGGCTGCCATCGCTCGCGGAGCCATGCTCGGCCGGGTGGGCGACTGGGCTCCCACCTCTCGCACCCTGGTCGCTCTGCGAACCGTGCGCAGCCTGACTGCGCCGATCAGGGACCGCGGCGCCTATCACCTCCACATCGGAAGCGGCTCGTGGCCGGCCCGAATCCGCTTGCTGGAGGGCCCGGAGTTGACCGGGTCGGGTCATGCCGTCATCACCACCCGCTCACCGATTCCCATCACCATCGGTGACCGCTTCATCCTGCGCGAGGTGGGAAGGCGAGCGGTGGTGGGCGGCGGCCGGGTCCTGGAACCGGCCCCACCAGATCGCGTCCGGGCCACCGATACCGGGCGACTCGAGGGCCTGCTGGATGCTTCGCCCGACGAGCAGGCCTCCGGTCTCCTGGCCGGCCGGGGTGTGGCCGACATCGCCACCCTGGCCGCGCACGCTCGAGGCGGGGTTCCGCCTCACGCGGTGGTCGGTGGGGGGTTGGCCCTGGACCCGGACGAGGCGGCTCGCCTGACGGACGCGGCCGCGGCGGCGGTGGAGGAATACCAGTCGCAGCATCCGCTCCGCCCGGGGATGCCCAAGGCCAGCCTGGCCAGCCGCCTCGGCATCCAGCTGGAGCTACTGTCGATCCTGTTGGGGCGAACCGACCGCCTCGATGAGTCCGGAGGCGGTGTGGCCACCACCGGCTACACGGTGAGCTTTGACCCGGACCAGCAGCAGGAATGGGAAGCCGCCCGCCGACGATTGCAGGCCGGCTTGGCGGTACCGACCCTCGCCGAGCTGGGATTGCCGACCGAGCTGGTCTACGCCCTGGTGCGGGCCGGCTCGCTGGTACGGATCAGCAGCGAGCTTGTCTATCTGCCCGACCAGATCGACGACATGGTCGGCCGATTGGGAGAGCTGCCGGCGGGTTTCACCGTGGCAGAGTTCCGCGACCTGTACGGGCTGACCCGCAAATATGCCGTGCCGCTTCTCGAATGGCTGGATGCCGAGGGACACACGATCCGGAGCGGCAACGAGCGCACGGTCCGGCACCCGTAGCGTCACCACAGGAACTAGAGCGAGGTTATCCCCTGGGCGATGAGCTGGCGGCGCTCGGTCTCGGTGTAGCCGCCCCAGATGCCGTACGGCTCGCGGATCTCCATGGCGTACTCGGTACATTCCCGCCGCACCGGGCACACTGCGCAGATGGCCCGTGCCTTTGCTTCGCGCCGCTCCCGCTCGTCCTTCCGCTCGATCGTGCTCGGGGGAAAGAACAGATGGGCCTGATTGCCCCGGCAGAGGCCGTCGCCCTGCCAATCTCTGCTCGGTGCCACAGTCACCAGCGTGCTCCTCCTGTGTTAGCTGAATCGACGCTACCAACCAGAACGCGAATTCGCCAGGAAAATGCTGGGAGATTATTCTACGGGGTCGACCTCGAGCGTGAAGCCCTCGACCGCGGCAATCACTACGTTATCGCCGGGCCCGATGCCGGAAGCGCGCCGCGAGTTGGCCTTCCAGCGGGCACCATCGACCAGGACCACCCCCTCGGGGGCGATGGCGGTCTCTGCTGTGCCCGTCTTGCCGATCAGGTGCTCGCGGCCGATGGTCGGCGTGGAAAAGCGGGCCCGGACCACGGTGGTCATCCCGAAGAGGAAGAAGAGGGCGACTGCCAGCACAATGAGAAGCGCGCTCCACCACGCCATCGACAGTTGCGGTGGCTCGTGGACGAAGTAGCGGGCCCCGATCACCATCGCAACCGTTCCCACCAGTGAGGCCAGCCGAAGCTGGATTCGCTGGAAGTCGAACACGTAGAGGCCCAGGCCGAGCACGCCGAGCACCAGCGCCCACCAGTTGACGGGGAGAACGGCAATGCCGTATCCGCTGAGGAACAGCGTGAGAACAGCCACTGCGGCCGCCACACCGACCCCGGCCGCGTAGAACTCGAAGGCCGCCACCGACAAGCCGATCAGCAAGAACAGATAAGCGATGGCCGGGGAGAGACTGAGGCGGAGTGCCCGATCGACGAATCCCTGTTCGTGAAATCGAGTGGGTATCGGCCGCCGCCGCTCGACGCCGTCGTCGTCGAAGGGCTCGGTGATGCCGATGGTTCGCTCGGCGTCGCGCACCAGCACGGTCCGGCCGTCCAGGGCCTGGACGATGTTGGTGAGGGCCGGATGGACTTCGTCCACCACCCCGTCAATCGGCCCGTCGACGGATAGGCGCGAGTAGAGCAGGTCTGCCCGGCCGAGCGTCTCGGTGAATGGCCACACCACCGGAAGACTTCCGTGACGATCGGGAATGGCGGCGCCGATCTTGACACCGGGGGCCGCCAGGCGGATATCGGCAGCAGCCAGCAAGCTGAGCCCACCACCGTACGCGACTGCCGTCTCCGGTCCGACCCACACGGCCAGGGGCACGGGCGGCCGCGCCATTGCGCCGATCAGGTCCGAGATTCGATCGGACAGCGCCGCCGGCGAATCGAGCTGGATGATGATGAGCTCCGACGTTGAAGCCACCTCTTCGATGGTGTCGATGGTGAAGTCGATGATCCGCTCGTCGAGCGGGCCACTCACTTTGATGACGTCGATGAACCGATCCTGCTGCGCCGCCGCCCGACTTCCGGCGGGCACCAGCATCCCGGCGAGCGCGACGAGCAGGATCAGACGGCGGAACATGTGGTGATTGTACGGAGACCGGGCCGGGAGGCGTCCGGGAACCCCAGGGGTGCCGCCGACCGTCGATAGGGGAGGTACGGGAGGCCACGATGACAGCAGGTGTCGAGCCCTGGGAAGACGACCGCTTCGACGCGGTCCTGGAGCGCCCGCTGGCCGTGTGGGCGGCAGCGGCCGGAGTGGCCGGGGCCGCCGAGCTGCTCCTCCACAACTCGCTGTTTCACGGAGCCCCTCTCGGCATCGGCTTCACGCTCGCCGTCATGGCGACGGCGGTCCTCCTTGCATCCTCCGGGCCGCTCACCGGGGTGGCACCCAGCGTCCCGACCCGCCTGTTCGCGGCCGCCATGGCTGTTTTCGGGTTGTTTGTGACCTTCCGGGCCTCGCCGGTTCTCACCACCCTGAACGTGATCACGGTTCTTGCGCTGCTCTTCGGCGCCGCCTTTCTCTACTCCACAGGACGGCTCCAGGATCTTCATCTGATGGACTATCCGCGTGCCGGCCTGGTGACTGCCACCGAAGCGATCATCCAGACCGGCCTCTTCTTCCGGGTCGACCTTCCGATGGCCCAGCTGCAACCGGTGAGGAGCTGGCAGCGAGTGCGTCCCTACCTCCGGGGCGTCGTCATCGCGCTCGTCCCGATGGCGGTGTTCGCGGCCCTATTCGCTTCCGCCGACGCAATCTTCGCCACCTGGCTGCACGCCCTGGTAGGTATCGATATCGGCTTCGGAACCCTTGCCTGGTCCATCGTGCTGATCGTCCTCATCGGCTGGATTCTCATCGGCCTCCTGCGCTACGGCTCGTCTGCCAAGGGCATGGAGCGGCTCGAACGGCCGGAAGGCATGCACCTGGGAGCCAAGGAGGCATTCACCGTCCTGGCGCTCGTGAATGCACTGTTCCTCGTGTTCGTCGGAGTGCAGTTCCGATACCTGTTTGGAGGAGCCAGCGTCATCGAGGGGGCCGGGAACCTCACCCGGGCCGAGTACGCACGCGAGGGGTTCTTCCAACTCGTGATCGTGGCAGGGTTTGTTCTGGCCCTGATCCTGCTCCTCGACTGGTGGACCCGTCCGGCGGGGGCCAGGGCGTCCCGGCGAGTCAACCAGCTGCAGGCCGGGCTGGTCATGCTCACCACCCTCGTGCTGGCCAGCGCCCTCGAGCGCATGCGTCTCTACGTCGACGAGTTCGGGCTCACGCAGCTGCGCTTCTATGCGCTGGCAGTGATGCTTTGGATCGGCTTCCTCCTGGTGTGGGCGTTGGCGACCGTGCTCCCCGGCCGTCGAGCGCTGTTCGGGACCGGCGCCTTTCTCTCGGCACTCGTGATGGTCGCCGGGCTGAACTTCGTCAACCCCGACGCGACGATCGCCCGCGTCAACATCGATCGATTCGTGAACCACGGCGCAGCCATCGACCTCGAATACCTCACCCATCGACTCAGCGCCGACGCAGTCCCGGTGCTCAACACCTCAGCCGAAATGGTTCCCCGCCTGGTTGTGCCGGCCGACGACACCCCAGGCCCCCGCGACTGGCGGAACTTCAACCTGAGCCGCTCGCGGGCGGGCGGCTAGCCCGACGATTCCGCCCGTTCCAATGGCCGGGCCCCGCCCGGTCCGCCCTGTGGAGACTGGTTGCCCTCGACTACCCTGCCGGTATGCCGCGGATCCTCGTCGTCGCCGATACTCCCTGGGTCAAGAGCGACGTCCACGCCGCTCTCAGCCTGCCCGGTTTCGAACTGCAGGATCACGCCGACCCCCGCACCCTGACGGCGGCGGTGAAGGAGTTCGAGCCCGACGTCGCCGTCATCGATCTGCAGGTGGCGGCAATGGGCGGCATGGCCATGGCGAGAGCTTTGAAGGAAGCGTCGCTGGCCGCTGGTTTCCCCGATGTCCCCGTCGTGCTGCTGCTCGATCGCAGCGCCGACGCCTTTCTCGCCAAGCGCTCGGCCGCCAGCGCCTGGGTGGTGAAGCCGTTCAACGCCACCGAGCTGCGGACGGCCATCGGCAACCTCCTCACTGAGGAGACGGCAGCCGGGACGTGAGCGGCCTCCAACTGCTGTACGTCGTCATCCTCGCCGTGTGCGTGGCGGCGTCGGGATTCTTCTCCGGGTCGGAGACGGCCATCATCGGCATTCAGCGCGAGCGGGTGCATCAGCTCGCCACCCGCGACCGGCGGGGCCGCAAGCTGGAGGCCTTGCTCGACGAGCCCGACCGCACCCTCAGCACGCTGTTGATCGCCAACAACTTCGTGAACATTCTCGCGGCCTCCATTGCCACGGTCCTCTTCATCGACCTGGCAGGAGAGTCGTGGGGCCCGTGGATCGTCACGTTTGCCCTCACCGCGATCGTCCTCGTGTTCGGGGAGATCGGCCCCAAGACCCTGGCTCATCGGTATCCGGAGGGCTTCTCGCTCTTTGTCGCCGGCCCGATTTCACTCCTCTCCCGGTTACTTCAGCCCATCAGCGCCGCCTTCACTTTCTTCAACCGCGGGTTGTTCTGGCTGTTTCGAGTCGACATCAACAGCGAGCTCGCCGCCGTCACCGAGGACGACATCCGGGCTCTTGCCGCACTCAGTGAGCGGTCGGGCGAGATCGAGGCTGCCGAGCGCGAGATAATCGACGCCCTCTTCCAGCTGGCCGATCGGCCGATTCGCGAGGTCATGACCCCTCGAGTCGACATCGTCTCGCTGACTCTGCCGCTCACCATGGCGCTGGTGCAGGACGCGGCCAGCGCCACCGGGCACAGCCGCTTTCCGGTGATCGCCGGCACCCACGACGAGATCCTCGGGATACTCGCCGTCAAGGACCTCCTCCAGCTGGGGGCGGAGGCGTCGTCGGCAGACATGGCCAACCTGCTCCGTCCACCCACCTACATCCCGGAGTCGCGGCCGGTGCTTTCGGTGCTCCAGGAGATGCGTCACAGCCGGTTCGGGTTTGGTGTCGTCGTCGACGAGCACGGCGGGGTCGAAGGCATCGTCACCACCAAAGATGTGATCGCAGAGCTGGTCGGCGCCCTCCAGGATGAGTACGACCCCACAATCCCCTCCCTCGTTCCGGCCGGGCCCAAGCGCTGGGTCGTCGACGGTCGGACTGATATCGGCGAGCTCGAGTCGGCAATCGGCCGGTCACTCCCCCGCGGAGACTTTTCGACGGTGGCCGGGCTCTTCATGGATGCAGCCGGGCGCATCCCCGACGAAGGCGACCACATCGAGGTCGACGGAGTGATGATGACAATCCTGCTCATGGATCGCAGACGCATTGCCAGGTTGCGAATCGAAACCTGACGAGAGAGGGAGGAATTGTGCGAAAGACCATGCCGGTGGACAGACTGGGCGAGCTGGTCGGGAAGGAGCTGGGCCGGTCGGATTGGATGACCATCGATCAGGACCGCATCAACGCCTTCGCCGATGCCACCGAAGACCACCAGTTCATCCATGTGGATCCCGAGGCTGCCGGGGCGACTCCCTGGGGCACGACGATCGCCCATGGATTTCTCACGCTGTCCCTGCTTCCCCACCTGACCGCCGGGGTCGGGATCGTTCCGGAGGGCACGACGATGGCCATCAACTACGGAGCCGACCGGATCCGGTTTGTCGAGCCTGTTCGCGTAGGAAGTGAGATCCGCGCCGCCGTGCGGCTGGTCGACGTCACCGACAAGGGCGGGGGCCGGTATCTCTTCAAGACCGACGTCACCGTCGAGATCAAGGGCTCGGAGAAACCAGCGTTGGTGGCGGAAACACTGTCGATGTTCGTCGTCGCCTGAGCCGTGGGCGGGCGAGGGTAGGGTCACCACGCACGGCCGCCCGATCGAAGCCAGGAGGAGCAATGCCAGGAGCCATCAGCACGGGTACCGCCGGCACCGGCAGGAGCGCCTGAGACATGCGTGCCGTCGTATGCACCGAGTACGGACCGGCCGAACGGCTGGAGGTGCTCGACGTCCCCGCCCCCGAGCCGGGGCCCGGCGAGGTGTTGATCGAGGTGCGTGCGGCAGGATTGAACTTCCCGGACACGCTGCTCGTCGAGGGCAAATACCAGGTCCGGCCGGACCTGCCCTTCACTCCCGGCTCGGAAGCAGCCGGGGTCGTGGCGGCGGTGGGCGGCGGAGTCACGGACATCGAGGTCGGCTCCCGGGTCATCTCGATTGGCACCGGCGGCGCCTTTGCCGAGATGTGGAGCGTGCCGGCCCACACGGTGATGCCGATCCCCGAGCAGCTTGGCTTCGAGGAGGCTGCCGGCTTCGGGCTGACCTACGGCACCGCCTACTACGCATTCACCCAGCGCGCCTCCCTGCAGCCCGGGGAGACGGTTCTGGTGCTGGGGGCTGCCGGAGGCGTCGGGTCGGCGGCCGTCGAAATCGCCAAGTCCATCGGGGCTCGGGTGATCGCGGCCGCCTCAACCGACGAGAAACTCGCCTTCGCCCGGGAGCTGGGCGCTGATTTCGGGATCAACTACTCCCGCGACGACCTGCGCACGAGCATCAAGGAGATCACCACCGGCGCCGGTGTCGACGTCGTCTTCGACCCCGTCGGCGGGGACCTCTCCGAGCCTGCTCTCCGGTCGACGGCCTGGAACGGCCGGTTCCTGGTGATCGGCTTCGCCTCCGGAACCATTCCCTCGATTCCGCTCAACCTCACCCTGTTGAAGGGCGTCTCGGTGGTTGGTGTGTTTTGGGGAAGCTGGGTCGAGCGGGATCCGGCCGGTGCGGCCGGGAACTTCGAGGAGCTGTTCGGCCTGGTGGCAGCGGGCAAGCTGCGGCCCCGGGTCACCGATACCTATCGGCTGGAAGACTGCGCCGAGGCCTTCGGTGCCCTCACCGGGCGACTCGCCACCGGCAAGGTGGTGCTCACCGTCTGAACCGGAGCGCCGGATTCCCCGGCCCCGTTGGCATGCCGCTCAGGCCCGTCCTAATCGCTGCCACCCCGAGGCGCCCACGCCGGCGGCCGCTTCTCCAGGAATGCCGACATGCCCTCGGCGGCTTCCGGCCCGGCGAACAGGGCGGCCGACAGGTCGCCTGCCCAGGCCAGCGCCTCATCGAAGCTCATGGACGGGACGTTGGCCACCAGCTGCTTGCAGGCGGCGAGAGCCGCGGGTCCCCCGAGCATGAGATCGTCGACAACCTCCCGCACCCTCGTGTCGAGCTCACCGCCGGGAACCGCCTCGTTGATGAGGCCGAGGCGAGCAGCCTCGGGAGCGAGGAAGCGCCGTCCGCCGAGGAACGCCGCCGCCGCCTCCGCTCGTGGCATCTTGGGCAGGCAGACGACCGCGATGACGGCGGGAGCCACCCCAACCCGTACCTCGGTGAAGCCCATCCGGGCATCCTCGGCGGCGATCGAAATGTCCATCGCAGCCGCCAGACCCATTCCACCGGCGATGGCGTGACCTGCGATCCGGCCGACGAACGGCTTGGGCGAGGCGATGATGCGGCGAAAGAGGTCCGTCATCAGCCGGGTGGTTCCGGTGGCACCCCCTGAGCTCCGCTCCCGCAGGTCGGCGCCCGCAGAGAAGACCGGCCCCCGGTTCGTCACCACGACCACCCGGGTATCCGCCCGGCCCTCGGCCTCGTCTATGGCCTCGATCAGCTCCCGGAGCAGAGGGGCGGACAGGGCGTTGCGGTTCTCCTCGTCGACCAGGGTGATGGTGAACACACCGTCTGCCAGCGAACGGTTCACCGTGCCCGTCATGATGCTCTCACGGAAGCCATCTTATGATCGTGCCCGTTCCGGGTGGTTCGGGCCGCCGGTCCCCTTCGCCCAAGCAGAGCCGTCCGAGGGTGTGGGACATCCACGAGGCGCCGGCCCGAAGCTTGTCGATGAGCCTCTGGCCGGCGCCTGTTGGTCGGGACGGCGGGATTTGAACCCGCGACCTCATCGTCCCGAACGATGCGCGCTACCAAGCTGCGCCACGTCCCGAAGGACGGCAGTGTAGTAGCGGCGGGCGACTCCCGGCTGCCCGCTATGCGTAGCGGGTGGGGACGGCCCTCGCCTCTGATTCCCAGCTGAGAGCGCGATCGTGCTTGAAGGACGTGCGTTCTTCGATCTCCTCGCTGAGACCACCCTGGACCACCTTCAGCACCACCGGGTCGCGTACCAGCTGTTCCGGCTCGTCCCGGCGCTCGGAGCCGGCGTCGGTCAGCCGCCCGAGTCGAGTGAACATCCGCCGGTTGCGCCACGGGTCCACCACCAGCTCCTCGAGCAGGGGCCCGCCGCCGGGGTAGAGCACCTCGAGACAGCGGACCAATCCCCGGACCGCCGCCGCCTGCCAGCGCCGGGCATCGACCGATGCGAGCGACCGTGCAACCGAGTCGGGATGCAGCTCGACGAGATGGGACCTCCGGCCGGCTCCGTCGTAGACGTGGGAGGCCAGCTTCTCGACCCCGAGGCTGGCCTGCCCGATCACGATGATGACGTCCCTGCGGATGTCGAGGGACGTGTCGACACCCCACCCGACGACGAGCACGTCGGCAAGGGCCAAGCCGGTCTCGTTGAGTGCCAGCCGCTGCGCTTCCAGATAGGGGTCGCAGGCCCCCGGCACGGTTCCGACGGCGCTGGCGGTGAACGAGGGGACGGGATCGCCGAATCGGTCTTGCACGATCGTCCACGGCCGGCCGGTTCCATCGGTGGCAACCACCCACAGCACCATCTCGACGAGATGGCCGGGCCGATATCGGGCCGCCAGCCGCGCTGCAATCTCACGCGGCCTGCGGTCCAGGACCTCGCTGACCGGCCGGAATGGCAGATGCTCCCCGGCAAATGCCCAACCCGCCGCCACCGGGTGCGACGGCTCGGGAGCCGGCTCGGGCCGGTGCTTCATCGCCGTGATCGCGGCCAGCGCGGCCCCGGCGAGCACGGAGGCGGCCGGGCTCCAGCGGGCGATGAGACCGAGGGCGGCGACAACGGCCGCTCCGGTCACGAGAATGCGGCTCTGGACACGCCGCACCCCCCAAATCCTGAACCCCGTCAACAGGCTGTCTCTCAACATCACGGTGCTACCTCGCTCTGGCCCCCGTCTAGCCAAAGCCACGCACCGTGGCCTTCTGAGATGAGACTACCACTGAGGGTGGTAGTCCGCCCACCCAAAATGACTAGTCACCGGCTAGATCAGATAGAGCAGCTCGTGGCGCTCCCGGTCGGATTCGGACGGCCAGGAGGCTGCCAGGCCGATGAGGGAGAGCAGTGCGGACACCACCGAGATCCACCATGGCCCGACGACGACGGCGAGCACGAAACCCCCCAGCCCCACCGCTTCGACGAGTGCCAGCTTGATGAGGGCAGTGCGAAGGTAGGTGGCGGTGTCGGACGGCGGGATGGGCCGCTGCCGCAGCCAGAAAACGCCGAGGAGAGCGCCGAGACCGCCTACCAGGATGGGACCGGCGGTCGTCCAGCCGCCCTCGGCGTCGATCGCGGCGGCCGCCACCACCAGGACGACGAGAAGCGGGACCCAGGTCGATGCCACGATCCGGAGCGCCCGCATATCCACGACGGGGAGCGTACCGGCGGCAGTGGATGCCGCCAACGATCAGGAAGAGGCGGCGATCGCCCGCTCGGTGACGCGTTCGGCCTCCCGTTCGAGCCGGACAAACATGCCCTTCTCGTGCCAGCGAGGCGCCATCAGCCGTTCGAGGGCGGGCCACGCCCCCGGCTCGGAGACCTCGAGCACTTCGAGCAGCCCGAGGGCCGAGCCCCCTCGCCACTGGAGCGGATGGCCCCAGCCCAGCGTCTTGGCGACACCGTCCAAATCGAGCGTCACGAGGTGCGCAACTCGCTGCCACCGGTTGCCCCGGTACTCGAAGCCGGCCAGCTCTTCGGCACCGATCGACACGCGGGCGAACGCCACCACTGTGTCACGGGTGCCCGAGACGTGCTGCTCCCGTCCCCAGGCGACCACTTCGACATCGACCGTCGGGATATCGAAGGTCTGCTTGACGAGCCGATGTGCGGCCCGATAGGGATCCGGGCGCCCAAATGAGTCGACGTCGACCAACCCGAATTCGGCGTCGACCGAGCTGGTCCACTCCACCCTGCCCGCCGGTTGCTCGCGGACTTCCTGCGCCACGGTCCACGCCTGGCCGCGCTCGTCCGTGGCCACGACCCACAGCTCGAGGCTGATTTCACCGCCGGCGAAGCGACCCCCGGAATCGGCGATCGCTCCGGGGAGCTCACGCGGGCTCAGCTTGCCCGCCGTTCCCTCGACGCGAAAGCCCAGGTCCGCGTCGGCGAACTCGAGAGAGTCCGTGCGCGAGCGCCACGAGGGCGATCTCATGAAGAGCCGCCTCCCCAGCGCCGCCAACGGCCGCGCCATCACGAGCCCGACGAGGACCGCGCCGGCAATACCACCGACGGTCGCAGGATCGCCTCCACCGTACACCAACCCGGCGCCGGCGCCGGCGCCGGCGAGCACTAGAAAGGCCAATAACCACTTGCCCCGCAGGCGACGAATCCACCAACCCGCTCGCTTCATGCCGTGCCGCACAACCCACTCCCTTTTTCCGATAGCCCGCCACGGACAGTAGTCCGATCTTTCGCGTTTTACCAGAGAGAATCGCGACCGAGCACGGGTGGCAGCTCGATGAGCTCTCCCGGGTAGATGAGATCGGGATTGCCCGAGCGAATGGTGGCGCGATTCGCCTCGATCACCTGCACCCAGTAGCGCGCTATCTCGTGTTCGCCGAGATCGGCGCGGCCCAGCACACGACCCAGGTGCTGCTCCGAGATACTCCAGAGGTGATCACCTCTCGAGACACGCACGGTATGGCGCGCCGACGTCGCCACGGGTCGCACCCGGGCAGCCTCCTCGGCCGGATCGAACTGCTCCGCCGCTTGCTCTCCGAGATGAGGGGGAAGCAAGAGATGGTGGCCGTCGTCCCTCGCCGGCTGGGCAGACGGGGAACGGCTCTCGACCTGGACGACGGCCGAACCGCCGCCCTCTGTCACATGCGCTCCCGCCGGCCACGCCGGGCCGGTCACCGCCGAGGCGGCAATCGACAGTGCAAGCGCCCGGTGCACGAGACGGCGAACGGGCGCAACGGTGAGCCGTCGCAACCCTCTCCGGACCGGCCGGCCCGAGCGCGCCAGGACGAGGTAGAGCATGGTCGACGCCAGCAGCCAGTACGCCAGCACGAGGGCGGTGACCAGCAGCAACGCCGCCACGACGTCTTCGAACGGTGCAGCGTCGAGCCATCCATCGAGATCCGACCAGCCGACGGCGAACCCCGGGACTCGGGCGAGGGAGTGAAGGGCTGCCACCACCCCCAGCTCGGCCGCGATGACGCCCCCGAGACGGGCCCGCTCGACGGCCGTCGGACCGGCCGCTCCCGGTCTCCTCATCATCACATCTCCTTATAACCTTTCATATCTTATTGAACAGTGATTCTACGGGTCAATGAGGTCACCGGATCGGCACCGGCTCCCGGGAGCCGGCCGGGTACCCTTGCGGACGTGACCACCACTCGATGCGAATGGGCCGGGACGGACCCCGTGTACGTGGCGTATCACGACGACGAGTGGGGCACTCCGGAACGTGACGATCGCAAGCTCTTCGAGTTCGTCGTGCTGGAGAGCGCTCAGGCCGGGCTCAGCTGGATCACGATCCTGCGAAAACGCCAGAACTATCGGAACGCCTTCGCCGGCTTCGATCCCGAGCGGGTGGCTCGGTTCACCGCTGCCCGGGTCGACCGCCTGCTCGAGAATCCGGGAATCGTCCGCAACCGCCAGAAGATCGAAGCGGCAATCGGCAACGCCCGGGCGGCGCTCGAAGTACGCGACGAGCTCGGCAGCTTGTCCGAGTACTTCTGGGATTTCGTGGACGGCACGCCCGTCATCAATCGGTTCACGGCCATGGGCGACATCCCGGCCCGCACGGAGGTCTCAGAAGCGATGGCAAAGGACATGAAGGCCCGCGGCTTTCGGTTCTTCGGGCCGACGATCGCCTATGCCCACATGCAGGCGATGGGGCTCGTCAACGACCATGTCCTGAGCTGCTTTCGCTGGCGTCAGGTCCAGGGCAGCTGAGCCGGCCGCCTAGTCGGACAGGAACCCTTCGAACTCCGTCCCGGCGTAGCGGTCCGCCAGGGCGTCGTAATTGACGACCGCCGCCTGCAGGCTGTCGGGAGTCGCCTTCTTGAATGCGGAGGCCGAATAGGACAGTCCTTCGATGCCGAGGAACGCCGCCAGGCGCTCCATCGTGGCGACCTTTCCCTCCTCGTCGATGAACTCCTCGTACTGCACCCTGGTGAGCGCATCGGGGCCCAGCATGGCGGTGGCTTCCTCCCAGAATGTCTCCGACTGCCGGTGGAGGGCAACCGACTCTTTGACCCAGCGATGGAAGACGTCGAGGTCCACGTCGCTGGGCGGTCGCACTCCGCTCTTGTCGAATTGGCTCTTGCCCTCCTCGTGGTAGCGGTACAGCGAGAGCGCATGCTTGATGCGGTTGCTCCGCTGCAGGAGGATGACCTGCGAGTTGAGGTCCAGCAGCACTTTGAGCAGGGCAGCGTGGTCGTCGATCGTGTGGCTGTGCATCTTGAACCCGGCCACCGAGAAGTCGGGGTTCTTGGGGACGCTGAAATGCGGGTTCTTGCCCAGCGCCTCCAGCCAGCTCTCATAGGCGGCACCGCTTCGATCATCCGGGGGCGTGAACACGGTTCGCATCCACTCCAACCGCTCGGCGTCGGTGACCTCCCATGCCCATTTCTCAAGCGGCTCGAACCCGGGTATGAAGACGTCGGCGGGGCTCCCGATGATCTGGATCAGCCAGGAGCTTCCGGTATTGCCGTAGAAGACGAGGAGGAACGATCGCATCGAGCAATGGTAGACGGGTTGCCGGTACCTCCGGCCCGGACGGCCGGCCTCGGGGCGCTCCGTCGTCCCGCCCGAGCTCAGCCGAGCACCCGAGCCAGTTGCTCCATCTGCTGGTGGGTGTTGTAGAGATGCACGCTGATGCGCAGCCGGCCGGCCCGCACCGACGCCTGGATGCGCTCGCGTTTGAGGGCGTTCATGGTGGCTTCTGCGTCGCCCAGCTCGATCGAGAGGATCGGCGAGCGGTTGGCCGGGTCGTAGGGGATCTTGATTCCACGCTGCTCGAGGTCCGCGATCAGTGAGCGATTGTGGGCCTCGATGGCGCCGATTCCGGTTTCGGCGAGGATCTTGAGCCCTTCGACGTTGGCGAACGGATCGAACCACGGGGTCGACACGTCGAGCTTGGAGGCGGTCGACGACAGCTCCATATCCGGGCCGTAGAAGACCTCGGTCGGGCGGGTCGTGGCCTTCCAGCCGGGTGAGATCGGCACAAACGCGTCTCGGAGCTCGGGGCGCACGTAGAGATAGCCCATGCCGCGGACACCGAGGAGCCACTTGTGGCCGCAGCTGAACAGCGCGTCGACGCCCTCGATGTCGACCTCGATG
>JBFKDW010000060.1:0-18749 GCA_041619515.1 Acidimicrobiia bacterium
CAGGCATGCCGGCTGAGGCTCCCGTGAGCGCGGCTGGGCTGGCCGCCTATGTGCATGTGCCGTTCTGCGGTCGGGTGTGCCCGTATTGTGACTTCGCGGTCGTCGCCGGCCGGGATGACATGATCGATCGGTACTTCGGCGCGTTGTGGGCCGAGATCGACATGGAGCCGCCGACCGGACCCCTGGTGAGCGTCTTCGTCGGTGGTGGCACACCTAGTCGCGTCGCACCGGCCTTGCTGGGCGAGACCGTCGAGCGCCTCGCCCATCGATTCGGGTTTGCGGGGGACGTCGAGGTGAGCCTCGAGGCCAACCCGGAGGACTGGACGAGAAGGCGGGCGCAGCAGCTGGTGGGCGCCGGTTTCAATCGGGTCTCGTTCGGAGTGCAATCGTTCGACGATGTGGTGCTGCAGGGCCTGGGACGGCTCCACAACGCCCGGCAAGCGAGTGAGGTGCTCGATCGGGCCCGGGCGGCCGGGTTTGCGTCGATCAGCCTGGATCTCATCTTCGGCTCGCCGGCTGAAACGACGAAATCATGGGAAGAGACAGTGGACACCGCGATCGGTCTGGAGCCCGCGCACGTCTCCACCTACGCCCTCACGGTCGAGCGAGGGACCGAGCTGTCGCGGCTGGTGGCGTCGGGGGCTCCGGGACCGGATCCCGATGACCAGGCCGACAAGTACGAGATGGCGAGAGCCGCGCTCACGGGCGCCGGGTTCGCCCACTATGAGGTCTCGAACTACGCCCGCCCGGGCCACGAATGCGTCTACAACCTCAACACCTGGGCCCAGGGCGACTACCTCGGATTCGGTCTGGGGGCGCATGGGCACCGCGGTGGCGTGCGACGGCGCAACGTCCGCAGGCTCGATGCGTACCTGGCGAAGATCGAGGCGGGAAACAGCCCGGAAGCCGGACGGGAGGTCATCTCCGGCTGGGAACGCGAGCTGGAACGGGTGTTTCTGGGAGTGAGGATGCGCCCTGGCACCGAAGCGGGCGAAGTGGGTGCTTTGCTTTCGTCTCATCCGGAGGGCAAGGCTCTCGTGGGTGCCGGCAAGCTCGAGGTGGCCGCCGGCCGAATCACCGTGCTCGATCCTCTGTTCACCGACGCTGTGGCGCGGGTGGTGTTGGATTTGGCTAGCACTCGCACGGACTGACTGCTAATCCTTGCTACCCTGTGAGAATGGACGACCGCAAGGCCGCCGTTCTCAGCGCGCTCGTCGATGAGCACATCCGGACCGGGCATCCGGTGTCCTCGCGTGCCATTCTCGAGACCACGAAGCTCAATGTGTCCTCGGCAACCATCCGCAACGAGCTGGCTGCGCTCGAAGCAGAGGGCTTCGTCATGCAGCCGCATACGTCGGCCGGACGGATACCCACCGAGAGGGGGTTCCGCTACTACGTCGACAACGCCGATCCAGCCCGTCTCCGTGCCCGAACCCGAGATCGCATCAACGACTTCTTCATGTCGTTTCATCATGAGCTCCGCAGCTTGCTCAAACAGACCTCCGAGCTGCTCACCGACATCACCGCCTATCCGGCGGTGGTGATTGGTCCGGGCCTGGGTGGGTCCGAGATTCACGGAGTTCACCTCGTGCAGCTCGGGAGCCACGTCTTGTTGATGGTGCTCGTCACCGAGGCGGGGCAGGTGACCCAAGAGCTCGTCCGTTTGCCCGCGTCCATTCATCCCGGCCAGGTGGCTCGGCTGGAAGATGCACTCGTGCGCACGCTGGTGGGGCGAACCCTTGCCGAGGCCAAGCGGGCGCTCGAAGACACCCCGAAAGAGCTTCCGCCCGGTGAGGCGGGGATCGTCAGCACGCTGGCGGATGCTGCTCTCAAATCGGAGACCGACTCGCGTGAGCTGTTCGTGGGAGGGACCAGCCTGTTGGCGAGCCTGTGGGAAGACATCTCGAAGGTCCACTTCATTCTCGAGCTCCTCGAGCGCGACTCGTCAGTGATGGGCCTGGTCGACAGCCAGGCCGAAGGCACCTCGGTGGTCATCGGTCCGGAACTGGGATCCAACGAGCTCGACCTCGCCGTGGTCTCGACGTCGTACGGAGTTGATGCGCGCAGCTCCGGTCGGGTTGCCGTGCTGGGCCCGATGCGGATGGATTATCGGAGAACGATCCGCGTGGTAGAGGAGGTGGGGGAAGGCCTCACCGACAGTCTGAACTCATGAAGGACTACTACAAGATCCTCG
The DNA here is from genome assembly GCA_041619515.1 of Acidimicrobiia bacterium. GTDB lineage: Bacteria > Actinomycetota > Acidimicrobiia > Spongiisociales > SHLN01 > SHLN01. Next base: position 2,195 of record JBFKDW010000060.1, read on the forward strand.
GTGTTGGGCGCGACGCCGGGCCCGACGAGATCAAGAAGGCGTTCCGGCAGCTGGCTCGCCAATCCCACCCGGACGCCAACCCGGGCGACCCCGGGGCCGAGGCCCGGTTCCGTGAGGTCGCCGAGGCCTACGAGGTCTTGTCCGATCCCCAGAAGCGCGCCCGCTATGACCGGGGCGAGACGCTCGAGTTTGGCGACCTGTTCGCCAACTTCGGGAGCCTTAACGACCTCCTCAATTCGTTCTTCGGCGGGGGAGGCTTCGACTTCGGTGATCCCTTCGGCTCGCGGACCCGCCAGAGGTCCGGCCAGGATCTGCTGGTCGAGGCGCATGTGACGCTGGCCGAGGCCGCGGTCGGTGTCGAGAAGGAACTGACGTTTCAGGCCCCCACCGCCTGTTCGACCTGCCTGGGCACGGGGGCTGCGGAGGGGACTGCTCCGGAAACCTGCCCACAATGCGCCGGGCACGGGGCGGTGCAGGTCTCTCGCCGCACCATGCTGGGAACGATGGCAACGCTCCAGACCTGCGACCGCTGCCGCGGCCGGGGCGAGGTCGTTGTGGTCCCGTGCGAAACCTGCCGGGGCGCGCAGCTGATCGACGGCCCGCGCACGCTGACGGTACGGATACCCGCCGGGGTGGACTCCGGGTCGCGCCTGCGGCTGCGGGGAGAGGGTGGCGCCGGCCCGTCCGGGAGCTTGGCCGGGGATCTCTATGTTCAGGTCTCGGTTGCACCGGACCCGAGGTTCGAGCGCGACGGCTTCGATCTGTGGCATCGCGTGGGCATCGGCGTGAGTGAGGCAATCCTCGGGACCCAGATCGAGGTGCCGGTCATCGACGAAGAGCCGATGAAGATGGACGTCCCTCCCGGCACGCAGCCGGGTACCACCGTTCGGGTTCCCAGACGCGGCCTCGGGCGCCTCAATGGACGCGGCCGGGGCGACATGATGGTGGAGATCGGCGTCGACATCCCTTCCAAACTCTCACATGAAGAGGAGGAAGCGATCCGCCGCTTCGCCGACCTTCGCTCCGAGCGCCCGGCCGAGCAGCGTGGGCGACGACGCCGCCGCTGAGCCGTCCGGTCGGTGGCGGTGTGTGCCCGGTGACCAGGGGTCTCCTTCGGCATGCCCCCTCCACGTTGGTCGTGAAGGGCTGAGCTGATGCGTCACATACCGCACGTCTATGTTCCGCAACCTTGGGATCCGGAAGTGATCCCGCTCATCGGACAGCAGGTTCGCCATCTGGAGCGGGTGCTGCGCCTGGAGGAGGGTGCCTCGCTTTCGTATACCGACGGTGTGGGAAGGGTGGGTGAGGGTGCACTCGGCGCAGGTTCGATCGTGCGGGGCACCGAGGTCGACGTGCCCGCCCCGGCCCCGGAGGTCTCGGTGGCGGTGGCTCCGCCGCGCAAACAGGAGCGGGTGCGATTCCTCGTCGAGAAGCTGGCCGAGCTCGGTGTCGACCGTCTCGTCTGGCTGGCCACCCGGCTCGGCGAGGGGCGGGCACCGCGTGCAGAGAAGGCGGATGCCTGGGCCAGGTCGGCGCTCGAGCAGAGCAGGGGTGCCTGGCTGCTTCGGATCTCAGGCCCCATTTCGCCGGCGGCTCTTCCCGGCACTCCCACACTCTGGGTGGCAGAACGCGAAACCGAGATGCCACCCTCGGTGGTCGAAGGTGGTATTCTGGTTATCGGCCCCGAAGCGGGATTTGCGGAAGGAGAGATCCCGGCGTCGGCAAATCGCATCGGCCTTGGGAGGCGGATCCTCCGGGTCGAGACGGCGGCTGTGGTCGGCGCCACTGTCATGCTCGAACGAACCGGGCGGCTTTCATGGTAGGAAATGCCGTCGAGGTGGGATGGTCGGTGTTTAAGATGATCTCGCCCCATAGGTCGATAGACCTACACGCGAGCGAGACGGTGGTGGATAGTGGGGAATGAGGAAGGAACCGAAGTGAGTTACAACGAGGCGGTCGGGCAGCGCCTCCGGTCTATCCGGAAACAGCGTGGCCTTTCCCTCCAGGACGTCGAGGAAATCTCCGGACGCGAGTTCAAGGCTTCGGTGCTTGGAGCCTATGAGCGCGGAGAACGAGCGCTGTCACTTCCCCGGCTGCAGCGTCTGGCCGCGTTCTTCAATATTGGGCCGGGCCAACTGCTGCCGCAGGAAGAGGCCGGCGAGCCCCGGCCGGTCACATCGATACCGAGTGGCGGCGTGACGGTCGATCTCAACAAGATAGATTCGCTCACCGGTCGTGAGGCGAAGCTGCTCGAGGATTTCCTGCGCGCGATTCAGATGATGCGTCAGGATTTCAACGGGCGCGTGTTGACGATCCGCCGCAATGATCTGCGGTTGCTGTCACTGCTCTTGCACCAGGCCGAGGAGGATTTCTCGAGACGACTGACCGATCTAGGCGTTACGACGGTCTAGGCGAGTCATCCGTCCATGTCCGATTGCCTATTCTGCGCGATCGCTGCCGGAGACATACCTGCAGACGTGGTCCTCGAAACCGAGGACATCGTGGCGTTCAACGATATCAACCCCGCCGCACCCACTCATGTCCTGGTTATTCCCCGCCGCCACATCGCTTCGGCCGCAGAACTCCAGCCCACCGACGCCGAGCTGTTGGCCGCCCTCTTCGGCGCTGCCGCCCGGATCGGCAGCGAACTCGAGGGTGGATGGAGGCTGGTCACCAACGTTGGCCCGGGCGCCGGTCAGAGCGTTTTTCACCTCCACTTCCATGTTCTGGGTGGTCGAGTGCTCGGTTGGCCGCCGGGATAGCTGTAGGCGTAGGGAAGGCCCGCCGATATACTCCTCACTGCTTTCCTCCACCGGAGGCTTCCCCTTGCAGGATCACGCAGATGACTGAGCTTTCCCTTCGCGTTTCCAGCAATAACCTGATGCTCGAGCTGCTGGGCGACCGCGATCGGCATCTGCGCGACATCGAATCCGCTTTCCCGCAAGTCCGGTTTGTGGCACGTGGGAACGAGCTCGTCATGAGCGGCCCCGAAGCCGAGGTCTCCACCGCCCGCACCGCAGTCGAGGAGCTGCTCATCATCGTCCAGGAGGGCCATCCGCTCGAGCCCGGCCAGGTCGACCGGGTGGTGACGATGGTGCGGGATGAGGTGCCGAGCCCGGCCGGCGTGTTCACCGAGGGTGTCGCAGTCGGCCGCGGGAAGTTCGTGCACGCCAAGACGGAGGGGCAGAAGCGCTACATCGACGCCGTCCGCGACAACACCCTCGTGTTCGGAGTGGGGCCGGCGGGAACCGGCAAGACCTACCTGGCGATGGCAGCCGCGGTTGAAGCGCTCTCCAGCGGGGCCGTCCGGCGGATCTTGCTCACCCGCCCGGCGGTGGAGGCCGGTGAGCGGCTCGGTTTCCTCCCGGGGGATCTGCAGGCCAAAGTCGATCCATACCTTCGCCCGCTGTACGACGCTCTCTACGAGATGCTGGGCCCGGACGAAACCCATGCCCTCATGGACCGGGGAACCATTGAGATTGCGCCGCTCGCCTACATGCGGGGCCGCACACTCAACGATTCGTTCGTCATACTCGACGAGGCGCAGAACACCTCTCCCCAACAGATGAAGATGTTTCTCACCCGCCTCGGATTCAACTCCAAGATGGTGATCACCGGAGACCTCACCCAGACCGATCTTCCCTCCGGCATCGGCTCGGGTCTGACCCAGGCGCGCAAGGTATTGTCCACCATCCATGGCGTCGCCTTCATCACGCTCGGGGCCGTCGATGTGGTCCGGCACCGCATCGTCGCTGCCATCGTCGAGGCGTATCAGGAATTCGAGGAGAGCGGGCCGATGATCGAACGCGGTTCCCGCTCATGAGCAAGCTGCGCGAGCGTCTGCGCCTCGACAGGATCAGGCCCGGTGTGCTGCGTACCATGGCCGTCGTCGTGGCAGTCGTCGGGGCGTCGATCGCCCTGATCGCCGGAGAGCTCGGGACCGTGCAACCCCCCGCCGCCGGCGAACCATCGCCGGAAACCTATACCGCCGACCGCACGATCACCGTCATCAACGCCGAAGCGACCGAGGCGGCCCGGGAGGAGGCCGCCGCCGCCGTTCCGACCGTCTACACCACCGACGGGGACGTGCCGGTCCAGGTGCAACAGAACATCGAAGCATTCTTTGCCGCGGTGTCGCTCGAGGCTTATCACGACCAGGTGCGGCCTCCCGGCGAGCCACCCGAGGAGACCACGACCACCACCGCGCCGACCCCGACCACGCTGTTCCCCGATCAGGGAGGGGAACCGACGATCGTCGTCCCGAGCGTGCTCGGCAACAACGAGCTCACTGCCCGCAACGCCTTGCAGGAGCTCGGCCTGAACACACTCCTCGGTGACCCCGTCGTAGTCGCGGCGAATTCGAACCAGAACGACCGCGTCGTCGAGCAGGATCCGGCCGCCGGGACGCTGGTGACCCCGGGTAGCACCGTCACCGTCCGGCTCGGGTTCGTGCCGGCACCGGCGACGACCACCACCACCAGCACGACCCTTCCCATACCCACCCTCGACGAGCAGGAGCTGACTCTGGAGGAGGCCTACGGATTCCTCTCGGAGGAGACTCGCAGCACCTTCATCTCGATCGCGCAGGCGGACCTGGACAACATCGCCGCCGGCAACGAAGGCGAGTTGCTCCTCGACGTGCTGCTCGACGACACGAACCGGGTGGTGCAGACACAGTACGCGGGCGACGGCATCCGCACCGAAGAGCTCGCAGGAGTGCTCTCGGCGCTGGCAAACGGCTCGGTCATCCTCAGCTCGCGGGATTGGCCCGACCGGGAAGCGGCCGCGTCCGCAGTCGCCGAGCTCGTCATCTTCAACTTGAAGGAGAACGTCAGAGCCGACCCGGCCGCCACCGAGGCGCAGCGCCGCGAGGCTCGGGCCCTGGTCGAGAACGTCACCGACGAGTTCGTCGAAGGACAGGACATCGTCAAGCAGGGAGACGTTGTCACCGAGATCGAAGCGCGGGCGATAGCCCAGCTCCTCGCCGCCGCCCCCCAGACCCCACGCCGCCTGGCGGCAGGGGTCGTGGTGGCCTCGGTGGTTGGCCTTTTGATGCTGTTCTTGCGGCGCAACCGGCCCAAACTGTGGAGCGAGCCGAAGCTGTTGTTCCTGTTCGGGCTTCTCATTGTGCTGGCGGCGGTGGCGGCTCGACTGGTCGGGTCGCTCATCCCAGACGGGGACTCCGCCCTCGGCTACATCATGCCCGCCGCGGCCTTCGGGTACCTGGGCGGCATCTTGTTCGACACCAGGGCGGCGGTGCTCATGTCGATCCCGGTGGCGGTGTTCGCCGGAATCACCACCGGCGACATCGGGGTGGTGGTGTTTTCGGCTGCCTCCGTTCTGGCCCCGCTCCCGTTCGTCTCGAAGGCGGCGTCCATGCGCGACCTGCGCGTCGCCATCGTGTACACGGCCCTCATCACCGCCCCGCTGGCGGCGGCCATCGCCTGGTTCTTCAACGAGGGCAACGTCACCGGCCAGGCCGGGTTGTTCGGGTTCGGCGGAGGCCTGCTCGGGGGCCTGATCGGCCTCGGCATCCTGCCCTACGTCGACAACGCCTTCGGTCTGACGACGACACTCACGCTGCTCGACCTGACCGACCGCAACCATCCGGCCCTGCGGCTGTTGGAGGAGCGTGCCCCCGGCACCTTCAACCACTCCATGCTGGTCGGCACGCTGGCGGGCCGGGCCGCTCGAGCCATCGATGCCAACCCGCTGCTGGCCGAGGCGGCCGCCTACTACCACGATCTCGGCAAGACCGAGAACCCCCACCTGTTCATAGAAAACCAGTTCGGTGCTGCCAACCCCCACAACTGGATGGCGCCGGAGGAGTCGGCGGCCGTGATCCGCAACCACGTGATCGACGGTATCCGGCTGGCTCGTGAGCACCGGATCCCTCCCGACGTGGCGATCGGAATTCGTCAGCATCACGGCACCAGCCTGATGCGGTTCTTCTATCACAAGGCATTGGAGGATCGGCCGGCGGAGGAAGTCAACACCAACGACTTCCGGCATGTCGGACAGAAGCCTCAGTCCCGTGAAATGGCCATCGTGATGCTGTGTGACGCCATCGAGGCGGCCGCTCGCTCCCTCGCCTACCTGGACAATCCAACCGCCGACGGGTTGCGCAAGGTTGTCGAGCAGGTGGTCGATGAGAAGCTCGAAGACGGACAGCTCGACGAAAGCGCGCTCACGTTCGGCGATCTCACCAAGGTCAAGCAGGCTCTGCTGGATGCTCTCATTTCGCACTATCACCACCGCATCGTCTATCCGAACTTCCCCGGTAGCGCGTCGGGAGAATCCGGCGACGAACCCGCATTGTGAACATCTTCCTGGCAGACGAGCAAGAGCAGGCCGTCGAGACCGGGCATCTGCTGGCCATGGCCGAGCGGGTGCTGGCAGCCGAAGGGATCCCCGACAACGCCGAGCTGGCGATCGTCCTCGTAGGTGCCGAGGAGATGTCGGGCTACAACCAACGCTTCATGGAGCGGAGCGGACCGACCGATGTGCTGGCGTTCCCGGTCGACCAGCTGGTGCCGGGTCACCTCCCACCACTTCTCGCCAACGGTCAGCCCCTCAGCCTCGGCGACATCTTCATCTGCCCGGAGGTCGTCAAAAGCCAGGCTGCCGACCTGGGTGTGAGCGTTGATGACGAGATGGCCCTGATCCTCACCCACGGGATCTTGCATCTGCTCGGGTACGACCATTCGGACCCGGGCGATGCCGCCAAGATGTCGGCCCGCGAGCGGGACCTGCTGGGCAAGGAGGGCATCGAGCTTCCGTGAAGCTTTCCTCCCTCTTCTTTTCAGGTCTGCTCCTGGTGCTGGTGGCAATCATCCGGGCGGCCGGGGCGTCGGTGGTGCGCACCTCGCGGGCCGACGCCCTGCACGACGCCGCCGAAGGGGACGACCGGGCGGCCCGCATCGCCAATGTCCTCGAAGATCGAACACTCATCCAGCCGGCCCTCGGCACCGTGACGTCGGTGCTGCTGGTAGCAGCTGCGGTCCCGGCCGCCTGGGCCCTCACCCTGCAGCTCAGCGGGCCGACACTTGCAGTTGGTTTGGCGGCGCTCGGGCTTGCGATCGTCATCATTGGTGATTTGCTGCCCCGCAGCTGGGGCCGGACCCATCCCCGCGTGCTCGCGTACCGGTTTTCGAGACTCCTGGTGGCGGCGGTGGGCCTCGGCAGCCGGGCGGTGGACCTGGTGACCGAAGAGGAAGATGATGAGGAAGCCGAGACACCCGAAGACGAAGCGGCCCACGACGAAGCCGAGCGCGAGCTCATATCCTCTGTGCTCGAGTTCACCGATGCGGTCGTCCGGGAAGTCATGGTGCCACGCACCGACATGACATCCATCAGCGAAACCGCCTCATCGGACGATGCCGTCGACCTGACATTGGCCGAGGGCGTGTCACGCGTCCCGGTCACCCGGTCGGGCCCGGATGACATCGTCGGCATCCTGTACGCCCGCGACCTGCTGGCGCTGATGGATTCCGGTGTGGCCGCCAGGCCCGTTGGCGACTTGATGCGGCCCGGCTACTTCGTCCCGGAGACCAAACGCATTTCGGACCTGCTGAGGCAGATGCAGGCCGACCAGGTGCACATGGCGATCGTTGTCGACGAGTTCGGCGGTACGGCCGGGCTCGTCACCATCGAGGACATCATCGAGGAATTGGTGGGTGAGATTGCCGATGAGTTCGACCGTGCCGAAGAGCTCGTGACCGCGGTCGAGGACGGGTTTCTCGTCGACGCCCGCCTCAGCGTGAACGAATTGGGTGATTTGTTCGACGTGCAATTCCCCGATGAGGAGTGGGACACAGTCGGCGGGCTCGTGCTGGCGCTGGCGGGCCGGGTTCCCCGCGAGGGCGAGCAGTTCGAGCACGACGGGGTGCTGTTCACGGCCGATCGGGTGCAGGGCCGCCGGGTGGCGCGTGTGCTCTGCCGCCGAACGTGAAGTCCGGCTTTGTGGCCGTCGTGGGGCGGCCGAACGTCGGCAAGTCGACCCTCGTCAACGCCGCGGTCGGTGCCAAGGTGGCCATCACCTCACCCCGGCCACAGACAACCCGCAACAGCATTCGGGGTGTGGTGCACGGCGATGGAGCCCAGGTGGTGCTGGTTGACTCTCCCGGGTTGCACAAACCCAAGAACGCCCTGGGAGAGCGCCTCAACCGCCTCGTCTACGGCACCCTGGCCGAGTCGGACGCAGCCCTCTTCGTGATCGACGCCACCGCCCCCATCGGTCCCGGGGATCGGCTCATCGCCGACCGTTTGCAGGAGTCGGGCGTCGCCACCGTGGTGGCCGTCAACAAGACCGACATCGGCGGCAAGGACGACATCGTGGCGCAGCTGGGTGACGCGGGGGAGTGGGACTTCTCGGCCTACGTGCCGGTCAGCGCCTTGACGGGCGAAAACGTCCACGTCGTGGTCGAAGAACTGGTCTCTCTCATGCCGGAAGGGCCCGCCTTCTTCCCGCCCGGGATGATCACCGATCAGCCCGAGCCGGTCATCATCGCCGAGTTGATCCGGGAGAAGTACCTGGCCCGGCTCCGCGAGGAGCTGCCTCATTCCCTGACGGTGGTGGTCGACGACCTGGAGGAACGGACCGGCGGCGTCACCTACATCGGCGCCCGGGTGATCGTCGAGCGAGACTCCCAAAAAGGCATCGTCATCGGTAAAGGCGGCGAGATGTTGAAGACTGTCGGCGCCGAAGCCAGGGAGGAGATCGAAGCGCTGCTCGGGACCCAGGTGTTCCTGGACTTGCGAGTGCGCGTCGAGAAGGGTTGGCAGAACCAGCCCCAGCTGCTCGACCGGCTCGGGTTCTGAGGGGCGGGCCGTCTGGCGCTGGTCGCCACGAGGTAGCCCACCGGGGGTTCCCCCCAAAGTAAAAGGGCCCGGCTGCGGGTGCAGCCGGGCCCCTGTGCTTGCCGGGGCTAGTTGCCGAGGCCGATGGTGCCACCGATCTCGAGCTCCGAACCGATTTCGATGGATCCTTCGTTCCCGGAGACGGAACCCGACCTGTCCACCCGGGCCTCATCGTCGACGGTGGCACGCTCGGGCGTAGCCGGGGCCGTCGGGGCGGTCACCGAGCTCTGGATGGTGCCGTCCGCTGCCACCGCGGCGGTCATCGTGACGACCTCGTCGGCGCTGGCGAAGATCACTTCGACCGCGCCGTCGGCCTGCTCCTTGATGTCGGCCTGCCAGCCGGCGAAGGCTGCCAGATCGACGACGGACAGCACGCCGTCGGTGACCTCGAGAGACACCGTGCCGGCGGTGCCGACGTCGACCATCTCCACCAGCTTGGTCAGGTCGGGGCGGGGCACTTCCACCCCGATATGCCCCGCCAGGTCGGCGCTGGCGTTCTGGAGCGTGTCGGGGAGATTGCCGGTGGCGGCCAGTCCGCCGGTCACGGTGGCCGTGGCCAGGACCCCGGCCGCAATCTTCGAGCCCAGGCTCGAGAAGATGCTGGCTGCTCCGCTGTATGCCGCTGTTGCGCTTGTCATTGTTGTTCCTCCGGTTACTGCGCCGGCGGTTGTGCCGGCGACGGTTGCGAGCGAGGCTGCGGCTGCGATCGAGGCCGCCGCCGCTTGCTGGGCCGTTGCGGCCGCAAGCTGCGGATCGATCTCGGTGACTACAGCGCCCTGCAGCGTGTCCGCCCAATCCGAGATCTCGGAAAGCGGATCGGCCGCAGGATTCTGTGGTGTGCTTGGCAGTCTCATGTCACCCTCGCAATCGCTGGGTGGAGGAATTCGTTACAGGATTTCTTCGAGAATTCTGATTCATCGCGGATGTCTTCGGGTTGTGGCCGTTGACGACATGGTTCTCTTCGGCACGGCTGCGGCCGGCGCTCACCGTTTCTTGCACGGCCCGCTTGATCTTCTGTACGGCTCGGGACTGGATCACCCGGATCGTCCCGGCCGGCTTGCCGACGATCTGCCCGACCTCGTCGCTGTCGAGCTCACCTACGATTCGCAGCAACACGACCTCCCGCTCCAGGGGCGACAGCGTTTCCAATGCCTGCAGGGTCTCGCGGAGCTGCTCGTGCGCAATCATGATCCCTTCCGGCGTATTCGAGTCGCCGGCGATGGCACCCACCGTCGCGTCGAGGGGGACCAGGGCGGGGGCTCGGCCGGCCCGCCGATAGGTGTCGGCGATCCGGCGATGGGCGATGGTGAACAGCCAGGAGCGGAAGTTGTCCCAGCTTCCTTCGAAGCTGTGAATGCTGCGGCTGGCGGCCAGGAAGACATCCTGCATAACGTCGTCGGCGTCGGGGACTCCCTTGGCGCGGGCATACCCCAGGAGCTTGGGACCGAGCTCGGTGACGATCGCATGCCAGGCCGATTCGTCCCCGCGTTTGGCTCGCTCCAGAAGCTCGGACGGCTTCGGATCGTCGGGCATGGCAAACCTATCGACAGAGGCGGCGAAAGCTTGATCGGGCAGGAAACAAGATCCGGGATCCGGGTAGGGTCGTGACCGTGCAGACGCCCCAGGACCCATCGATAGCCAGCCGCATCAAGCAGACGGCCGCCCGGGCGGCGGTTGGGCTCGTACAAGTGGCGGTCGATGCCGTCGGTACAAAACCTGCGGCAGGGGAGGCCGAATCGGCTCAGGAGCCCTTCACCTGGGGCCGCTTCTTCACCAAGCTGCGGGAGCGGGTGAAGGCCGAGAACCTCCCCTTCCTGTCCGCCGGCCTTGCCTATTACGGGATGCTCGCCATCGTGCCCGGGCTGATTGCGGTGGTGTCGGTGTACGGACTGGTCGGCGACCCGGCCGAGGTGGCCGGCGTCATCGACGACCTCGGCGACGCAGTGCCCGCCGAGGTGGCGGCGTTCCTGGAAGGCCAGATCAACTCGATTCTCGAGACCCCCGCCTCCAGCTTGAGCTTCGGCCTGGCCCTTTCGACGCTGGGGGCGCTGTGGGCGGCCTCCAACGGCACCAAGGCCCTCATCCGCGGGGTGAACCTCGCGTATGGAATCGATGAGACCCGCCCGTTTCTGAAACTGCGGGCGCTGTCGATCGCCATCACGGTGGGCCTGATCGCCTTCGTCGGAGCCGTTCTCACGGTGGTGACCTTCGGGCACCGTTGGCTGGGGGGCTCGGGCTTCGTGCAGCCCCTGTTCGAGTACGGCCGCTGGCCGCTGGTTCTCCTCGTCTCGATGGTGATGCTGGCCGGCTTCTACCGGCTCGCCCCCGCCAAGCGCCAGCCGGACTGGAGCATCGCCAGCCTCGGAGCGGTGGCGGCTTCCGTCGGCTGGTTGGTGGCCTCGTTCGGGCTCGCGTTCTATGTGTCGCGGTTCGGGTCCTTCAACGAGACCTACGGCACGCTCGGGGCGGTGATCGTCGTCCTGCTGTGGCTGTTCGTGTCGGGGTTCATCGTGCTGCTGGGCGCAGTGCTCGACAGCACCCTGGCCGACATGCGCAGGGCCGAGTCCCACTAGCCCTGTACCGAGAACCCACCTTCGTGCGTTGCGATGCGGACGCCTGCGCCCTTCTCCAGCGCTTCGATGATCACCCCAGTCAACCCATAGACCGCAGCCTCGTTGGTGGGGCTGTGGCCCACGACAAGCGCACGGCCGCCCTCCGACAGCATCGAGAACACGGTGCGGAGACCGTCGGCCAGCACCCCCGAGTCGGTCTCGACGAGCTCCGGATCGGCGCTCCGCAGCGATGCCAGGTCCCCGGCGCCGGCGGCGCGATATGCCGCCCGCCAGCGGTCCTCGACCGACGAGCGGAGCGCCTCGACCACCACGACGCCGCCCGGAACCGTTTCGCCGAGCCCGGCCAGGAGGCAGCCGACCGTCTGGGTGGCCCGCTGGGCCCCGGAGGAGACGGCAACCGAGTAACCGCCGGCAAGGCCGCGTCCGATCTCGATCGCCGCGGTGATGCCCTCGGGCGTGAGCGCGTCACCCTCGTTGGCGGTGTGGCGCAACAGCTCGATGGTCTTCACTCAACCCTCCGGTGACGATCGTACCGGACTGCCTGTGCCCCAGATCGAGCAGGTTGCGGGCTCGTCCCACCGGGCAGCACGCACTGGAAGCCTCAGGGGAGGTCGCGGGAGAGGGCTACCTGCAGGGCCGGAGTGCCGGACGTGAGGTAGGCGATGGCCCGCTCGTACTCGGGCGAGTCGTAGTAGTCGCTGTGCCCGTGCGGCTTGGGGTACGGATCGCCGGGCCGCGGGAAGCGGTCGTGCTCGACCAGCCCGACCGTGTTCGGATCGTCGATCGGGTTGAAGATGTTGGCCTCCGCCACATAGTCGGGCGGGCCCGAGGCCAGCGGTGTGCCGGTCTTCTCGTCTTCGCCCGCCACCGCGCCTCCGATCGGGTCGGTCAGGCGGTAGAGGTTGATCCACCGAGGAAGCTCGCTGTTCTTCCACCGCTGTGACAGCCGGGATATCGACGGCGCGATCTGGTAGGGGAAGTAGCGAAGGTAGAGCCGCCCGATCGGACTGCCGTGTGTCACCAAGCTCACGCAATGGAAGCAATTGCGATTGCGAAGGCCGTCCAACGCCGCCAGCGCCAACACCGATCCCTGGCTATGGGCGGACAAGATCACGCGGGTATCGCCGCACTCATCAGACTGGCGGCTCAGCACGTCGAGCCGGGTGCGCAGCTCGGGCACCGCCCGGCCGGCGTAACTGGGAGGCGCCAGCGGGTGATACCAGCGGGGCCACAACGTCAGCACATCCCACAGCTTTGCCACGGTCTTGCGGGCGGTCTGGCTTCTGAACGTGCGCCGCACCAGCCACACCATCCCGATCGGCACGCCAACCGCCATGATCCAGGTGGACATGCCCGCCAGCCATCGCGGGCTGACGTCGAGCACCCAGTTGGACAGCCTTCCCCGCTCCACGGCCTGGCCACCGAGATCCACCGCCATCAGAAGGAATCCGAGCGAGAGGATGATGGCGAACGGAGTCTCGAACTTGGATACGAGCTTCCTGGCGGATCGCCGTCTCTGCACATCCTTGAGCCACTGTCTGCGGGACCTGAGCTCGGCCTGTTGGCGGACCTCTGCGACCCGGTTCTCAGGAGGCCTTCGGCCATGTTCGTCGGGATACATCTGGTGGAGCTCTGCCAGGTCCTCGGGAGGGTGAAACAGCCACACGAGGATCGCTGCCAGGACCAGGACGATCGCAAGGATCAGGACACCGATCCCGTAGGCCTCGTATCCGACCGGGTATGCAATGTTTCCTTGCCCGCCGAGCATACGAGCGACGCCGGAACCCAGGCCTCCCAGCATCGTGAGCGCAAACAGATATCCCGTGAACAACGCCACCAGTGAGCCGAAGCGGCCAAAACCAACCGGCGTCGGGTCGGAGCACTCCTCGAGCGGACACGGATATGTGACCGTCCGGCCGGACTTCCCACCGTAGAGACGGAACAGCGAGGTGATGAACAGGGCGGCGACACCGAACATGACGAGAAGCAGCGAGTTCGTCATGGCCGGGACCGGCTCGATCCAGGCGCGATTCGCAGCCTCCAGCACCCGGCTGTTCTCTGCCGGCCAGACCAGCACTGCAAGCGCCGCGGCTGCCCACACCAGCATGGAAACATAGAGCAGGCCATGACTGAGGCGCCAATCCCGCTTCTCCGCCGCCTCGCTCGCCTCGGAGCCGTCCCGCCTCAGGGGCCGGTACACCCCACAGGCAACCGCCACCACCAGCAGCAGCACTGCGGCACCGTAACTCAGGAGCGTCAGCACCAGTTCTGTGGCGCCGTCGAAAGACACGCTGAGGGCCGCATCTGCTTCGGCCATCCGATAGAACCACACACCGGAGCCGGCCATCATCCAGGCGAGTGCCGCCAAGCCGGCGGCGAGGTGCAAGGATGCGAAATTGCCGAGCTGCTTGGAGCGCTTCCAGAACGTGTCATCGGCGAAGCTGTCGAGCTCGTCCTCCCGGATCTCGTGCGCGGGTGTCGCCTGGCTGGGGCCCTCAGGGTTGTCGAAGGGGTATTCCGCCTCGTAGCGGCCACGGGAAACGTGGCTCAGCTGCCAGAGGACGAATAGGAGAACCAGTGGGATGAGAGCGCCCACCACATAGCGGCGGCCCGGCTCACTGAAGAACGCTCCCTCGAAGAACTCGAGATAGAAGTACGACTCACGGCACGCCTGTTGCCCGCCGCATTGATAGGCGGCGTAATCCGCCGTGAGGCTGGCGATCCAGGTGATGGCAACAACCGTCAGATAGAGGCCGATCACCCGGATCAGCCCCTCCGCCAGCCGGCGCCAGCGTTCTCGCCCCGCCTTGGCCTTGAGCAGCATCCAGCCGGCGACGTTGATCAGCGCGAACGGTGCCAGCAGAACCCACAGCGCCCGGGTCCAACCCTGGGATGTGAGCCCTCCCCACGAGTACGCCTCTCGTACCTTCGCCTGCCCGGGAACTGAGTCGACCCGGCGCCGGAAAAAGCCGGCGGTTTCGTCCCCCCGGACCTGCACCACGTCGTCGGACGCCAGGAGGTCCTCGGGCCGAATCCCCCCAACCCCATGGACTCGCAGCTCAACCAGCCGAGCGTTGGCCGCCTCCGTGTGCTCGTAGGGTCGCATTGCGCCACCTCCTACGAAAGGGCCTCGGTACCAGTGTGCGCACCATTTCCTCCCAGGGGATAGAGTCGAAGGCCCTCACACCCGGATGGCGCAGGTTCACGCCTCGATGACGAGGCGGGCTTCGCTTGACCGATCCGCGCCCTCGTCGGGCTCATAACCCGAAGGTCGCGGGTTCAAATCCCGCCCCCGCTATGACGAGAAGACCCCGGCAATGCCTGGGTCTTCTGCTGCTTGGAGCGGGCTCCGGATCCTGGTTGCGAGCATCCTGAAGCCAGACTGAAGCCCAGCGGTCAGTGTGCTGGTTCGGTAGATACTGGACAGTGTGGTTCCGGTAGGTGGGTGACAGTTGCTGGACGCGGTTCCGGTAGGTGGGCGACAGTAGTTCCGGTAGGTGGGTGACACTTCGCGAAATCCCCTGTTGTGGGGCCTGGTGCTTCTTCGATGGCGGCTGAGGTCGTTATTGAAGGAGGGGTTGGTCGTGTTAGTGGAGTTGGGGCTGGTGGAGCAGCGGTATCAGGCGGTGACAGAGGTCCTGCGGGATGGGTTGTCGGTGACGGAGGTGGCCCGCCGCTATGGGGTGACTCGCCAAACGGTGCATGCCTGGCTGCGACGCTATGCCCGCGATGGGATTGGGGGGTTGGTGGATCGGAGTTCCCGGCCGGCGTCGTGCCCGCATCAGATGCCGGCGGTGATTGAGGCACGGGTGGTGGAGTTACGAAGAGCCCATCCGAGCTGGGGGCCACTCAGTATTGGCTATCAGTTGGAGCAGGAGGGGGTGGATCCGACGCCGTCGAGGTCGGGGATCTATCGGGCATTGCTGCGTCATGGGTTGGTGGATCCCCGGGCGCGTCGGCGACGCCGGTCTGATTACAAGCGGTGGGAACGGGCCCGGGCGATGGAGTTGTGGCAGATGGACGTAATGGGCAGCGTCCGGCTGACAGATGACTCGGAGGTGAAAGTGATCACCGGGATTGATGACCATTCGAGGTTCTGTGTCTCAGCCAAGATCGTGCGTCGAGCCACCGCCAAACCAGTGTGTGAGGCGTTAGCCGACGCGATGCGCCGCCAGGGGGTGCCCGAGCAGATCCTCACGGACAATGGGAAGGTGTTCACCGGACGGTTCGGCCCCGGCACCGGTGAAGTGCTCTTTGATCGGATCTGCCGGGAGAACGGCATTCGCCATCTGCTTACCGCTCCTCGGTCACCCACCACCACCGGGAAGGTGGAACGGTTCCACAAGACCATCCGGGGAGATTTCCTCGCCGGCAAGACCTTCGAGACGCTCGAGGACGCCCAGGCTGCACTCGACGGGTGGGTGGAGTATTACAACACCGAACGGCCTCATCAGGGCATCGGGATGGTGCCACCGGTTGAACGGTTCCGCCTGGCCGTGGCCGAACCATTGGAACTCATCGAATCCCCCGACGATGCCGAGGAGTCGCCGTCTCTGCCGACCCCTCCTCAGGTGACGCGCCGGGTCACTGCCACGGGCCGGATCAGTCTGTTGGGGTTCTCCTATCACGTTGGCACCTGGCTGGCCGGTGAGACCGTTGAGGTTGTAAGCCGCGACGGTGTGATCGAGTTGCTCCACCGGGGAGTGCTGGTCGCTACCCACGCCCGCCGACACCCACCAGGCATGGAACCAGAACTAGAACGACGCTACGCAGCTCGAGCCCCGGCCCGACCCCCCACCGTCGGAGTGCCGGTGACCCGCAAGGTCGACTCGAGCGGCAACATCAGCTTCGCCGCCACCACCTACCGAGTTGGCAACGCCCACAAAGGCCAATCAGTCCAGGTCGCCGTAATCGGCGACACCGTTGAGATCAGCCTCAACGACAAGATGATCCGCACCCACCAAGTCCGACATGACCGTGCCAAAGAACACGGTGCCTTCGCTAACCCCGGTGGTCGACCACGCAGAATCAACGCCGCCTAAACCCGCTACCCAGTGTCATGTAGGAACCGGAACCCAAGTGTCACGCGGGTACCGACACTTGACAACGCGATGCGGCTGGAG
>JBFKDW010000061.1:0-18665 GCA_041619515.1 Acidimicrobiia bacterium
CCGCACCTCCGAGGCCCGCCACGGCACATACACGAGGGTGAAGTTGAACGGCATGTGCAGCTCGTCGAGGGCTCGTCCGTAATAGGCAGACCACTCCTCCCAGTCGAAGAGGTGGATCTCTCCTATCAGCACCCGCGGTGGTGTATAGGTCTCCACCAGCGAGCGAAGGTCCCGATAGACGCCATGGATGTCGGGGTGCCCCTTGTCATGAACATGGAGCTGGGTGTCGTACTCCCCCATCGACTTGAAGACCCGGTCCCGGGCAGAGGGGGCGGGGGGGTTGTCGCGCAGCTCCGGGTCTTTCATGATGCGCTGCGCCACGTCGATGCGGAACCCGTCCACGCCCCGGTCGAGCCAGAACCGGAAGACCGAGTGCATGGCGGCGACCACGTCGGGGTTGCGCCAGTTGAGGTCGGGTTGCTCGGGGATGAACGTGTGCAGGTAATACTGGCGGGTCGCCTCATCCCACTCCCAGGCGATTCCACCGAAGGCTCCCAGCCAGTTGTTGGGCGGCGAGCCGTCGGGTTTCGGGTCCCGCCAGACGTACCAGTCGCGCTTCGGGCTCGTGCGTGATGCCCTCGACTCGAGGAACCAGGGGTGTTGGTCCGAGGTGTGGTTGGGCACGACGTCGACGATCACCTTCAGACCCAACCCGTGGGCCACCTCCAGCAACTCGTCGAAATCGTCCATCGTCCCAAACAGCGGATCAACGCTGGTGTAGTCGGCGACGTCGTATCCGAAGTCGGCCATCGGCGAGGCGTAGAACGGCGAGATCCAGACCGCGTCGACTCCCAGGTCGTGCAGGTATTCGAGCCGGCTGGTGATGCCCGGAAGATCACCGACGCCATCGCCGGTCGAGTCCTGGAAGCTGCGTGGATAGACCTGGTAGATGACGGCGGTCTTCCACCATTCCATCAATCCGCACTTCCCAGCCAGCGAAACTCGCGAGCGGCCAGCTCGAGTGAGCCGGCGACGGTCTCACCGGTGCGCAGATCCGTCATCTTGCGGTCGATTTCCACCACCTGTGCGGACGCAGCGAAGTTGGCGAAGACGAGCACTCCGGTGGTCTCATCGGACCGGTGGTAGCCGAGCACCGCGGGCCGCCCGGTCTCGACCAGCTCGAAGTCTCCGGTGCCAAGCACCGGGAGGCTGCGGCGGGTTGCCAGCAGGCCTCGCACCCAGTGCAGGAGGCTGGCGGGGTCATCCCGCTGGTCGGCGACGTTCACCCGATCGGGCGAATAGGCGGGGTCGGCGACGACCGGAAGATAGAAGGCGGCCGGGTCGGCCGTGCTGAACCCGGCTCCCGGCCCCGCCTCCCATTGCATGGGAGTCCGGACGCCATCCCGGTCGTTGAGCAGGTACTCATCTCCCATGCCGATCTCATCGCCGTAGTAGACGAACGGCGACCCGGGCAGTGACAGGAGCACTCCGTGCAGCAACTCGAATCGGGCCCGCTCATTGCCCAACAGGGGCATCAATCGCCGCCGGATGCCCACGTTCTTCTTCATGGCAGGATCGGGCGCGTAACGCTCGTACATGAACTGTCGATCCGCCTCCGTGACCATTTCGAGCGTCAGCTCGTCGTGGTTGCGCAGGAACATGCCCCATTGGCAGTTGGGCGGAATGGGTGGGGTGGCCGCCAGGGCCGCCACGATGTCGGAGGCATCCTCCCGCTCGAGTGCCATGTAGAGCGGCGGCATGACCGGGAAGTGGTAGGCCATGTGGCACTCGTCGCCGTCGCCCAGGTAGGCGACGACCTCGTGGGGCGGCTGGTTGGCTTCGGCCAGGAGGATTCGCTCCTCGTACTCGGCGTCGACCATCGCCCGGATTTCCTTGAGATAGGCATGGGTTTCGGGGAGGTTCTCGCAGATTGTGCCTTCCCGCTCGTAGAGGTAGGGAATGGCGTCCAGCCTCAGGCCGTCGAAGCCAAGGTCGAGCCAGAAACGAACGATGTCCTTGACTGCTTCGCGTACCTCGGGATTGTCGAAGTTGAGATCGGGCTGCTCGGCGTAGAACCGATGCCAGTAATAGGCACCGGCCTCATCGTCCCACGCCCAGTTCGAATCCTGGGTGTCGATGAAGATGACCCTGGCCTCGGCGTAGCGCTCCGGGGTGTCGCTCCACACGTACCAGTCGCGCTTGGGAGATCCGGGCCGCCGTGCCTCTTGAAACCACGGGTGCTGGTCGCTCGTATGGTTGACGATGAGGTCGGAGATCACCCGCATTCCCCGGCCGTGAATCTCCGCGAGCAGAAACTTCACGTCGTCGAGCGTGCCGAACTCCCGGCGGACACCGGTGAGGTCGGAAACGTCGTAGCCGCCGTCGACCAGTGGCGACGGGTAGAACGGCAGCAACCACAGGCAGTCTGCGCCCAGCCACTGGAGGTAATCGAGTTTGGCGGTGATGCCGGCAATGTCGCCGATGCCGTTGCCGGTCGAATCGAAGAACGCTTGCACCGGGATCTCATAGAAGGTGGCTGTCTGGTACCACATGATCGGAACGCTAGCGGTCACGCCCCGGCACCTCCCGGCCCTACCCGCGTGCTCTCCAGCATTTGCGTAAGATAGGACGACTAGCCATCGTAGGAGCAAGGCATAAGAAGCATGGAATATCGAATTAGCGAGGTTGCAGAGGTGCTTGGGGTGAGTGCCGACACGGCGCGCCGCTGGGTGGACGAAGGACGATTGCCGGCGACTCGCAGCTCCAGCGGGCACCGTCGAGTAGCCGGTACCGATTTGGCGTCGTTCGTGACGACGGAGGGCTCCCCGGTCCTGCACCGGCGATCGGCGCGGAACCGTCTCACCGGCATCATCACCGATGTGGAGAAAGACCGGGTGGCCGCCAAGGTCGAGCTCTTCAGCGGAGGACAGCGCATCGTGGCGCTCCTCACCCGCGAGGCGGCCGACGATCTCGGCCTGGCGACCGGCGTGCGGGCGACGGCGGTGGTGAAGGCAACCAACGTGATGATCGAGTTGTGAGAGGAGGTCTCGCCCTGGTCGCAGTCGTGCTGCTCGGCACCGCCTGCAGCGGCACCGGCGAACGACACCTGATCGTCGGAGCCGCCTCTTCGATGACCGAGGTTGCCCACCGGCTCGCCGACTCGTACGGTCTGGCGCATATCGAGCTGTCGGTGGCGGGCAGCCAGGTGCTGGTCGCCCAGGTGCGAGAGGGGGCGCCGCTCGACGTCGTCCTGACCGCCGACGCCGGAACCGCCCGGGCGTTGGTGGACCTCGGTGCCGTGGCCGGCCGGCCGATCCTGTTCGCCCGCAACCGGCTGGCGATCGCGGTAGCCGCCGGAAACCCGCTGGCCATCTCCGAGCTGGCCGACCTGGCGAGGCCCGGCCTCACGGTAGTGCTGGCCGCCCCGGAGGTCCCCGCCGGGCAATACACCGCCCGGCTCCTCGAGAATGCCGCCGTTTCCATCTCGCCCTCCAGCCTCGAGCCGAGCGTGCGTTCGGTGCTGGCCAAGGTCCAGCTCGGGGAAGCAGATGCCGGCATCGTCTACCAAACCGACCTCGAGCGAAGCGGGATCAGCGGAGTCGAACTGCCGGACGAGATCAACCCGGTGACCGAGTATTACGCCGCAGTTCTGAAAGAGGCCTCCGATCCGGGAAGGGCCGAGGCCTTCGTTGCATACCTCCAGACCCCGGAGGCGGCCGGGATCCTGCGCGAATTCGGCTTCTTGGCATGAGACCCGCCACCGCCGGGAACATCCCGGCCCGGCTCATCGCCCTGGCGACCCTCGGGCTCGTCTTGCTGATGGGCCCGCTGATCGGATTGTTGATCCGGATGCCCTGGACCCGCCTGTTGGGGGACGTGGGCGATGCCGGAACGGCAGTGCGGGTGTCCGTCTTCGTCTCGGTGTCGGCGACCGCAGTCGCGGCAGGACTCGGGGTCCCCCTCGGCTGGGTGCTGGCCCGGGGGCGGTTCCGGGCACGAGCAGTCCTCCGTGCCGTCATTCTCCTGCCGATCGTGCTCCCCCCGGTGGTATCGGGCGTGGCGCTGCTGGCCTCGCTCGGGCGGAGCGGGCCCATCGGCTCGGTGCTGGGCGAGCTGTTCGGGCTCACGCTTCCCTTCACGATGGCAGGTGCCGTGGTGGCCGCTGCGTTCGTTGCCCTCCCGTTCGTGGCGCTCGTTTCCGAAGCCGGTTTCCAGGGTCTCGACCGGAACCTGGAGGATGTAGCGGCCACGCTGGGGGCGGGGCCGTGGCGTCGCTTCCGCCGCATTGCTCTCCCCCAGGCGCTCCCGGCACTTGGGGCCGGGCTGGTGCTGGGCTGGGCCCGAGCAATCGGTGAGTTCGGCGCCACCATCACCTTTGCCGGCAATCTCAGCGGGCGCACCCAAACCCTGCCCCTGGCGATCTTCTTCGAGCTCGAGCGCGATCCGGAAGCAGCCTTCAGCCTCAGCCTCGTCCTCGTGCTGGTCTCGCTGGGCGTGCTGTTCACCGCCCGGCGGGCGTGGAGCCGCTGATGCTGTCGTGTCACATTGCGGCCATCCGAAACGGCTTCTCTCTCAGCGTCGGTTTCGATCTCACCACAGAAGAGGTGGTTGCGGTGGTGGGGCCAAACGGTGCCGGCAAGACCACGTTGCTCCGGGTTCTGGCAGGGCTCGATCCGGTCCAGGCTGGGAGTGTGGTGGTGGACGACGAGGTATGGGAGGATCCCGGCCGCCGGATACGGCTGGCCCCCGAGCAGCGCCGCGTCGGCTACGTGCCCCAGGCCGCCCTGTTGTTTCCCCATCTCGACGTCCGGCACAACGTTGCTTTCGGGCTCGACCGCCACCAGGCGCAGGCGGCCGACGCCTGGCTTGATCGACTCGGCCTGGAGCCACTCGCCGATGCGATGCCCCATGAGCTGTCGGGCGGCCAGGCGCAGCTGGTGGCCTTCGCGCGCGCGCAGGTTCGGCGGCCGCGCCTGCTCCTGCTCGACGAGCCGCTTGCATCTGTGGACGCCGCCAACCGAACGGCCATCCGCCGCGTCATACGGCGGGAATTGCGCGACAGCCCGGGCTATCGGGTTCTCGTCACCCACGACCCGCTGGAGGCCGCCGCCCTCGCCGACCGCGTGGTGGTCCTGGATGAGGGCCGGGTGACTCAAATCGGTTCGGTCGACGATCTTCGGAGCCGTCCCCGGTCCCGGTACGTCGCCGAGTTGGTGGGGATGAACTTCTTCTCCGGGCATGCCTCAGCCGGGGCAATCACGCTCGACACCGGGGCGACGCTCGTGAGCGCCGAGGTCCCGGATGGGCCGGCGCTGGCCAGTGTCCACCCCCGGGCGGTCTCCCTGTACTTCGAGCGTCCCGCCGGTTCGCCCCGCAACGTTTGGCTCGGGACCATCTCCACCATCGAACCGAGCCTCGAGCAGGTCCGGGTGCACGTCACCGGACCGATCGACGTGGTGGCCGAGGTCACCCGGGCCGGAGCGGCGGCGTTCTCGGAGGGTGAGCCCGTGTGGGTGGCCGTCAAAGCATCCGAGGTGACGGGGTATCCGCAATAGGTGGGAACGGATAGTGGCTGCCCGGCGTTAGCTTGTCCAACGGGAGAAACATGCGACGTCTGATACTTCTGGCCGCGATTGCGCTCGCTGCTGCCGCCTGCGGTGGCGGCGCCAGCTCGGAGACTTTCGAGAGCCTCGACGCGGCCGCCTCCAACACCCTGGCGGCCCCGGGATCAACGACCACCACCGTGATCGGAGAGCCCCCACCCGAAACGCCCACGGAACCCTCACCGGTTCCGGTCCCCGAAGACCCGGCCCGGTTTCCCGAATCGGACTACCCGGACGTGGTGGTGGCCGACCTGTCGGGCGGCGAGGTGAATCTCCGTGAGCTGGCCCTCGAAACCGAGCCGGTCCTGCTGTGGTTCTGGGCGCCGCACTGACCCACGTGCCGCCGGGAGGCTCCCGGCGTCGAGCAGTTTGCTCGAGAGAATGCGGATCTCGTCACGGTTGTCGGTCTCGGCGCTCAGGACACCTATCAGGAAGCACTCGACTTCGTCGATGATTACGGGACCACCTCGTTTCGGATGCTGTACGACGAATCGTTCGAATCGTGGTCGGCGCTCGGGATCCGCGGCCAGCCCATAGCCATCCTGTTCACGCCGGACGGGCGCGGCCACACCATCTGGTACGGCCCCTTCAACGAGGCCGAGGTACTCGATCTGGCTGCGACGCTCTAACCCCCGGCGGCAGCAAGAGCCACCGTGGCATGCAGCGAGCGATGATCGCTCCCGGCAGAGGCCCCGAATCGGAAGCTCGTCGTGGTCAATTCGGGCGTGTGCAGGAGATGATCGATGGGAATCTTGAACGGGCCCCATCCGGCCGGCCAGCTCCCGGCGACGCCCCGGCCCCGCTGGGCGTCGATGAGGCCGACCTCGAGCAAATCACGGAAGGCCGAGGTCCAGGGTGTGGCATTGAAGTCGCCGAGGAGCACCATCGGGGTGTCGCGTCTTCGCACCCGGTTGCCCGCCCCGGCCAACTGATCGTCTCGTGCTGAGGATCGTGCCTCCCGCCCCGGCGAGGAGGTGTGAAACCCGAGAATCTCGATGCGTCTTTCACCGATGAACGCCTCCAAGACGAGGCCGGGCACCTCGCTCTCCCCCAGGTTGGTCAGCCGGCCCGATACCGAAGGGACCCGGGTCAGCGCCAGCAGCCCGATGGGAGTGTTGGCGGGCGTCCCGGCAACGGGCCGATAGGGCAGCGTCGCCGCCTCGAACAGCTCCAGCAGGGCGGGGGTGACCTCGGCCAGCAGAATCACATCGGCCGTCTGCCGGCGGACGAAGTCGACCACAGCCGCCTTGTTGGGATTGGCGGCGCGGGTGTTCAGATGAACGATCGTGATCTCGTCCTCGGAAGCCGGTTGCGCAATCGAGCCCCACCAGTAGGGCCCAACTGCCAGGAGATTCACCGCTGCCACCAGCGCGATCACAGCGAAAGGCCGCCACCATTCGTTCCACGCCACCGGGATGAGAGCCAGAACCGCAAGCCACAGATACTGGAATCTGAAGTTACCGACCAGGTCGAAGATCCACGAGGTGCGCCCGAGCAAGCCCACCACCGTTCCGAGCACGGTGCCCAGGCCCACGGTCACTCCCGCCCTCCCCAGCCACAGCTTGGCATCGGTCACGGCGAGAAGAACTGCTTGCGTAGAAACACCACCCATCCGACCGATGCGATGGTGGCCAGGGCCCACCACTGGAGCGCATAGAGGAAGTTGGGCCGGTTGGTCGGCTCGGGGGCGGCAGGGAGGACGGTCGGAGCCCCGCCCGGTTGTGGCTGCTCGGAGATCAGGTCGAGGTACACGGGAAGGAGCGTGCCCTCGAACTGCGGGTTGAGCCGGTCGATGTCAATGCGGGCAATCGTGTCGAGGGTCCCGGTGTCGGGGTTCTGGGGGCCGAACCGGGATGTGCCCTGACTCAGCCGGATCGTGCCGGTCACCACCACCTCGACATCCCGCAGCGGCAGCAGTGGCGGTCCGGCTGCATCTGCAATGAACCCCCGGTTGACCAGGATGGTTCCGGCCCCAGTGCGCAGCGGGAGTATCTGCTCGTGACCCTGCTGTCCGTTCCGCACCCGAGGTCGCAGCTCCAGCCGGGCGGCGTAGTCGTAGCGGCCGGATACGACGGCGGTTCGCAGCTCCAGGGACTCAGGCGGATCACGCAGGTCCGTGAGATCGGCCGGAGCGGCGGCCAGCCGGGTTTCGAGGCCGGCGTTGTCCTCACGCTGCTGGTAGTGGCGGTCGAGCTGCCAGAATCCGAGCGCGGTGAAGGAGACGGTCGCGACCAGCGCCAGGACGTGACCGAGCAACCAGCGGGGCTTGAGAAGCGGCGTTGACATGAGGTGGGGCCCGGCCAGTGTACCGACTCCACCGATGGCGCCTTTCCGGCCTTTCGCATGCCGACGGGGCCGCAACCAGAGTGGGGCCGAGTGGTTGCAACCCGTCGGCCCGTCCGGGGCGGCGAGACCGTTCGACTCAGGCGGGCTTCAGGACGGGCCCGGCGCCGGGCCGACCGCTCCGGTCGGCCGGCGCGGCCGTTCCCGTCCGCTCAGAGCTTGCCCCCGGCAGCCGTGTCGCCGGATCGTCGCGGATCGGCGGTGCCGATGAGGCCTTGGGCCGGGCTCCACGCCGCCGCCTGCACACCCCCGAAATACATCGACCGCTCGGCAAAATGGCGAACCGGGCCCTTTGCTTCGACGGGGAGATCCAACTCGTAGGCCACCGTCGGCTGCCCGTCGAACACCTCTGCGTGCACCCGCGGGTGAGCCACCGCCTGGACGAGGTCCATGTCGAGCCACAGGTGGTTGATGAGCGACTCGCCAACCGCGGTGGTGATGCGGTCGGCACCAGCCGACCCGATGGCCAGAACCTCTCCGTCCTCGTTACGAGCAATAGTCGGCGCCATGTTTGACATCAGCCTGGTGCCGGGCGCCAGCCCATGGAACCCGTCTGGATGCAGCTCCAGCTCGCCCAAGGAGTTGTTCAACCAGATCCCGGTTCCCGGGACCATGACCCCCGATCCGTATCCTGCCGAAGCCGTGATGGCACAGGCCCGCCCGTCGGAGTCGACGGACGACACGTGGGTGGTCGATCCGGAGGCGAGCAGCCGCCCGACGTCCCCCATCCGGGCAGCTTCAAGAAGCTCCGTGACGGCAGCCGGGAGCTGCTCCCCGGCAGCCTCGAGACGCGTCGACCGATAGGCGAAGACTGCCCGCTGAGCCTGGACGAGCCGATCGATCTCGGACGGGGTCCAACCCTCGAGCCCGTCCTCCCCGAGCAGCAGGAGCAACGCCGCGAGGGCCGCGCCACCGATGGCCGGGGCCGGGTTCGTCGCGATGTCCCAGCCGTGGAGATGGAGCCGGATCGGCTCACGCACCACGGCCTGGTAGGCGGCCATGTCGGCCCGGGAGAGGATGCCCCCATGCTCGTGGAGCTCGTCGGCGATGGCGTTTCCTATGTCGCCGGTGTAGAAGACCTCGGCTCCCCCGGTCGCAATCAGCTCGAGTGAGTCGGCCAGCTCGGGGATGGTGAGAATCTCTCCCTGGGCGCGCACGCTGCCATCAGGGTGATGGACGATCCGGTGGCTGTCGGGATGCCAGCCGAATATGACCTCGTGGGAATGCTCCCAGTAGCGAGCCGTCACGCCCGGAACCGGAAAGCCGGTACGGGTGAAGTGGATGGCGGGTCGGAAGACTTCGGCCCACGGCGCTGCTCCATACCTCTGCGAGGCAACCTCGAAGCCCGCGAAGGCACCCGGCGTCGCCACCGAGCTGTAACCCACGTTGGTCCGCATGCCTCCGCCATAGGTCATGAAGATCTCGTGTCGGCCGGTGCCGAGGCGGTCCGGATCGGCCCTGCCCGGCATCTCGCAATATCCGTCGATGGTGACCGGATCCTGGCCTGGTTCCCACACGGTGATGAACGCACCCGCCGCCGGGGCAATGATCCCGGGTTCGGTTGACAGCGAGACGATGGCGGCAGCAAGCGCGGCATCAACGGCGTTGCCGCCGGCATCGGCGACGGAGGCGGCGGCTTCTGCACCGATGGTGGAACCGGCTGCTGTCATGACTTTCGGCATGACCGAAGCCTAAAGGGCGTCTCACTCGAGCGACATTCGACCCCGCCCAGCATCTCATGCCGGCTCCACCTCCTCGGTAGCGAGGGGCGCGGGAGCCACGTGCTCGGCGATGATCTCGACCCGGTTGCGACGACCCTCTTGTGCCTCCCAAAACCGCCTCTGGGCGGCCCCGAACACCCGAACCCGGCGCCCTCTCTCGAGTGACTCGGCCACGAGCGCCTGAGGCGGATCCCACAACGTGACCGGGAGGACATCGACCCGCCTGCGAGGCTCATGGCTCCGGACGGTGACGAGGAGGCGCATGAGACGAGCGCCGGAATCGAACTGGCGCAGTTCCGGCGCCGCGGCGAGCGTCCCGGTGAGAAACACGACGTTGGCATCCATACATGACGTTCCTTTCTGTCCTCGACGCCAACGTATCCGATGGGTGCGACAGGTGACACTTGCTAGCGTCGGAGCGTGTTCGACGTGACGGTGACCGATCTCGGGGATTCTCTCTACATGATCGACGCCGGCATGCATGGAGAGCCCGAGCGGCTGGCCTGCTATCTCTTCGATACGCCCGAACGGGTGCTGATCGAGTGCGGTCCCTCAAACGTCCTCCCCCATCTCGTGGATGCCCTCGAATCCATCGGCGTCGACGACGTTGCGACCATGGTGGTCACCCACATCCATCTCGACCATGCCGGCGGCGCCGGGCATTTTGCCGAGCGCTACCCGGGCTCGACGATCGGCGTGCACCGTCTCGGCCTCCGCCACCTGGCGGATCCGTCGCGCCTCTGGGCCTCCGCCGAGCGCATATACACGCCCGAAGGCATGCAGCAGTTGTGGGGACCGATGCGTCCCGTACCGGAAGACCGCTTGCTGACCCTGGATGAGGGAACCGTCGTTCCCCTCGGCGGGGGCCGGCGTCTCGAAGTCATGTATACCCCGGGCCACGCCAGGCATCACGTGGTGTTCTCCGAGGACGTCGCCGGTGGCATGTTCGTCGGCGACGCCGTTGGGATCGCTTTTCCGCACGGTCACATGGTGCAGCCGGTGACGCCTCCCCCCGACTTCGACGCGACCGTCGTCATCGAGCAACTTCATCGAATGGCCGCCCGTCAGCCGGGATTCGTCGGGTTCGCCCACTACGGGGTTGCGAGCGATGCTGCCAGGGTGTTCGACGAGGCCGAGGCCCGCGTCGGCGAATGGGTGGATTTCGTTGAATCTGTGGTCGAAGCAGCCGATGCCGGGGACCGGCTCCGCAACTGGGTCCTCTCCTCGTATCGGAGCGAGGGCATGTCTGAAGAAGACATCGACCAGTACGACCGCAACACCTTCTGGCCCATGCAGATATGGGGAATACAGCGATGGCTCACCCTTCGAGACGGCGGAGGCTGAGCACCGCCCCCGTACTCATCCGGTCAGGCGGGCCTTCCAGATCTCCTCGGCCGGCCAGCGTCGTGCCCACCGGCGCGGAACATTGAACTGGACCTCGTGTGCTCCGTCCGGCGCCTGGATTTCGACGAGGTCGATGATCGTGAAACCCTGAGATCGAAGCAGTCTGATCATGTCCCCATGGCTGAGATGAAACTCGACGGCATCATCGTCGGGCCATTCGAAGCGGTGCATGCCGAACTGCGGCCGAAGCAAGGTCTCCTCGGCCGGTACGCCGTCGTAATCGGGGGCGCACAACATGAACAGCACGCTGTTGCCGAGGAAGATGAGCTCGCCACCCGGACGCAGGACCCGCGCCGCCTCCGGGATCCAGTGGTACGGATCCGACCAGATCGCGGAACCGTATTCAGAGCAGACGAGGTCGAAGGTCGCATCCGCGAACGGCAGTTGTTCCCCGGCCGCGTGCAACAGCGGGAATCGGAGGTCGAATTCTGACTGTAGCCCAGCCGCCGTCGTGAGCTGTTGGAAGGAGTTGTCGATGGCCACCGGGGCCGCCCCGCGGCGCGCCAGCCAGGCTGAGATGTACCCGGTGCCGCAGCCCACTTCGAGCACCTTCTTGCCCGCAACATCGGGCAGCACGCCGAGCTCGGCTTCTGCAACACCCCAAATGCCCCAGCTGGGCTCGCCACCCCATGCCCGGCGACCGATCTCCACCCACTCGGGTGCATAGTCGTCCCAGTGGGCTCGGTTGCGGGCGAGATAATCGTGGATCTGGTCCTCAGGCACCGATCGCCGCTTCCAGCTCGTCGAGCCCCGGGAAGGCCGGGTCGGCGGCCGTGATGGCGGCGAGGATCCTGCCGGCGGCGGCCGTGTCGCCCAGGTGCGCGGCCACCCGGGCTGCGACGTACCACTGCCGGAGCTCGGCCTCATGCGGATGCTCTTCGAGCCGCTTTGGGTTCACCACCTGCCAGGCCTCCTTGGCGCGCCCCAGATCGAGGAGGTGCGACCCGTAGACCACCCGTGCTTCCCGGAAGGTGTCGGGACGCCCGCCCAGGTGTTTCAGCTCATCCCAGACCTTCTCGACGTCGGAGGCGCGGTCGAGTGCCCGCAGACAGTCCATTTCGACCGGCATGTGGGTGGTTTCGCCAGCAATGCGGCGAAAGCCGCGCAGCTCGGCCAACGCCGGCTCCCAGCGGCCCAGCCGGTACAGCGACAGGCCGAGAATCTCCCTGATCGTGGCATTCGAAGAGGACGCCTTCTTGGCACGCTCAGCGTGCTCCACTGCCTTGCCGTAGCGGGCGGCGGCAAACGCATCGGCAGCTTGCTCGAGATTCTGCAGGACGGCTGCCCGCCGCTCCTTGCGGGTGGTTCGGGTCACCTCCTCCTGGATCCAGCGGGGAAGCTGGCTTCCGGCCGTCAGGTCGAGCTTGGGCCTGCTGGGCTCGTCGCTCCTCCGCTGGGAAGTGGTCCGGTCGCGGCCCCGCTTGCGGCTCTTGTTGCCGCCGTACCCCCCGCCGACCCGGCCCTGGCCTTTGTGGCTCTTGCTCGGCGGTGGCTTCCGCCCCTTGCTGTGGCCCTGTTGTGACTTTTCACTCATGGGGCAAAGCTACTCGTCCCCGGCCGCAAGTCCCCCATCGGAGAGACCAGAGGAACCCGGTCGTGAGCTAGGGCGATTGGTCGGCGCGTGCTGCTTCCGCCGCCAGCCGTTTCGTCTTCCGCTCACTCAACACGACGGCCGCGGTCAGGATTACTGCGATCACGCCGAGTGAGAGGTAGGTGTCGACGTGGACCCAGTTGGCGATTGTCATCTTGATGCCCACGAAGATGAGGATGGCGCCGAGGGCATGGGAGAGGTAGTGGAATCGCTGCCGAGCGTTGGCCAGCAAGAAATACATGGCCCGGAGCCCGAGAATGGCGAAGGCATTGGAGGCGAAGACGAGATATGGCTCGTGGGAAACGGCCAGGATGGCGGGAACCGAATCCACGGCGAAGATCACATCGGTGAACTCGACGACGACGAGTGCGGCGAACAGCGGCGTGGCGAACCGGCGGCCGTTCACCCGGGTGAAGAAGCGCTGGCCGTCGAACTCCTTGCTGACCGGCATGAAGCGCTCGACGAGCCCGAGCCCCCGGGTGGCGCCCTCTCCCTCACCCTCCCGGTGACGGATGACCTTCAAACCCGTGTAGATGAGGAAGACCCCGAAGACGATCAACACCCAGATGAAGCGACTGATCAGGGCCGACCCGACGGCGATGAAGACCCCGCGCAGGGTCAGCGCCCCGAAGATCCCCCAGAACAGGACCCGATGTTGAAAACGCAGTGGGATGGCGAGCGTCGTGAAGATCATCGACCATACGAACACGTTGTCGACGCTCAGCGACTTCTCTATCAGATAGCCGGAGATGTACTCACCGAACGCCTCACCGCCCCACACCACCGCCACTCCGACGCCAAACAAGAGGCCACACAGGACCCACACCCCGGACTCGATGAGCGCTTCCCGAGCGGTGGGCTCGTGGGCGTCGCGATGCCGGTAGAGGTCGGCGGCCAGCAGGAGAACGATGATGACGCCGAGAATGATCCAGGCGAGCATCGAGATGTCGAGGTCGACGAAGTTCTCACGGAGGGGGGTGGCGGCGACGAGCACGGAGCGATTCTAAACGGGTGCCGTGGGCTGAACCGGCCGCCGGCTCTCGGTATCGTGAGCCGATGGAGCGTGGATCCGGCCGAACCCTGACCTTCCAGCCGAGCGGATTCCAGGCGACGGTTCCGGCCGCTGCCGGAGGCCGAGCCGACCGGTATTCCTCGAAGATGATGGACGACGGCGAGCTCCGCTACCTGGCCGCCGTGACCCTCGCCTTTCCCTGGACCGACGACGCGCTGGTAGTCGAGATCGGCAGCTACACGGGTCACACGGCCGCCTTCGTCGCCGAGACGCTCGACGACGCCGGGCACCCCAACCCGGTGCTGAGCATCGATCCCTTCGAGCGAGTCCCCCATACCCGCAAGAACCCGCAGGGAAAGTACCGCCGCTACCTGCGCACGATGCGAGAGCGGGGACTGGAAGGACGGTGCCTACCGCTGGTGGCGTACTCCCAGGATGCCGCCGCGGTCGTCCCGGACCGGATCGGAGTGTTGATCGTCGATGGCAATCATGAGTACGAGAGCGTTGCTCGCGATCTGGCGCTCTACGGAGCCAAGGTTCTGCCGGGTGGGTTCGTCTTCATCGACGATCACACCGCGGCCTATCCCGGCGTGGTGACCGCCACCGCCGAGCACCTGGCAGCCCATCCCGATTTCGAGCTCTTGCATCGATCGTACTTCGCCATCTTGCGGCGGAGGTGATCGTGGCGGATGCGGCCGGGCTCAGGTATCGACGATGGTGCCGATCTGGACGACCGCCTCGGGAGGCAGACCGAAGTGATGGGCAGCGCTCGACGCGTTGCGATGCAGGAAGGCGAACAGGTGGTCGCGCCAGCCGGTCACTCCGCCAGCCTCTGTCGGGATCACCTGGACACGTCCGAGGAAGTAGGTGGCGTCGGAGGGGTCGAAGCCGAAGCCGGGTGTCACGATATTGGCCAGCGCGCTTGGCACATCGGGGTTCTCCATGAAGCCGAAGTTGAGGACGACCTGGAAGAAGCCCTCTCCGTAGCCGTGGACGGTCTCTCTCCGCGCCTGCGGGACCCGGGCCTGGTTGGCGGTCCTCACCGAGACGACGAGCACCGTCTCGTGAAGCACCTCGTTGTGCCGGAGGTTCATGAGCAGCGCAGGGGGGGTCGCTCCCGGTTCGGGGAACAGGTAGACGGCGGTGCCGGGAACCCGCTGCTGGGGATGGGTTCTGATCGAGTCGATGAACCGCTCGACGGGAAGCTCTCCCCGGCGCTGGGCCGCCACCACGGCGGCCCGGCCGCGTTTCCACGTCGCCATGACCGCGAAGACCATGGCACCCACAACGAGTGGGAACCATCCGCCGGCGGGAATCTTGATGATGTTGGCGCTGAAGAAGCCCAGGTCGACGACCAGGAACACGGCGCTCAGGACGATCGACAGCGGCCGGCTCCATTGCCAGCGCTCCCGCATCACCACGTACAGGAGCAGGGTGGTGATGAGCATGGTTGTCGTCACCGCTACCCCATACGCCGCCGCCAGGTTGGTCGAGGACCTGAAGCCGAGCACGAGACCGACGGAGGCGAACATCAGCAGGTAGTTGACCGAGGCAACGTAAACCTGGCCGATCTCGCGCGGTGAGGTGTGGTCGACGCGAACCCGAGGCAGGTAGCCGAGCTGGACTGCCTGCATGGTGAGTGAGAACGCCCCGGAGATGAGCGCCTGGGAGGCGATCACCGTCGCCAGCGTGGCCAAGATGACCAGTGGCAGGACCGCCCAGCTCGGTGCCATCCGATAGAAGGGATTGTCCACTGCGGCCGGGTCCGAGATGAGCAGTGCTCCCTGGCCGAAGTAGTTGAGCACCAACGCCGGGAACACCAGTGTGAACCAGCCGAGCTGGATCGGTCCCTTGCCGAAGTGCCCCATGTCGGCGTACAGCGCCTCGCTTCCGGTCACCACCAGGAAGATGGCCCCGAGCGCCAGGAACGCCAGACGCGGCTGATCGGCGCCGAAGCCGACGGCCGGGAGCGGGCTGAGCGCTGCCAGCACGCCCGGTTCGCCGGCGATCTGAATGACTCCGAGCGCCGCCAGGACGGCAAACCAGACGGTCATGACCGGCCCGAAGACGGCACCGATGGCGGAGGTGCCCCGGCGCTGGATGCTGAAGAGGGCGATGAGGATGAGGACGGCGGCGGGAAGGACGTACGAGTCGAGGTTGGGAGCGAACACCTCGACGCCCTCGACGGCTGCCAGCACGGAGATGGCCGGTGTGATCATCCCATCTCCGTAGAGCAGGGCGGTCCCGAACAGCCCGAGGATCACCAGGACCCAGCGCGTCCTGGTTGCAGCAATTCCGATAGGGGGCCGGATCAGTGCGATGAGGGCCATGATGCCTCCCTCGCCGTCGTTGTCTGCGCGCATGACGAACGCCAGGTACTTGAGGCTGACCACCAGAACGAGTGCCCAGAAGATGAGCGAGAGCACGCCCAGCACATTGTCTCGATTGACCGCCATGCCCTCGGCGGCGACGAACGCCTCGCGAAACGCGTAGAGGGGGCTGGTCCCGATGTCACCGTAGACGATGCCGAGCGCGCCCACCGAGGCGACGACCAGATACCGTGGGCCTCGACGGCGTGCCGGGCCGGCCATCAGCGAATATCCCCCTCAGCGCTCGGTTGGGAACGATCCATCGTCAACGATTCGACCTCCCCGCTGCGACGTCCAGGGGCGGGGATTGCTCGACGGCGAGCACCGGGTGTCGAGTCCCGGCCGGGACCGACAGAGGGGCGATCGCTTGTCCGGCTCGGGCATGGCGCTGCCTGCCCCCTTCGGATTCCCGTTCGGTGTTCGCGCACGAGAAGACGCTACACAACGATGGTCATCGGTCGTGCATAACCCCCGGGCCAAACGCTCGTAGAGTGAGCGGATGCTGGTCACGATGATCGTCGAGATCCCCAAGGGGAGCCGCAACAAATACGAGATGGACCATCAGTCGGGCGAGATCTTCCTCGATCGGATGCTGTTCACCGCCACCCGATACCCCGCCGACTACGGCTTCATACCGGAGACGATGGCCGAGGACGGCGATCCCCTCGACGCCATGGCGCTCGTGTCCGAGCCGACGTTCCCGGGATGTCGGATCCGAATCCGTCCCATCGGTGTGTTCCTGATGGAGGACCAGGGCAAGGCGGACCACAAGATCCTCGGGGTCCCCGACGGCGACCCGTTGTGGGCGGGTGCTTCCGATCTCGACGACGTTCCCGAGCACCTGCTGCGCGAGCTCGAGCACTTCTTCGCCGTGTACAAGGACCTCGAGGACAAGAAGACGGCCACCCTCGGCTGGCGGCCGGCCGCCGACGCCCGGGTGACGATCGAACGGGCGCTGCGGCGGGGCTCGAGCTGACCGCACCGGACCCGGCGCCTCATCCACCCCGGTGCGGCGAGTAATCAGACGGTCGGTTCCTCGCCGGTGGCAGGTTCTGCGCCCGTAGTCGGCTCCTCCGCGGTCGTCGCTTCCTGGTCGGTCGACGGTTGCTCGTCCGTGATCGACGCTTCGTAACCGCCCGCCAACCCGGGTTGGGCCGCTTCCGAGCCCGCTACCGGTGGGGCGGGTGGTGCGATTCCTCTTGCCCGCTTGGCCGGACCGTACATGCCCCACACAACGCCAAGCGCTACGCCGACAAGCATCACGATGACGATCTGCATCAGGTCCAGCGGGATCACCGTGGTGGAGACGAGGACGAGCGCAAGGCCGAGCCCGAATGGTATCCCCCACAGGGCGCCCCGGATCGGGTGCCGCTTCCTGCCGAGCGGGCCCCGGTCGATGTCACCGTATGCCATGATCGATCACCCCTTGTACGTGAAGGCGGGACGGGCATTGAACAGCAGTCCGAAGAACCCGCCCCCGAGCAGGGCCAGCCCGACGAGGCCGACCGGATCGGTGAGCCCGTTGCCGAGGAATTCGACATAGCCCTTGCCGATGCAGGACCCGATGTTCTGAGTCGTCATCTCACCCGACACCCTCACCTTGGCGGTGAATTTCACCGGGAGATCGGCCGCGAGATCGACGATGCCGACGTTGCGGTTCTTGAGCTGGGGATTGGGGTCACCGCCCCGGTCCAGGCTGACGCCGGAGGTCTTGATCGTCCACCGGTGCTCCTCGGGCCCGTCGCCGTCCTCCGGGAAGAACCCGAAGTAGGTGACCACACCGCGGGTATCGACCTTGAAGGGATTGCCCGACGTGAAGGCCTGTTCTCCGGTGAGGAGGTCGACAGGAGGGTCGCCGCCACCGGTGTCGAGCGCCGCATCGATCAGCTCCCCGTTCTCGTCGTAGGAGTAGGCGTAGCCACCGCACAGTCCCACCAGGCTGCTGCCTTTGCCGAAGTTGCCGACGAACGTCGATTCGCCGAAGAGGGATACGAGCTTTCCGAACTCCGCGTCTGCCTCGGTCAGGTCGTACTTGCCTGGGAAGCCTTCCGGGATCTCCGCCCGGATGGCATCGAGCACTTCCTGGTCGTCGCTCTGGGCGACCGCACCGACCGTGAAGGTGAGGGCCACCAGGATGAGCAATCCGACGATCAACGCACCTGTGAAACGTCTCATAGCCGCTCCCGCTCGGGGATCTGACGCCGACCCTAGCCCGGGCGGCCGGCCGATGGGAGGACATCGACGCGTCGGGCCCTCCGCGACGCGTGCGGCGACGGTCCGGATGGGCGCATGGATGGAGTTCCATGAGAAAGACCCCCGGGGTCGGGGGTCTTTCTCCTTTGATTAATGCGGCGGTGTCCTACTCTCCCAGGGGGTTGCCCCCCAAGTACCATCGGCGCTACCGGGCTTAACTTCCGTGTTCGGAATGGGAACGGGTGGTTCCCCGGCGCTATCGCCACCGCAAATATGTGAGCGCTCCTCGAGCACTCCATAGCGAGCACTGATCGGTTTGTGGATTCAGACCAAGTCCTCGGCCTATTAGTACCGGTCAGCTCCATGCATTGCTGCACTTCCACGTCCGGCCTATCAACCTGGTGTTCTGCCAGGGGCCTTACCCGGTAAATCCGGTGGGAGTTCTCATCTCGAGGCCGGCTTCGCGCTTAGATGCCTTCAGCGCTTATC
>JBFKDW010000062.1:0-18390 GCA_041619515.1 Acidimicrobiia bacterium
ACCGCCAAGTCGGCTCTCGCCTGGCAGGTGTTCGGCGGCACACTGGCCGGCTGAGTGCCCGGGAGTTGCCAAGCGTTCCCAGGATCCCGAAGGGTTCCCATTCCCCCGAGCTGCAAAGCAACAGGTGTGTTCCCCCGAGTTGCGAAGCAACTCGCCAGGAACGCGGAGCGTTCCCAGGATCCCGAAGGGTTCCCGTTCCCCCGAGGTGCGAAGCAACTCGCCAGGAACCCGAAGGGTTCCCAGGATCCCGAAGGGTTCCCAGCTACCAGCCCCGCGTGCCCGGCCCGCCCTTGAAGGGCCCGACCACGTCGGGGGTGATCCACCCGCCGTAGAAGTCGCCGGGCTGTGACACGACCCGCTCACCGCCGACGTAGCAGGCGTCGACCCTGTTGGGATAGAAGGCCACCATTGCGGTGATTCCTTCGTATCCGGAAGACGGCTCGAGATAGGTCCAGGCCGCATCGGCGGACACCTCGTCGCCTACCCTCAGGGTGTAGTAGGAAGCCAGGCCTTTGAATTCACAGAACGTGCGAGTGGGGCTCGGCTCGAGCATCCCGGGCTCGACGTCGTCGAGGGGCAGGTAGTAGACGGGCGGGTGGCTGGTTTCGAGCACTCGCATCGCACGGTGTGATCGGGCCACCTCCACACCGGCAAACTCCACTCTGATGTCGTGTCGGGACGGCTCGACCGCCGGCGGTCGGGGGTAATCCCAGACCGATTCTCGACCCGGGCCGGGCTCCATTCGTTGCATGTGGGGAGGCTAGGAACCGGGCTGTCTCTATTCCCCCACCGCTCCCGGCGGGCAGGGCGCACCGCAGCTCCGGCCTAGCGCAGATGGGCTCCGCCGTTGAGCCGCTGAATCTCGCCGGTGAGGAAATCGTTTCTGATGAAGTGGAGAACCGCCTCGGCGACGACCTCGACCCCGCCGACCTTCTCGAGCGGTGTATCGGCCGCGAGGCGCTCGGCATGGCCTTCGTCGGCATCGGCGGGCGGGAGGATGACGCCGAGCGCAACAGCATTCACCCGGATGCGGGGCGCCAACTCGCTGGCCGCCACTCTCGTGAACGTGTCGAGGGCCCCCTTGGCGATCGTGTAGCTGAACCGCGGCCCGCGGTAGGGTCGCTCGGTCTTCCAATCCGTGACGTTGATGACGACCCCGTTGCGGTCATCGGGCAACGCCCGCGCAAAGGCCTGGGTCAGGAACACCGGCGCCGTCAGGTTGAGGTCGAGGGTGTGGTTCCATTGCTCGAGCGAAACGTCCACCAGGCGGTCGCTGGGAAAGCCCGCTGCGCTGTTGATGAGGATGTCGACCGGATCGGCCAGGAGCTCGGCTATCGAGTCCGGGTCGCTCAGGTCGGCCTGGCGAACCGCAACATCGGCGCCCAGCGCGCCGACTTCGGCAGCGGTTTCCTCAGCGGCCTCAGCCGACCGGTTGTAGTGCAGCACGAGATCGGCGCCCGCACGGGCGAGGGCGAGCGTGATGCCCTTGCCCACCCGATGGGCGCCGCCCGTCACGAGGGCCCTGCTGCCGGAGATGTCCACGAGCAGCAGGGTAACCGCCCGGAAAATGAGAAGTTGACTTGGGCGGAGCGACTACCCTCCAGCCCGTGCAGCCGAACCCCGACCCGAAGCCCGGCCGCTGGATCTTGCCTGTTGTCATACTGGCCATGATGGGATTCGCGTGGCTCTTCATCAACGCCGCTGAGGACCCGGTGGTGGGTGCCACGCCGACGACCGTCGGTGGCTCCGTCGGCGCGACCACCACCACCCTGGCAGAGCCAACCGATACCACAACCACCACCACCCTCCCCGCCGACATCGTCCAGTACAACGTCGACATCACCGGCAAGGGAATCGAGATTGCCGGCATTCAGGAACGCCTGGCCAAAGCCAATGCCGATTGGAACGCCCGCACGGTGGGGTATGCCGACACGCTGGCATCGTTCCGGGAGCTGGACACGGAGGTGAAGGCCTGGCGCTCCAGCATCGACGCCCTCACCATCCCCACCTCACTCCCCGAGTATGCCGACTTCCACTCGATCATGGCAGCAGCGGCTACCGAGGTGTCGAAGAGTGCCGGCGACGTGGTTACCGGGTTGCAGGCGCCCGACAGCGGCGAAGCCCGCACAGCGGCGGTGGCGGCTTTCAACGAGGCGATTACCGCCTTCGGCAACCAGGTCAACACGATCGCCGCCTACCGGCCGCCCGCCTAGCCCCGCACGGTTGTAACAGAGCGTTCACACGAAAGAAACGCCTCCGCAACCCGATGCTGCAATAGTGCTGCGGATAACCAAGTCAGAGGAGATCACGTGCCCTATCGCGCTGAATACATCTGGATCGACGGGTCGGAGCCGACCCAGTTGCTCCGCTCGAAGACCAAGGTCCTGCCCGACGGCGCCGAGCTGCCGATCTGGGGTTTCGACGGGTCGAGCACCAATCAAGCGCCCGGAAGCGAATCAGATTGCGTCCTGCGCCCGGTGCGGTCGATCCCCGACCCGATCCGCGGAGGCGACAATGTGCTCGTGCTGTGCGAAGTGCTCAACACGGACATGACGCCCCATCCGTCCAACAAGCGCGCAGCTCTGGTCGAGGTGGCCGAACGCTACGCCAGCCACGACCCGTGGTTCGGAATCGAGCAGGAATACACCTTCTTCAAGGACGGCCGACCGCTCGGCTGGCCGCAGGGCGGGTTCCCGGCACCGCAGGGGGGCTACTACTGCGGGATCGGCGACGATGAGGTCTTCGGGCGCGAGGTGGTGGAAGCACATACCAACGCCTGCATCGAGTCCGGTTTGGAGATCTCCGGCACCAACGCAGAGGTGATGATGGGCCAGTGGGAGTTCCAGATCGGGCCCCGGGGCCCGGTCGACTGCGCGGACGAGGTGTGGCTGGCGCGCTGGTTGCTCTACCGGATCGGCGAGGATCATGGGATCTCGGCAACCCTCAATCCCAAGCCGATCCAGGGCGACTGGAACGGCGCCGGCGCGCACACCAACTTCTCCACCAAGGAGATGCGGGAGGGCTACGACCCGGTGATCGCCGCCGCAGAAGCGCTCGGCAAGGCCCACGACGAGCATATTGAGAACTACGGGGCTGGAATCGAGCAGCGGCTCACCGGCCTCCACGAAACCGCCCCCTGGACCGAGTTCTCCTACGGCGTGTCCGACCGGGGCGCCTCGGTGCGGATCCCGTGGCAGGTCAAGGTCGAGGGCAAGGGGTACATCGAGGATCGGCGTCCGAACGCAAACATGGACCCGTACGTCGTGACCCGCCTCATCACCGAGACCGTCTGCAAGGACGCCGAGGGCTAGGCGCTGCTTCTCGGCAGCTGGTACATACCCGTTGCGAGGGGGCGGAATAGTTCCGCTCCCTCGCCTTTTTGGGAAGGTTGGCCTACATTCAATGTCGATGGACAAGCAAGCCGAATACGTGCTCAGCACAGTTGAAGAGCGGGGGATCAGGTTCGTCCGGCTCTGGTTCACCGACGTCCTCGGGTTTCTGAAATCGGTGGCCATCACGCCTGCCGAGCTGGAGGGAGTGATGGAGGATGGGATGAGCTTCGACGGCTCCTCCATAGACGGCTTCTCGCGCATTCAGGAAGCGGACATGATCGCCAAGCCCGACCCGACGACGTTCCAGTTGCTGCCGTGGCGGCCCGACGAGGGTGGGGTGGCCCGGATATTCTGCGACATCGTGACGCCGGCCGGTGACCCGTTCGAAGGCGACCCGCGCTGGGCGCTCAAGCGCAACTTGCGGCGGCTCTCCGAGCGCGGCTTCACCCTCGACGTGGCTCCGGAGCTCGAGTTCTACTATTTCACCGATGCGAGCCCCGAACGCAAGGTTCTCGATCGAGGCGGATACTTCGATCTCACCCCACTCGACGTGGCCCAGGAATACCGGCGGCGCTCGATCGTCGTCCTCGAGCAGCTCGGCATTCCGGTTGAGTCCTCCCACCACGAGCAATCGCCCGGACAGCACGAGATCGACCTGCGGGGCGCCGATGCTCTCAGCATGGCCGACCAGCTGCTCACCGCCCGCCTGGCGATCAAGGAAGTGGCGATGGAGAGCGGCATGTACGCCACCTTCATGCCCAAGCCGCTGGAGGAGGCAGCAGGCAGCGCCCTGCACCTGCACCTGACACTGTTCGAAGGCGATGTCAACGCTTTTCACGAGCCAACGGACGGCATCTCGAAGGTGGGCGAAGCGTTCATCGCCGGCCTGCTCACCCATGCCAGGGAGATGACTGCGATCACCAACCAGTGGGTGAACTCCTACAAGCGGCTCCACGGTGGCTTCGAGGCCCCCACCTTCGTCACCTGGGCCCACAACAACGAATCCGCGCTCATCCGGGTCCCGACCCTGCAGCCGGGCAAACCGGAGCGGACCCGCATCGAGTACCGCTCCCCCGATCCCGCCTGCAATCCCTACCTGGCATTCTCGGCCATCGTCGCAGCCGGCCTGGCCGGAATCGAGCGAGGGTACGAGCTGGCGCCGGAGGTGATGGAGAACGTCTCGGTCACCGATGGCGATGCCGGGCAGCTGTCCGGGATCGACCGGCTCCCTCTGGGGCTGGACGAGGCACTCGACGAGCTGGAAGGGTCCGACCTGATGAAGGATGCGCTCGGCGAGCATATCGTCGAGTGGTTCCTCAAGAACAAGCGACACGAGTGGCGGCGGTACCGGCGGCATGTCTCGCTGTTCGAGATCGAGGAGAACCTGCCGATCCTGTGATCATGCTCGCTGTCATCGCGGCTCGCCCCGAGCTCTCCGAGGCCCTGGCCGGCATCGGGGTCAGCTGCGTGACGGTGGCCGACGCCACCGAGGTGGTCGACCGTCAGCCGGAAGCAGGATGGGATGCGCTGGTCGTCGACCTGGGCGCCGACCCCGGCCGCGCCGTCGCCCTCTGCAGGAGGATCAAGGAGGCGCTCGGGCTGCCGATCGTCGCGCTCGCCGACCGGGCCACCGACGTCGCCAACGTGTCCGAAATCGATGACTTTTTGCTTGCCCCGGTCGACCAGGACGAGCTGCGGATTCGCCTCCGCCGGCTCACCTCGCCAACCAGGACCGAGGACGAGACCATTCGCTTCAAGGATCTCGAGCTGAACCTGGCGACGTATCAAGCCACCGTCGACGAGGTACCGGTCGACCTCACGTTCATGGAGTACGAGCTGCTCAAGTTCTTCGCGACCCACCCGACCAGGGCCTGGAGCCGTTCTCAGATACTG
Source organism: Acidimicrobiia bacterium (assembly GCA_041619515.1). Lineage (GTDB taxonomy): Bacteria > Actinomycetota > Acidimicrobiia > Spongiisociales > SHLN01 > SHLN01. Next base: position 5,226 of record JBFKDW010000062.1, read on the forward strand.
TCCCAGGTGTGGGGCTACGAGTACTTCGGCGGCTCGCGCACCGTCGACGTCCACGTCCGGAGGCTGCGTGCAAAGCTTGGAGAAGAGCGCGCTTCCTGGATCGCCACGGTGCGATCAGTCGGGTACCGCTTCGGCTAGCCGAACCAGGCGACGAGCAGGGCCTCAGGAATCGAGCGCATCCAGCAGCTCGTCTTCGCCCATCACGCCCTCAAAGCGCGCCGTCACCACCCCGGATCCGTCGATGACGAATGCCCACGGCTCGGTGGGTAGGTTCCAGTAATCGGGTCCCGCCGCCGGCGCAAGGTGGGCGGCGTCGGGCGCGAAGTCCGGTTCGGTGAGCCCGGTATACACCTCCACGTGGATGAAATCGACCTCGGGAAATGACGGTGAGATGCCCTTGACCGTTTCCAGAAGGGGCCCGCACGCAGATGTTTGGCAGTACGCCGGGGTGGAAAACACCAGCACCGTCCTGCGCCCGTTGGCCAGCGCCTCGTCCAGCGACAGGTCGTAGAAGGCCGGGTCGGGTGACGGGTCGGTGGTGAGCTCTTCGAGGGTGAACTCGCCAAGGGTGGGGGTGGGTACCGAGACCGCCGGCCGGCCGACCGCCGGAGCGAGCGACTCCTCGTACACGATGAGCGTTGCCGGCGCGGGGTCCGTGCCTGCGGCGGCCCGGACGGAGACTTCCCAGGTTCCGGCACGTTCGAAGTCGAACTCAGCCCGGTAGAGGCCGGCGGCATCCTCGACGATCCAGGTGAAGACTCCGGGTCTCGTTTGAGCCCGGTCCGGGTCGTCGAGCGGCGTGGCCGTCAACTCGACGGCCACCTCTGGTGACCCGTAGCGTTTGCCGTCGGCGTCGGAAACTGCGATCAACACCCGGGAGGCGCCCCGAGCAATATCCCGGTTGGCGATGAGGGCGAAGCTGTCCTCCGGAAACCCCGCAGCCGGGCCGGATCCGCAGGCTGCGAGCAGGAGGGAGCCGACGAAGCCGGCAAGGACGATGAGGGTGGCGGGGCGCACGTCAGGCATCTTCCACCAGCACCGCCGAGAGTGTCCCGTCGGCGAGAACCACGTAACCCACTCTCACCGGCGCGCCGCTGGCCAGGTGGTCTTGCAGGTGGCTGATCGGGGCAGAGCCGTCGAAGAGCACCCCTTCGGCCGGTACCAATACGAGGTCCCGACCGTCGGGCAGCCGCAGAGTGAACGAGGCAACCGCGGCCAAGGTCCCGTCGACGGCAATCACCGTTCCTTCCACCACGGTGTCCTCTTCGCGGGTCAGATCAGCCGACCCGCCGCGGCAGGCAGGCAGCATCAGGACGAGCGCCGCCATGGCAACAAGCCGCACTGACATCGTGGTAGAAGGCTCCTCGGTCGGAGAGAGGGCGCAGCATATCGCCCTTCCGGAGACAGTCGGAGGGCAGGCGGGCCCCGGCGGAAAGGGCTAAACCTCGCCCGCCGACATGCCGATAAAGCGGTTCCAAGAAGGCAGAGGAGACTCATGGTCATCAAGACACTGATTGTCGACACCATGCCACTTGTCGACACCATGCCACGCCGCCCGGCCGAGGACACCGTCACTCAGGAGGGCGGCGTTCTTCGTGCCCGCACCAGCGCACCGGTCACGCCGCCGGACTGGAACGCCTTCCAGGAGCTCGACGCCGAGGGACGGGTCCACCTCCGGGTACGGGGGCACCTCCAATCCGAGGACGACGCCGAACTCATTCCCGACGGGATGGAAGGCAGCTACTACCTGTAGGCCGGGCGTGACGCCGCGGGCTCAGCGAGCGGCAATGGTCTCGATCTCAACCGAGACGCCCTTGGGCAGTGCCGCCACCTCGACCGCCGACCGGGCAGGCGGCTCGTCGTCGAAGAACGAACCGTACACGTCGTTGACGGCGCCGAAGTCAGACATGTCGGCCAGGAAGATCGTCGCCTTCACCAGGTCCGGATAGCCGAGGCCGACATCGGAGAGGAGGCCCCCGATCTGTTCCATGATGCGATGCGCCTGCTCGGCCGTCGAGCCGGCCGGCTTGCCGTCGTCATCAAGCGCTATCTGACCGGAGAAGAAGACGAGTCCGTTCGCCTCAACCGCCACCGAGTAGGGCCCGAGCGCGGCGGGGGCGGACGGAGTGGAGAGAATCTGTTTGCCCATGAGAGCGAGAATACCGGTTCGGCGACCGGGGCGGGGCGGCCTCTCCGCTAGGAGAAGCTGCTGCCGCAGCCGCAGGTGCGGCTGACGTTCGGGTTGTTTATGGCGAACCCGGCACCTTGGAGGCCGTCGCGATAATCGACTTCCGCCCCCTCGAGGTGGGGGGCACTGTCGGAGTCCACGACCACCTTCACACCGTCGAATTCGGCAACCTGGTCCTCGGCACCGAGGTCGCCGTCGAAGAACATCTCATACGAGAAGCCCGAGCAACCACCGGGGCGGACGGCGACACGCAATGCCAGGGAGGTGTCACCCTCCTGCTCGAGCAGCGATTTCACCTTGGCGGCGGCGGGCGGGGTCAGCGTCAGCATGTACGAGGTCTCCTGTCCGGTAGAGACGTCATTATACGGCAGTATTGGCCACAGCTGTATAGATAGTTGCCCAGTCGCGGATACTCTTGGCCATCGCAATGACCACCACTGGAGACATCGAACAGGCCCTGCGAGGCGTCGTCGACCCGGAGCTCGGCGGAGACGTCGTCGAGCTCGGCATGATCAAGGGCATCGACCTTGCCGAAGGCGTCGCCACCATCACGGTGGCCCTCACCATCGCCGGCTGCCCAATGCGCAACCAGATTGAAGGCGACGTGCAGCGCAAAGTGGCCGCCCTCCCGGGAGTTGATTCCGTCTCGGTCGTCATGGGCGAGATGACGTCCGAGGAACGCGCCGCGGTCATGTCCAAGGCGCGATTTCGCGCTCGTGAGAATGCCGAGCCCACGATGGTCGACCCGGTTACCCGGGTCATCGCGGTCAGCAGCGGCAAGGGAGGGGTCGGCAAGTCCTCCGTCAGTGTCAACTTGGCGCTGGCGCTGGCCGATCAGGGTTTCTCCGTTGGGCTGCTCGATGCCGACATCTGGGGCTTCTCGATCCCCCGCATGCTCGGAGTCTCCTCCAAGCGGTTGGAGGCCGATGAAGACGGCAAGATCGTGCCCCTCGAGGCCCACGGCCTGAAGCTCGTGTCAACCGGGTTGCTGGTCGATGACGAGGACAAGGCACTCATGTGGCGGGGCCTCATGCTCTCGAAGGCGCTCGAACAATTCCTCACCGACGTCGCCTGGGGCCATGTCGACTATCTGGTGGTGGACATGCCGCCGGGCACCGGAGACATTCAGATGGCACTGGCCCGTCTACTGCCGCAGGCGGAGATGGTGGTGGTGACAACTCCTCAGCGAGCGGCCCAGAAGGTCGCCGCCCGCGTTGCCGACATGGCCCGGCGCAGCTTCATGCCCGTGATCGGCGTCATCGAGAACATGGCGGGGTTCACCACCCCCGCCGGTGAGCATTTCAAGCTCTTCGGCGAGGGCGGAGGCCAGGAGCTGGCCGACGAGCTGGGTGTCCCCCTGATCGCATCGATCCCCCTCGATCCCTTCGTGGTAGAGGGCGGCGACGGCGGCGCCCCGGTGGTGGGCGCCCATCCGACGGCCCCGGCCGCGGTCGAGGTGACCAGAGCCGCCAAACGACTCGTCGAGCTGGTACCACCGGCCGAGGACGAGACGTGCACAGCTCGAATCGACCGGCTGCTCGAAGGATTGAAGGCCCGGGCGTAGCGGCGCCGGGAGGGCCATTCGAGCCGGATGTTCGCACCACATCGGGTGGCGTACTACCCTCACATTGGGCGACGAGGGCGGCAGGCTTCTTTGCGATGACGGAGCGCCCGGCGGCCTGCGCTGCCGGAACGAAACCCTGCATGCGGGGGTCTCTTGTGAGCCTCAGGAGGGCCGCGGTGGCCGGGATTCGGTCCACCGGAGCCCGGGCGAGAGATAGGGCTGAGGGAGCCCCGGTTTCGGGAGTTTGAGAACTACATGATCATCGACGGCCGCACTGTTCCCTCCGGATCACGCATCGAGGCCGACGTCTGCATCGTCGGCGGCGGCATCGCCGGGATCACGCTGGCGCTGCAATTCATCGGAACCGGGACCACCGTCGCGCTCGTGGAAAGCGGCGGCACCAGGTGGGACGACCGAACCCAGGACCTCTCGGCGGCCACCAGCAGCGGCCAGGCCTATTTCCCGGTCAAGGAGACCCACCTGCGCGTGCTCGGCGGCAGCTCGCTCTCGTACGGGGGGATCTGTGCAGAACTTCCCCCGCTTCAGTTCGAGAAGCGGCCATGGGTTCCGGACAGCGGCTGGCCGTTTCCCAAACAGGAGCTCGACCCGTACTACCCCAGGGCGTACGAGCTGTTCGAGGTGGGCAAGGTCACCGAAGAGCCCGCCCTTCCCGCCACCGCCGGCACCACGGAATGGAGGAGGGTGCGGTTCAGCCCTCCGACGCGCTTTGGCACCCGGTACGCCGGGGCCTTGGACAAGGCCGGCACCGTCACCACCTATCTGCATTCGACCGTGACCAGAATCGAGGCAGAGACCGGCGGTAGCCACATCAACGGAGTCCTGGTCTCCACCTTCGGAGGCAACCGGTACCGCATCGTTGCACGGCACTACGTTCTGGCCGGTGGGGGGATCGAGGTTCCCAGGCTGATGCTCGCCTCCAACAACGTGGTCGCAACCGGCATCGGCAACCAGCATGACAACGTCGGGCGCTACTTCCAGGAGCATCCGAGAGTCGTCGACCGGTACTGGGTTTCGGGGAGGGCCGCCGCGCTCACGGGCAGCATTACGAGCAGCAGTCGTACCCTCCGCTTCTCACGGCTGGGGCTCAGCGAGACGGCCCAGCGCCAACACGAGCTGCTCGACTATCACGTCAACCTGTCCTTCGGCTTCGACGGCCAGGACAGCCCCCAGTGGTCGGCTCTCCGTCGCCTCATCAACGCGGGCCGCTCCCCGTGGAAGGACAGCCCGTACTACCAGGACATCGGCGGAGGGCCGAACCGGGTGCGGTGGGCGGATGTCAAGAGCCTGCTGGCCCGGCCCGACCGGACCGTGCGAGGGATCCTCGGAGCCACCCTTCGCCCCCGGTTCATCCGTCGATGGGTCGAGCTGCAGAGCAGTATCGAGCAGGTACCCCGCCGCGATAATCGGGTCGTGCTGACCACTGCCAAGGACGAGCTGGGAATGCCCCGCGCAGAACTGCGCTGGAGCCTCGACGCCCGTGAGAAGCACACCTACTACCGGGGCCGGGAGCTGGTGCTCGAAGAGCTGGAGCGGCTCGAGCCCGGCCTGAGCGCCAACCGCAAGGACGAGCCGGAGCAATGGCCGGACCACGTGCTCGGTACCTGGCATCACTCCGGAACCACCCGGATGAGCCGCCGCCCTCGTGACGGCGTGGTGGACCACAACGCCAGGGTCCACGGGACGGACAACCTGTTCGTGGCCGGGAGCTCGGTGTTCCCGACCAGTGGCTCGACCGGGCCCTCACTCACCATCGCCTGTTTGAGCCTGAGGCTCGCCGATCACTTACAGGCGCGACTACGCAAACCACCTTCCGCCCTGGGCCGGGTGGAAGCGCCCGACACCGCTTTGCCCAGCCGGGTGGCCCGGCCCCCGGCCCGCGCCTGATCTACCACCCGCCCACGACAGGGGGCTCAGGATTCGGCGGAGAGCTCCGTTACCTCGCGCCGGAACGGGGTGATATCCGGGTCGATGTCCACATCCAGCTCCCGGGCGTAGCGGTGCCCGTCCCACACCGCGGCTGCGATGGTCCCGGGGGCCCAGGCGTCCCCGACCGCCCGCACCGACGACAAGCCCGCCGATGCCCACTCGTTCCGCCTGGCTTCCAGCTCGGCGACGAGCCCGTCGTGAGGAAGCCGCCCCGTCACGGTCACGAGCGAGTCGGCGGTGATGTTCCCTTCCCGGCCCGTGTGGCCGTCGGCGATGGTCACCCCGTCGGCGTCGGCTCCGACCACGGCCGCCGACAGCTTCATCTCCACTCCCATCTCGAGCAAACGCCGGGCGATGAGATGCTGTTCGAGCGTGTTCGTGGTCCACTGTGAGACCTGGGCGGCCGGCGTGACGAGCACGACGGCGAACCCCTCGGCATCCAGCAGCTCGGCGAGCACTCCGCCCATGTAGTAGTGGTCGTCGTCGAACAACACCACCCGGCGACCGCGCGGTCGGAGACCGGCCATGATGTCGTCCGGGGTGAGCACTTCCATGCGGTCGTCGATCGGCACGGGGTGGGTATGCCAGCGCCCCACTCCGTCGCGACGCCAGCTGGAGCCGGTGGTGACGGCAACGTGATCGAAGTCGTATGTCAGGACCTCGTTCGCCGTCATCGGGCTCTCGAAGTAGTGCTCGACCGTGTCGAGCCGGCGCAACTGGCCCTCCCGATAATCCACCACCCGTATCCAGGCGGCCAGGCCGGGGAGTCGAGCCTCCCGTGCCACTCGCCCTCCGAGCTGTCGCGACTGTTCCACCAGCACCACCCGGTAGCCGCGCTTGCCGAGCGACACTGCCGCCTCCAACCCGGCGGGGCCGGCCCCGACGACGAGCACCTTGGCATCGCTTTCCTTGGGCTCGATGCGCTCGGGGTGCCAGCCGCGCCGCCACTCCTCGCCCATCGACGGGTTCTGCGTGCACCGAATCGGCGACATCGTCCAGTCACCGGAGACACAGATGTTGCAGCCGATGCATTCGCGTATCTCGTCGATGCGGCCTTCCGAGATCTTGTTGGGGAGGAACGGGTCGGCGATGGAGGGACGGGCGGCGCCGATGAAGTCCAGGATGCCCTGGCGGATCATCCTGACCATGGTGTCGGGCGACGTGAACCGGCCGACCCCGACCACCGGCTTCGAAGTGAGCTGCTTGAGCCCCTTCACCCATTCTTCCTGGTGGGCTTCGGGGCTGAAGCGGGATGTCATCGAGTCGTCTGCCCAGCTGCCGGGGACGAAATCCCACAGATCGGGGTGTTCGCCGATGGTGCCGACGACCTCTTCGATCTCAGGCCGGGTGATGCCCGCATCACCGATCAGCTCGTCGACGGTGATTCGGCAGGCGATGGCCGCTCCGCCGTCGGCTTCCTCCACGGCATCTTCGATCAACTCCCGCAGCAGCCGCATCCGATTCTCGAGGCTGCCGCCGTATTCGTCGGCCCGCTGGTTGTAGCGCGGGGACAGAAAGTGATGGACTCCGCCGAGGTTGTGTCCTGCGTAGACGTAGACGAGATCGAACCCCGCCTGGATCGAGCGGCGAACTGCGGCACGGTGCCAGCGCCTGAGATCACCGATGTCGCGTTTTGACATGCGCCGTGCCTGCACCGGGTCATAGCCGGAACCGGTGACCGGCAGGTGGCCGGGACCCATGGGAGCTATTCGGGTGTAGTGGTTGGGAACGTGCATGCCGTTGTACGCCAGCTCGATGCCGGCCAGGCTCCCGTAGTCGTGCACCCGCTGGGCGGTTCTGGCCAGGGCCGGGATGTCGGCGTCGTCCCACAGGCGGCCCTCGATGTTGGGTGTGAATTCGGAGGAGTGGTGAATCTCGGTTTCTTCGGTGCATACCACCGCCCAGCCACCCTCGGCCTTGACCGCCCGCACCTCGGCAATAGCGGTGGGATCGCGGTAACCCATGCCGTTGCAATGGGGCACCTGAAAGAACCGATTGCGAGCAGTCACCGGCCCGATCTGCACGGGCTCGAACAAGATGTCGTACCGGGGGTCGCGCACACAGGCACGCTACCAGCAACCGCCTCAGGGGCAGATGGCGTCGACGGTGGGGTAGGGGTTGACCGCATCGCCTCCGCCCGGGTGGATTTCGAAGTGGAGGTGGGGCCATTCTTCGGGAGCATTGCCGGTGCTGCCGACCGTCCCGAGAGTTTCGCCGGCCGCAAGACGCTGGCCTTCCACGAGACCCGGTGCCCAGGCATCCAGGTGGGCGTAGTAGTACTCATCGCCTCCGTCACCGGCCAACCACACCGTGATGCCGCCGAGGCCGCCGTCGGAAAGCCGTACGACGGTGCCGCTCTCGATCGCTACGAGGGGTGTGCCGCGGTCGGCCATCATGTCGACCCCCTGATGGGTGCGACCGCCGGATCGGGGATCGCCCCAGGAGTCGCGGAAATGGTGCGGGCCCTGCACCGGACATATCAGCCCGTCGACGGGGAGTGCAGGCACCGTGGTCGTGGTGGTCGATGGCATCACCGTGGTCGTGGTCGTTGTGGTATCGACCGGCACCGTAGTCGTCGTGGTCCCGGCCGCCAGAGTGGTGGTGGTGGCGGCCGGAGGTGAGATGCTGGTCGTCGTCGTGGCAGGGGTGGTGGTCGTGGTCGTGGCCGTAGCGGTGGTCGTCGTTGCAATAGTGCTGCTCGTTGTCGTGGTGGCGTTGTATCGGAGCTCGGCTTCGTAGGCGGCGGCCAGGGAGGCGTACTCGGCGTCGAGCTGGTCGACTCTCCGGGACAGCTCATCGACGCGGCCGGCGGCATCGGCGGCGGTCGCCGCAAACCCATCGATCTCGGATTGCAGGAACTCGAGATCGGTCTCGAGGCCATCCACCAGCTCGGCGTGAGCCGAGACCATTTCCCGGTCGGCGCCGAGAGCCGCTTCGAGGTAGCGGCGGCCGATCGTCCGGTCGTACCACGGGCCTTCCGGCGCCCCGACGAACAGGGCCAGCGACCGCCCGGCGGCCAGGCTGCGGCGTTCCGCTTGCTCGGCCAGGACGGCCTCGGCGTCGCCGGCGAGCTCGTCGTACTCGAACTGCACGAGACCGGCCGAATCGGAGGCCACCCGCTCATCCCAGGTCGCCGCCTCGAGCTGACCGAGTGCGTCCTGCAGTTCGAGCCGCAGATCCCGCAAATCCTCCTCGGTGATCGCCGAAGCCGGGGCCGTGACGATGCCGAGCGTGACGGCTGACGCCACGAGGATGACGAGCAGTCTCATCGCAGCGAGTACTCCCCGCCGTGGCGTCTCACCCGGCCGTCGGCGACGAGTTTTCGAAGATGAGCTTGGGCCGATTGGGTGGCCAGGGCCACGAGGGCCGGATCGAGGTCCGGATACACCGCCGCCACCACAGCCTCGATGCTGCGGGGGCCGCCGGACAGCGCGCCCACCACCTGGGTCTCGCGAGCACGCCGGTGCGCGATGTAGTCCGAGATCACCGTGGCCGGATCATGGATCTGATCGCCGTGACCGGGGAAGATCCGCACCGGGGCCAGCCGGGCGAGCCGATCCAGCGTCGCCATGTAGGCGGACATGTCCTCGACGACGACGGTGGTTCCCGACTTGATGGTGTCTCCGGTGAAGACACCTTCGGAGACGGCAAAGCACATTGAATCTGGTGTATGGCCCGGTGTGTGCAGCACTTCGATCGACTCGGTTCCCACTACGACAACATCACCTTCGGCAATCGTGGAAATTGCTTGAAAACCGCCGTAATCGCCGAACCCGTACGAGGGAGCCCCGTACTCGCGTGCCAGTGGATTGGCCGCCGGAGCGTGGTCCTGATGATGGTGGGTCACGAGGACACCGGCCACCGTTAGCCCGGAGACCGCCAGGCGGATGCGGTCGAGATGGGATTCGATGAGCGGCCCGGGGTCGAGGATCATCGCCTCGCCGTCCGAGACGAGGACGTAGCTGTTGGTGCCGGGCCCGGTGAACGGCCCCGGATTGGGAGCCAGGAGGCGTGTGATGCGCATGAGGCATTATTCCGGACCAAGGCCGCTTCCCCGGTATCGAGTAGACCGCCGCCGGTTGCGGGTATGGTTCGCACCGTGACGGGGCCGCACACACCGACGAGGGCGCCACGGCGACGCAGCACCGCGGCCGACCCGCCCGGGAAGCTGGCTTGATGCGCTGGCTGGAACCGTTCCATACCGATCGAGTGCCCGATCCCGCCCGGCTGGGAGGGAAGGGGGCCGGTCTCGTGAGCATGCAGCAGGCCGGGTTCCCGGTTCCGCCCGGGTTCGTGATCACCTCCGACACCTGCCGTCAATACTTCGAGAACGAGAACACCTTCCCGGATGACCTGTGGACTGAGGTCGAGGATGCGGTCTCGGGCCTCGAAGAGGAGACCGGCAAGAGCTTCGGCGGAGCCTCGAACCCACTGCTGCTGTCGGTTCGGTCCGGGGCGGCGGTCTCGATGCCCGGCATGATGGACACGGTGCTCAACCTCGGGTTGAACCGGCCGGCCGTGGCCGGCTTGGCCGAGCTCACCGGCAACGCCCGGTTCGCCTGGGAGTCGTATCGCCGGTTCATCCAGATGTTCGCCGAGATCGTCTTCGACGTGCCGAGCGCCCGGCTGGCAGCGGCCGTCACGTCTGCTCGCTCCAGGGCGGGAGCGGGGGGCGGCGCTCTGCCGGTCGCGGCGGAACAGGAGCTGGTCGGACGGCTTGCCCAGATCGTGCAGGGTGTGGCCCGCCGCCCGATTCCCGACGATCCGATGGAGCAGCTGCGCCTCGCGATCGGCGCCGTGTTCGACAGCTGGACGAACCGCCGGGCGGTCGACTATCGCCGCACCAACAACATTCCTGATCACCTAGGCACGGCGGTGACGATCCAGACGATGGTGTTCGGCAACGCCGGTGGTGAATCGGGGACGGGGGTCGCCTTCACCCGCCACCCAGCCACCGGAGAGCCCACGTTCTACGGTGAGTATCTTCCCAATGCCCAGGGCGAGGAGGTGGTCGCCGGCCTGCGAACGCCGCTGTCACTGGGCGCCCTCTCGGAGCAGCTGCCCTCGATCCACCAGCAGCTCACCGAGATCGCCGCCCGGCTGGAAGCAAAGTACCGGGACATGCAGGACATCGAGTTCACCGTCGAGCACGGCAAGCTGTGGATGCTCCAAACCCGCACCGGCAAACGGACGGCCCGGGCGGCCGTCCGCATTGCCATCGACCTCGTACACGAGGGAATCATCTCGCGGGAGGAGGCGGTGCGCCGCGTCACCCCCGGCCGGATCGACGAGTTGCTCCACCCGGTTGTGAAGCCCGGCCCCGCCGACGTCGTGCTGGCGGTCGGCCTGCCTGCTTCACCGGGAGGGGCTTCGGGAACGGTGGTGTTCGATCCCGACGAGGCGCACGAACTAGCTGCGCAAGGCCATCCCGTCGTGCTCGTTCGGACCGAGACGAGCCCCGACGACTTCCACGGGATGGTGGCGGCAGCCGCGGTTGTCACCACACGCGGCGGGGTGACTTCCCACGCCGCCGTCGTCGCACGGGGCATGGGCAAGAGCTGTGTAGTCGGATGCGGCGACATCGAGGTCGACTACGGCGCCCAGCTGTTCTCCGCGTCGGGAACCGAAGTATCCAAAGGGGATTGGATCACCGTCGACGGCACTACCGGCAGCGTGTATCAGGGACGGGTCGAGACGGCCAGCCCCGAGCTCGACGAGTACTTCGAGACCTTGATGGATTGGGCGGACGGCTTCCGCCGGCTTCGCATCCGGGCCAATGCCGATACCCCCGGGGATGCCCGCACCGCCCGCCAGTTCGGAGCCGAGGGCATCGGCCTGTGCCGTACCGAGCACATGTTCTTCGGCGAGGATCGCACCGCAGCGATGCGCGAGATGATCATGGCGCCGAACGCGGTGTTGCGGGCGGAGGCGCTGGCGGTGCTCGAGCCGCTCCTCACCCACGACTTCGAGGGCATATTCGAGGTGATGGATGGGTACCCGGCCACGGTTCGCTTGCTGGACCCTCCACTCCACGAGTTCCTCCCCGGGCACGCCGAAACCGTACGCGAGATCGTCAGCCTCAAGCTCCATTTGCGTGAAGCAGTCGACCTCGTGGACATCGACCGCCTCCTCGCCGAGATCAACCGCCTGGAGGCAACACTGGACCGGATCGAGCGAGTGTCCGAGTCCAATCCGATGCTGGGCCATCGCGGCTGCCGGCTGGGGATCGCCTACCCCGAGATCACCGAGATGCAAGCGAGGGCACTGTTCACGGCGGCGGTCCGGTGCCATGATCGAGGTATCGACGTACAGCCGGAGGTCATGGTCCCGTTGGTGGCGTTTCCCTCTGAGTTCCGGTCACAGGAAGCCTTGATCCGCGAGGTGGCGGGCCGGGTGTTCGCCGAGCACGGCATGTCCGTTGCCTACATCGTGGGAACGATGATCGAACTGCCGAGGGCCGCCCTCGCTGCCGGGGAGATCGCCCAAGACGCTGAGTTCTTCTCGTTTGGCACCAACGACCTCACCCAGACGACCATCGGGTTGAGTCGCGACGACTCGGGCCGCTTCCTACCCGGCTACATCTCCCGGGGCGTGATCCAGGAGGATCCGTTTCGATCGCTCGACATCGACGGGGTGGGTGAGTTGGTCAGGACCGGCGTGGAGAGGGGGCGGGCCAGCCGGCCCGATCTGAAGATCGGCGTGTGCGGCGAGCACGGAGGCGACGCGGCGTCGATCGCCTTCTTCGACGAGATCGGCCTCGACTATGTGAGCTGCTCGCCGTACCGGGTGCCCGTCGCCCGGCTGGCCGCCGCCCACTCGGCGCTGCAGGTCTAGCGCCCACCGAGCAGAAGGCCGCGGTCCCGGGAGGGGATGATCTCGCCGGATCCGCAGGGTTGGAGCACCGAGTTCCGCCGCGGGGTCGGGGCCGTCCTCGATGGCAGGATCGTCCGATCGAATGACCTGGTTCCGGCGGTGGTTGGCGCGTCCACCAGACGAACCACCCGGTGGTTATGGCATATGGCTCGCCTCGCGTCGGCACGAGATGCGAGGCGATCGGTTCCAAGCCCGATTGCAGTTCAGGCCGCTGAGGAGCGGCTCGAAATCAGAAACTCCCGTGGGGTCGAAGCTCCGGGTGCGGATTCACCGGCATCGGCAGCGACGGCCACGAGAAGGAACGGCGTTCACGCCGGGCTTGCTGTGGCTCGAGCATCGACCACGCAACCTGACCCGAGCTGCGACGCCTGGCCCGTCCGAACGGCGAAGCGGTCGCCCCGTCCAAGGATGTGCGACCCTTCCGACCATGCTGACGAAGAAGGGTGGCTATGCGGTGGGAGCAGTCCTCGACATCGCCCGCCACCACCCCAAGCTGCGAACGACCCGCCAAATCACCGAGACGATGGACCTGCCGCGGGACTTCATCAGCCAAATCCTGGCGTCGCTGGTGCGCTACGGGGTTCTCCGATCAG
>JBFKDW010000063.1:0-18184 GCA_041619515.1 Acidimicrobiia bacterium
CGTGGTGTTTCGCGGCGGCTTCCACGGCCGGACGATGGGCTCGGTCTCCTACACGACCTCTTCGGTCAAGTACCGAACCGGCTATCACCCGCTGCTCCCATCTGTGTTCGTCACCCCCTTTCCCCACCCCTTCCAGGAGGGGCTCGACGAGGCCGAGTCCACCGGACGAGCCCTCGATGAGCTGAACGCCCTGCTACGCCACGTAGTGGCGCCCTCCGACATCGCCTGCTTCCTCATCGAGCCCGTCCAGGGCGAGGGCGGCTACTACCCGGCACCGCGTGCATTCATGAGTGCGGTGCGCGATATCGCCGACCGGCATGGCATCCTCCTCATCGCCGATGAGATCCAGACCGGCTTTGGCAGGACCGGGCGCTGGTGGGGGATGGACCACTTCGACGTGAGGCCCGACATCATCAGCGTCGGCAAGGCGATCGCCAACGGGCTTCCGTTGTCTGCGGTTGGCTCGTCGCGCGACCTCTTCGGCAAATGGCCCCCCGGGGCGCACGGGACGACGTTTGGAGGGAACGCAGTGGCCTGTGCCGCAGCCGCCGAGGTCGTCAACGTGATCGGTGAGCTGCTGCCGGGAGTACCGGCCTTGTCGGAGCGGGCCTTCGACCGTCTTCACGCCATGCAAGCCGCTCACGCCACCGTGGGCGACGTACGCGGCCTCGGCCTGATGATCGGTATCGAGCTGGTCGACGGTGAGGGTCGACCCGATCCACGGGCGCTCAGCTTCGTGCGCGCCCACTTGCTCGAGACGGGCCTCATCTTTCACCCGTGTGGGCCCGATCAGAACATCATCCGGTTCATCCCGCCCCTGGTCATATCGCCTGAGGACCTCGACCTGGGTGCCCGGCTCATAGACGAGGCGCTGTCGGCTTGGGAGAGCTCGCAGGCCCCTTAGGCGTCCACGTCGGAGAGCGACCGGGCCCGACGGCGGTTGACCATCGCGGCGGCCACCATGGCGGCCCCGGCAACGATGGCGAGGTACTGGAGCCAATCGCCGAAGCGGGCGTAGGGAGTGAGCCCGGCCGACCGGAAGTTGACCCGCCCGAGCAAGATGGTGGCTTCGAAGGCGTCGGTACGAGACTCGATCGTTCCGTCTGCGTCGATGAACGCCGAGCGACCGGTGATGGCCGCGTGAATGACCGGTGTGCCCAGCTCGGCGGCCCGCATGCGGGTCATTCCGATGAACTGGTCGGACACGGGCGTGTCTCCGAAGCTGGCGGTGTTGGTCGCCACTACGAGCAGCCCGGCGCCTGCCTCGGCCAGTGGCCGGGTGGAGCGCGAAAAGCCGCCTTCGAAGGAGATGACCGACCCGAGCGTTCCGCCCGGCAGCACAAACACGGTGTTCTCGGTGCCGGGGACGAGGTCGCGGGGCACCTGGTCGAGGGCCGGGATCCAGTCGAAGAGAGGACGCAGCGGCACGTATTCGCCGAACGGGACTGGATGCCGTTTCCAGTACTCACCGACGATCTGCCCGGCCGGGTCGAGCACCAGGTTGAGATTGACGAAGGTTTCGGCGTCGAGGGTTCGCTGGGAGCCGATCAGAAACCAGGCGTCGAGGCGCTGCGCCTCGACGGCCACCTGCGCCAGCCGGTCGGGATGGGTCGACAGCTCAACCGAGCTCCCGGCCGAGCTCTCGGGCCACACAACCAGCTTCGCCTGGCCGGGGGTCAGGGTGCGCGTGAGGTCGAGGTGCGACTGGAAGATCTGCTCGTTCTCGTTCTCACAGTGAACGTCGGGGCACGGGCTGTTTCCCTGGACGATCGCCACTCGCAGCTCGGCACCGTCGGCCACCTGCGGGGCAGCCGCGCCGATCACGGTCACCACCGCGGCGATGCCCAAAGCCGGGACCAGCCACCGGGCCGGCCGGCGCCGGTCGGTCACGTAGAGCGCGAGCCCGGCGGCGATGCCGATGAAGATAACCGACCATCCGCTCGTGCCGACGAGCTGAGTGGCGTTGCGCGTCCAGCGGTATTCGCCGGCGGGGTATCCGAGCAATCCCCAGGACAGCCCGCCGAAGGGGATGTACACCCGCACGAGCTCCATGAGGGCCCAGCCGCCCACGGCCGTCAGCCACCAAGCGGAGCGGTTCCAGCGCCGGGCGTGGAACACCACCAGCGCATAGGCGGTGGCGTATGCGGCCTGCAGCAGGACCAGCGCCACCACGGACAGGTAGCCGGTTTCCTTCACCCAGAAGATGAGCAGCGAGTAGAAGGCGACACCGAAGGAAAACCCGAGGGCGGCGGCGCCTCGGCGGGTCTTCACCCGGCGGAGAGCCGCCAGCAGCGGGGTGGGGGCCACCACTGCCAGGACGCCCCATCCCAGCGGCGGGAAGGCCGCCCACAGCAGAAATGCGGACAACAGGGGGGCGAGCTCGATGAGCATGAGCGAGAGGGTACCTGAGCGCGGCCTGCTCCCTGATGGGATTTGTCCGGGCGAGCACGGGGCAGCGTGCCACGCTCCGGGACCAGCCGGTACCTAGGGTTCGGGGATGGACGATCTTGCCGTTGCGCTCGCCGCCGCCCGGGTGGGCGCTCTCGTCGTCGGCGGCTCGTTCGGCGGCACCCAGACCGCCTCGTTCAAGGGCGTCGTCGATCCGGTGACCGAAGTCGATCATCGGTCCGAGCAAGAGATCCTCGCCGTGTTGCGCACCCACCGTCCCGACGATGCGGTTCTCGCCGAGGAGGGCGGCGGGTCACGAGATATAGCCGGCCGGCATTGGGTGGTCGATCCCCTCGACGGCACGGTCAACTTCTTGCATGGCATTCCGCAGGTGTCGGTGGCCGTCGGCCTCTACGAGGACGGCAGTCCGCTGGTCGGGGTCGTGATAGATCCGCTTCGCAACGAGGAGTTCACGGCCTCCACCGGCTCTGGTACCCGCCTGAACGGGAACCCGGTGTCGGTGGCGGATCGGACGCTCGATGAGGGAGTGATTGCAACCGGCTTCCCGTACGACCGCCGCACCCGCGGCGCCGCCTATGCCGCCATCGTCGGCACGGTTGTCGAGCGTGCCCGGGGAATTCGCCGCCTGGGTTCTGCCGCCCTCGACCTGGCGTGGGTGGCGTGCGGCCGCCTGGACGGCTACTGGGAGTTCGGGCTCGGGCCGTGGGACATCGCAGCCGGGATGGTCCTGGTCATCGAGGCGGGCGGGGCGGTGACCGACCACACCGGAGCCCCCAGCACACTGTTCGATTCTCTCTTCATCGCCGGTGGGCCGCGTCTGCAACCCGAGCTGCGGGCCGTGGTCGCCGGCGCTCTCCCCGGCGGCTGGCCCGAAAACCGCTGAAGCCGCAGCCGGCAAGGGTCGATGGCAAGGCCCATGGCCTACTCTCGACACGGGACGCTGCTGGCCGCCCTTGCCCTCATTCTCGCCGCGTGCGGACCGGGTGACCAGGGGGCGGAGATGACGCGCGTCCTGTCACCTCCCGTCGCGGCAACCACCCCGGATCCGACCATCGCGCCGGCGGCCGGCGCGGAGCTCAGTTCGGGCGACGCCGACCTCCTCGCCCGGACCGAGCTGAGTGCCGTGCTGGCCGCCGCACAGGAGATCTTTGCGGCCCGCGGAACCTTCGACGCCGACCTGGAGACGGTGGCAGCTTCGACCGGGATCGACGTCGCCGCCCTGGTGGACGCGGCGTCCTCCGATGGCGTGGTGTACGACGCCCACGGTCTTCGGCTGACACTGCACCGTCGCAGCGCCAGCGGCCGCTGGTTTTGTGTCGACGTGACCGAAGGCGGGAAGGATTATGGATTCGGAGACAGTTTCCAGAGCGCCTTCGATGCGTGCACCGACGGAGTGATGGTGGACGGGTGGGAGGACACGTATTCGGCGACGGGGCCGGACGACAGCGCCATCAAGACGACCCTTGCCGCCCTGGTCGACGCGCTTGCCGCCGGCAACGGCCGCGCCGCTCGCTCCACCTTCGCGCTCACCGCATCGTGCTCGGTGACCGACCTGGAGGAGGTCTGGCCGGCCGGGTTGGCGCTGATCGAGCCGGGCGAATTCGAGCTCAGGACGCTGGCCGTCAGCGGAGAGCGAGCCACCGCCGACGTCTCCCTCGGTGCGTTCACCGATGAGCGGTGGCCGCTGGTGAAAGTTGGGGGCGAGTGGCGCAACGACGCCGATCCGTGCCGGCTGGTCGGTCCCGTCGCCGCCGAAGCGATGGACCTGATGGCACCGGAACTTCTCGAACAGGGTCTGCTCGCCGTCAAGGGCGCGTTCGTTGCCCGCTCGAACTTCGGCTTCAGCGCAGCAGCCGTGGCCGAGCTGGACGGAGAGTTGGTGCTGGTTCCCGGCGATGAGGTGACGTTCGGCGTCCTCTCCTACCAGGGCAGACACGGTGAGGGCCTGCTGATCACCAGAGGGCGGCCCGGGCGGTTCCTTTGCGCAGTCGAGTCACTGTCGGCCCCCACGGTGTACGGCGAGGGGGCATCCATCGACGAGGTCGACACGCCCGGCGCCTGCCGCTCCAAACCTTCGTGACAGTCACCTCGTTGCATTAGGTTCGTGTCGCCAACTCAGGAGGCGGAATGGAGTTACCGGCAGCGCTGAGGGCATTGCTCGACGGGCCCACGTTCGCGACGCTGGCGACGGTCATGCCCAGTGGGGCACCGCAGGCGAGCACAATGTGGGTGGATCGCGAGGGCGATCACATCCGGTTCAACACCGCTGAGGGCCGGGTGAAGCCCGCAAACATGGAGCGGGATCCCCGGGTGGCCGTGTCGATATTCAACCCGGACGACCCCTATGAGGCCTATGCCATCCAGGGGAGAGTCATCGAGAAGCGTCACCGGGGTGCCGATGCCCACATCGACGCACTGGCCGCCAAGTACCTCGGTGTCGATGAATACCCCTGGCGGACCCCGGACATGACCAGGGTCACGTATGTCATCGAGGTCGAGCGCATCGCCGCCCACTGAGCCGGCTCACAGAATGCCGGGAATGATCCGGGTCCGCACCCGTTGCTGATAGGCGGCATAGCCCGGATACCGCTCCAGCAAGTGCAGCTCCTCGAACCTGCTCTTGGCGCCGAAGAAGGGCACGAGGCCGAACGCAACTGCGAGGCCGAGCCAATCGCCACCCAGCAATGCGATCCCGATCATGCCGAGTATCACGGCGGTATAGATCGGATGGCGAACCAGCCGGTAGAGACCGTGCTCGACCATCGTTCCGGCCGCCACCGGGGTGGGATAGGGCGTGAGGTTGCGCCCGAGGGCGTTCGAGGCCGCCAGCCCGCCCATTATCGCCACAACGACGAGGAACCATCCGACGGAGCGCCTGCCCGGGACGGACATGGGGAGCAGGCCGAGCCGTCCGGCACCGACCACAGCAGCAAGCAGGACCACCTGAGCTGCCACCCACGGGCCGCCCCGGTCCAGAAAGGCACGCACGGGCATTAGCTCAGCCCGATAGGGCCTGGTCGAGGTCGGCGATCAAGTCGTCGACGTGTTCGATGCCCACCGACAGGCGCACGAGGTCGGCGGGGACCTCGAGATCGGTGCCCGCCACCGACATATGGGTCATCATCGCCGGCACCTCGATGAGTGACTCAACCCCTCCCAGGCTCTCGGCCAGGATGAAGAGCCGGGTCTTGGCCACCACCTTTTCGGCGACATCGGGCCCGGCGGTGGTTCGGAACGAGACCATACCCCCGAAGTCGCTCATCTGTCTGGCGGCCAGGCGATGCTGAGGATGGGATTCGAGCCCCGGGAAGTACACCTCCCCGACGGCCGGGTGTTGTGTGAGGAAGTCGGCAATCTGGCGGGCATTCGCACAGTGCCGGTCCATGCGAACCGCCAGGGTTCTCAGTCCCCGCAACGTCAGGTACACGTCGAAGGGCCCCGGCACAGGCCCGGCCGCATTCTGCAGGAACCGAAGCTGCTCCAGCAGGTCTCCGTCTGCGGTTACCAGAGCGCCGCCGACCATGTCGCTGTGACCGCCGATGTACTTGGTGGTCGAATAGAGCGAGATGTCGGCTCCGAGGCTGAGCGGTTGCTGGAGGTACGACGTGGCGAAGGTGTTGTCGACGACGAGGCGAGCACCGCCGCTATGGGCAATCGCAGCCACGGCAGAGATGTCGACGACCCGAAGCAGCGGATTGGTGGGGGTTTCGCTCCAGACGAGCCGGGTGGTTGGGCCCATGGCGGCCGCTACCTGCTCTGGTTGAGTCTGGTCGACGACGGTCCATTCCACCCCCTGCTCTCCGAGGACCCGGGCGAAGAACCGATACGTGCCCCCGTAGGCGTCGTTTGGCAGCACGACGTGGTCGCCGGGCCGCAGGAGGTAGCCGAGGAGGGCCGTGGCTGCCATCCCCGATGCGGTGGCAACCGCTCCCCCGTGCTCGCCGGCTCCCTCCAACTCCGCCAGAGCGGTCTGGAGAGCCGTGCGGGTGGGATTGTCGGTTCGCGAGTACTCGTAGGCGCCTTCACCCGGCGACTCCTGCCGGTAGGTGGACGTCGCATAGATGGGGGTGATGACCGCTCCGGTGGCGGCATCCGGCTCCTGGCCGGCGTGAATGGCAATCGTCTCGAATCTGGGCCGGTTCACGTTGCCTCCAGCAGCCCGTTCTCGGCCAGCCACGCATCGTTGAACAGCTTCGACATGTAGCTCCGGCCCGAGTCGGGAAGGATCACCACCACGAGGTCGTTCGGCTGCTCGGTGGCGACTTGTACGCCGCCGACCACCACCATTCCGCCGGAGGACCCCACGAGAACCCCTTCGCTGCCGCCGAGCCTGCGAGCCATGCCGTACGCATCGGCGTCGGAGACCTGGATGAAGCGGTCGACCAGCGCCGGGTCGAATGTTTCCGGCCAGAAATCCTCTCCGACACCTTCGGTCAGATAGGTGTGGACGTCTTCCTCCGAGTCGGCGGTGTAGATCGACCCGACGGGATCGACCCCAACCACCTGCACCGCGGCGTTCTTCTCCTTGAGGAAGCGGGCCGCCCCGCTGATCGTGCCGCCGGTGCCGACTCCAACGACCAGCGCACCGACCTGCCCGTCCGTTTGCTCCCATATCTCGGGCCCGGTCGTGAGGTAATGCGCTTCAGGATTGGCCGGGTTGGCGTACTGGTTGGGGCTGAAAGCCCCCGGGATATCGGCGACCAGTCGAGCCGCCACCGAATAGTACGAGCGCGGGTCGTCTGGCTCGACATCGGTGGGAGCTACATGCACCTCCGCTCCGTAGGCACGGAGGCCGTCGATCTTCTCTTGCGACATCTTGTCCGGCATGACACATACCAGCCGGTAGCCCTTGATGGCCGCCACCATCGCCAGCCCCACCCCGGTGTTCCCGCTGGTCGGTTCGACGATGGTGCCGCCCGGGCCC
Source organism: Acidimicrobiia bacterium (assembly GCA_041619515.1). GTDB lineage: Bacteria > Actinomycetota > Acidimicrobiia > Spongiisociales > SHLN01 > SHLN01. Next base: position 7,334 of record JBFKDW010000063.1, read on the forward strand.
AGCAGGCCCTCCCGCTCGGCCGCCTCGATCATCCGCAACCCGATGCGATCCTTGATCGAGCCGCCGGGGTTCATGGATTCGATCTTGGCGACCAGGTTGCCGGGCGGATGAAGGCGGGACAACCGCACCAGCGGCGTGTCCCCGACGGCGTCCAGGATGCTCGGTCGAATGTCCATGGCACGAGTCTACGAAGCGGGACTGCGAAGAAGGGTTGCGGGATATGATCCCGGTATGGAAACCCACACTCTGTCCGTTCCGGACATCTCGTGCGACCACTGCAAGACCTCGATCGAAAGCGCCACCGCCGCCCTGAACGGTGTCGCCGCCTCCCGCGTCGACATCCCGGCCCGGACGGTCACCGTACGTTTCGAAGCCGAAGCCGTCGGCCTCAGAGAGATCGTTTCGGCCATCGAAGAGCAGGGCTACGAAGTAGCCCAATGATCGATACCCAGGCGCCGGCACCGGGACCGACGGAGCCGGTTACCGTGTCCTTCGCGGTCGACGGCATGACGTGCGCCTCATGTGCGGTCCGCATCGAGCGGGTGCTCGGCAAGCAGGCAGGCGTCGAGACGGCCGCCGTCAACTATGCCGGGGCAGAAGCGGTCGTGGTGCTCGACCCGGCTGCCAACCGGGGCGCGCTCGCCACCGCCATCGAGAAGCTCGGCTACCACCTCACCGAGATTGCGCCGGAGGAGGCCCGGGAGGCGCCGAGCCACCGCCACCAGCGAGAGCTGGAGTTTCAACGCCGCAACCTGGCGTGGGCGGCCGCCTTCACCATTCCCTTGGTCGCCATCATGCTGCTGGGAGACGGCGGCAACGGCGCCCGCGTCGGCATGTGGGTGCTGGCGACGCCCATCGTGTTCGTGTTCGGATGGCAGTTTCACCGCAACGCAGTGCTGCGCCTCAGGGGCCGCGATACCAGCATGGACACCCTCGTCTCGATTGGCACGCTGGCAGCGTACGGCTACTCGGTCTGGGCCGTGTTCGCCAGGGAGAAGGTGTTCTTCGAGACGGCTGCGCTGATCATCACCTTCATCCTGCTCGGGCGCTACCTGGAAGCCCGCGCCAAGGGAAACGCCTCACGGGCGATCAGCCGCCTGCTGGAACTGGGGGCAAAGCAGGCCCGCGTCCTCCGCAACGGAGTCGAAACCCTCGTGCCGGCCGAAGCGGTGCGCCCTGGGGACCTGATGGTCGTCAACCCGGGTGAGAAGGTCCCGACCGATGGGCTGATCAACGCCGGCCGGTCGTCGTTCGACGAAAGCCTCCTGACGGGAGAGTCGATGCCCGTCGACAAGGGCCCCGGCGCCGTCGTGTACGGCGCCACCATCAACCACCAGGGGCGAGTGGTGGTTGAAGCTACCGCCGTCGGTTCCGACACCGCCCTGGCACAGATCGCACGAATGGTGGCGGCCGCCCAGGCCAGCAAGGCTCCGGCGCAGCGGCTGGCCGACCGGGTCTCCAGCGTCTTTGTTCCCATCGTGATCGTCATCGCCATCGTCACCGCAGCAGCCTGGCTGGCAGCGACCGGAGAGGTCGAGACGGCGCTCAGGAACGCCGTGGCCGTCCTCATCATCGCCTGCCCGTGCGCGCTCGGCCTGGCGACCCCAACGGCGATCATGGCGGGATCGGGCCGCGGGGCCGAGCTCGGCATCCTCTTCAAGACGGCAGAAGTGTTCGAACGCACCCGCTCGGTCGACACCATCGCATTCGACAAGACGGGGACCATCACCAGCGGCCGGATGACCGTCGACGTCCTCGAGACGACCGTCGATCCCGATCGCTTCCTCACCCTGGTTGCCTCGCTGGAGTCGGCCAGTGGACACCCCGTAGCCCGGGCGCTCACCCTGGCCGCCGAGGAGCGGGAGCTGGAGCTGAGCTCGCCCGGCGACGTCGAAGAGCTTCCCGGAGGCGGCATCACGGGGACGGTGGAGGACACCGCGGTCGTCATCGGCAGCACGACCCTCCTGGCTTCGCAGGGAATCGAGCTGAGCGACGAAGCTCGGCAGCGAGTGGCCGAGCTGGAGGCCGGGGGGCGCACGGTGTTCCTGGCCGCCTGGAACGGTGAGGTGAGGGGCCTGGTGGCGGTGGTCGATGCACCGCGGCCCGGTGTGGCCCGAGCTATCGGCGAACTGGCCGGCATGGACATCGACCTGGTCATGGTGACCGGGGACAATCCCGTGACGGCCAACGCAGTTGCAGCCGAGGTTGGTATCGGACGGGTGCTCGATCAGGTGCGGCCTGCCGAGAAGGCGGCTGCCGTCGAGGCACTCCAGCAGCGGGGCGAAACCGTCGCCTTCGTGGGCGATGGCGTCAACGATGCCCCCGCCCTCACCCAGGCAGACCTGGGCATGGCAATCGGTTCCGGCACCGACGTGGCGATCGAAGCCGGGGACGTCGTGCTGCTATCGGGAGACCCGAAGCTGGTGGTGAGAGCGGTGCAGCTCGCTCGACGCACCCACCGGACCATCGGCCAGAACCTGTTCTGGGCTTTCTTCTACAACGCAGCCGCCCTCCCCCTCGCCGCATTCGGACGGCTCGACCCCAGCATTGCGGCCCTGGCGATGGCCTTCTCGAGTGTGAGCGTTGTGACCAACAGCGTCCGCCTCACACGCTTCGAACGATAGAGGTGCCCGGCCGCGCCTAAATTGCGGAGGAAGCCGTCCGCTCCGGAGAGACCATGGCCTACGTCCTCGGCATCGATTCGTCGACCACCGCCACCAAGGCGATCGTCGTTGGCGACGACGGGTCGGTGGCCGGGGTCTCCTCCGCCGGGTACGCCTTCAGCACACCGCATCCGCTGTGGAGCGAACAGGATCCAGCCCTTTGGCTGGAAGCGGCCGCGGCCGCAATTCGCGGCGCCCTCGCCGCGGCCGGGCTGGCGGGGGAGGAAATCGCCGCCGTCGGCCTCACCGGACAGATGCACGGACTGGTGCTGCTCGATGACGGCGGGAACGTGCTTCGTCCCGCCATGCTCTGGAACGACCAGCGCAGCGGCGCCGAGTGCGACCAGATGCGGGCTGCCGTCGGACGAAAGCGGCTCATCGAGATAACCGGCAACGACGCCCTGGCCGGATTCACCGCCCCGAAGATCCTTTGGGTTGCCAACAACGAGCCGGAGACGTTCGCCCGCATCGCCCGCGTGCTGCTTCCCAAGGACTATGTGCGCTACTGGCTGACCGGTGATTTTGCGGTAGACAGGGCCGGGGGCGCCGGCACCCAGCTGTTCGATCTCGCCAACCGCACCTGGTCGGCTGAGATACTCGACGCCCTCGGCCTCCCCTCCGCCTGGTTCCCACCCACCTTCGAGGGCCCCGACGTCACCGGTGCCGTTCGCAGCCCGGCGGCAGCCGCATCCGGCCTCGCCGCCGGGCCGCCGGTCGTGGCCGGCGGGGGAGACCAGGCGGCCAGCGCGGTCGGGACCGGGGCCCTGGACCCGGGCGTTGTCACCCTGTCGCTGGGAACATCGGGAGTGGTGTTCGCGGCGACCGACGGGCCCATTTTCGAGCCCAACGGCCGGGTCCACGCCTTCTGCCATGCGATCCCGGGCCGCTGGCATCTCATGGGCGTCATGCTCTCGGCCGCCGGGAGCCTGCGCTGGCATCGGGACCGACTGGCGCCCGGCGCGAGCTTTTCCGAGCTCGATGCCGAGGCCGGCGATGTCCCACCGGGCAGCGATGGCCTGCTGTTCCTGCCCTACCTCACCGGTGAGCGCACTCCCCATCCCGATCCGCTCGCCCGCGGCGCCTTCGTCGGCCTGACGGTACGCCACGAACGGGCCCACTTGACCCGCGCCGTGCTCGAGGGGGTGGCGTTCGGTCTCGCCGACAACCTCGACCTGATTCGACAGGCCGGCGCCGGGCAGGTTGGACACATCCGGGCGACGGGAGGGGGAGTCAACTCGCCCCTGTGGCGGCAGATACTGGCGGACGTGCTCGGTGCCGAGATCGCCACGGTCGACACCCCGGAAGGGGCTGCATATGGAGCCGCCATGCTGGCGGCAGTCGGAGCGAAGTGGAGAACCGACGTGCACGACCTGGCTGCCGACTGGGTCACCGTCGGGTCGGTCACCGAGCCGGGGCCAGACCAGGCAACCTATCGGCGTGCCCACGACCGATATCGCGAGCTCTATCCGGCGCTGCAGCCGACATTTCGGGCGCTGGCGGAGAGCTAGGCGAGACCGCTCAGTTCTCGCGGAGGAAATCCTCGACTTCGGAGATGAGCTCAGCAGCATCAGACGTGTTGAAGTCGGCACCGGCATCGCCTGCGAACGACTCGAGCCGGCGCACATACGCCGAGAACTCCTCTGAAGCAGACATGGCGGCATCGACCCTCGACTCGAAGTCGCCCGCCACCCTCGCCAGCTCGGTGGCATCCACGGAGATATCGAGGATGCGCGCGGCCCGTTCGAGCAGAGCAAGCATGGCTTTGGGGTTGGGGTTGGTGCCGAGGTAGTGAGAGGTGGCCGCCCACAGGCTCAGAGTCGACAGGCCTTCCTGGCGGAACAAATGCGCCAGCACACCAACGATGCCGGTCGGGCCTGAGTAGTTGGCACCGGTCAACCCGAGCTCGATCAACTCATCGGTCGAGGCTGCTGTGCCGATCACGGGGACCGGGGCTGTGTGCGGCACCTGTCCAAGGAACGCCCCCAGCAGCACAACCTGCTCGACCCCCATGCGACGGAACTCATCGACCAGGAGCGCCCCGAATCCCTGCCATCGCAGCTGAGGCTCGTCGCCGAGCACCAGCACCAGATCGTGCTCCCCCTCCTCGAAGTGCACCCCGTACATCCGGGTGGCGGGCCACGCCAGCTCCCCGGTGGCGCCGTCTTCCACGGTGATGATCGGCCGGGTCTCGTGAAAGTCGATGAACTCCTCGGGATCGATGATGAGGAATGGTTCGGCGTCGAACTGGCTGATGATGTAGGCGATGGTCCCGGAGGCGGCGTCGCTGGCGTCGTTCCACCCCTCGAACGCCAGCAACGCCACCGGCTTGCGGAGGAGGGGATCGGACAGTCGGCGCACAGGATCCATACCGTGAGGGTACCAAGCGCCGGACACCCCCGGGAGCGCGGCTCGCGCCCCGGGCGGCCGGGCATTGGGTATCGCAGGTCCTACTCTCTGGGGTCCGCCGTTGCCGCGGCGGCAGCTGCTCCGAGCTCGGTATCCGCCTCGCCGCTCATCAGCTCGCCGGACGTGTTCTGGATGTGAGCGCGCACGAACCATTGGTAGAGCTCGAGCTTGGCGACCTGGCCGGTCAGGAGGTCTTCGGTGATGGGATCGAGCTTTGCCGAAGCCTCGAGGGCTTGGCGATGATCGAAGATCACTCCGTCGTACACCTTGTCGAGGGCGGCGAGATGGGCCTCCACCACTCCCCGGCCGAGCGCGTAGTCATCCCAGTCCCGGTTGCGGGTGAGATAGCCGGGCAATCCGTTGGGGATTCCGCCGAGGGTGGCGATGCGCTCTGCGACTGCGTCCGCCATCAGGCGGGTGCCGGCCACCTGATCGTCGAGCATCTCGTGAACCGCCATGAAACCGGGGCCGACGACATTCCAGTGGATGTGCTTGAGCACCAGAGACAGATCGATGAGGGCCACCAGCCGGCCTTGCAGCCGGCTGCCGAGTTGCTCGGCGGACTCGCTCGAGATCCCGGCGGGTTGAAAGTGCTGTTCCATGGTTGGTTCCTCTCCTCGCGGATGCATACGAAGTACTACCCGTTGCCCGCTGCTGCCAAACATTCGGCCGGCAGGGAGTTGACGGGTGGAACTGACCTAATCCCCTAGGCTCAGGCCCACGTCGTCTACCACTCTTGGATCGTGGAACCCATCACCAACGCCCAGTGCCATCGCCTCCTCGCCGAGGAGCCGGTCGGGCACCTCGCCGTCATCGCCGACGACGAGCCGTACGTGACCCCCATCTCGTTCGTCCACATGAACGACGCCATCTATGTGCGCACCGGGCCCGGGCGTCGCCTGACCGCTCTCCTCGCCGGCGGCCGCTGCTGCATCGAAGTGAGCCGCTATTCCAACGAGCAGGGAGACTGGGAGAGCGTGCTTGTGTTCGGTACCGCCGAGGTGGTCGAAGAGACGGGGGAAGAAGCCGACGCCATCGGCCTGCTGCTGGTGAAGTATCGCAACGTCTTCGGCTCAGCACTCGCTTTCTCCCGGCCCACCCCCCTGGCTCCGAAGGAGGTGGTGGTCAAGATCCCCATCGACGAGATGAGCGGGCGTTCTTCCGGTGCCGGCTTTGCACCCCGCACCCGGCCCGGACGACTGTGAGCGGGACACAACCGTCGCTCAGGTGATCCGGTCCGCCGGCTGGGCGGGGGACCCGTCCCGGGGGACCTAGGCGAGCAAGAACGGATAGAGAGCTGCGTAGGCGAGGAGCAGCATCACCCCGGTCACCCGGTCGTGATGTCCCCGCCGTGCCAGGACGTAGGTCAAACCTGCCACGATGACCCCACCGGCCAGAGCGCTGCGAACCAGCAGGCCGCCGTCGACAACCAGGGGAACGATGGCCGGGCCGATGCCCAGAGCCAGGGTGGCGTCGATGAGCGATGATCCGAAGATGTCACCGATTGCCATGTCCTTCTCACCCCTCCGGACTGCGGTCACGTCCACGACCAACTCGGGAAGCGAGGTGCCGATGGAGGCAGCGAAAAAGCTGAGGAGGAAGATCGGGACGTCCAGCTCCTCGGCGATCTCGACAAAGGCGGTGACGGCAGCCGTCGCTCCCGCTCCGACCAAAGCGAGCGAGAAGAGGACCCCCAGGAGCGCCCGACCCGGGCGCCGTTCCGGGACCACCATCGCCGGTTCGCCCGCCACCGGCATCTGCCGGTACATGAGGACCGCAGACACGACCCAGAAACCGACCAGTGTCACCCCTTCGAGGCGGGTGAGTGAGTCGTCGGCCCCGAACAGCGCAGCCAAACCCAGGCCGACGACCATCAGAGTCCCCGGCAGCACGATGCGGTGTTTACCGCTGGCCATGGTTCCACCCACAAAGGGGAGGATCCCCAGCACGAGGGTCATCTGTGTGATCGTCGATCCGGTTGCGGTTCCTACCGCCATGTCCCCGTAGTCGGAGATGGCACTGACGATGGCATTGGCGATCTCGGGGAGATCGGTCCCAATCGCCACGACGATCGCTCCAATCACGAAGGGCGGGATGTTGAAGCCGAACGCCAGGTCCGACGCATACCCCACCGCTCCGCGACTGGCGACGATGGCCAGCGCCAGGCCGCCGACCACCACCGCGATCCAGACGGCAATCATCGCCGGATCGACCTCCATTCCATCGCCTTGATCGCCTCGCCGATGAGGAACACCGGGAGCGACACGGCCAGGATCCACACCCAGTCGCCCACGCCGAGGGCGACGGTGTCGAAGGCGTTCTGCAAGAACGGGACATAGACCACCGCCGCCTGAAGCCCGATCGTGGCCGACCAGGCTCCCAGCAGCCACGGGTTCGAGAAGAAGCCGATCACCCTCATCGGGGCGTGAAGTGAGCGAAAGTTGAACACGTTCATGTGCTCGAGGACCACCATCCCGGTGAATGCCATCGTCTGGGCGTAGGCGATGTCCCGGTCGAGCCCCAGCCGGTAGAAGTGGAAGAGGAACAGGGCGGCCGCGCCGATGTAGGCACCGAAGCCGACGATCTGGAAGAGCCCTCGCCGCGACAGGATGGCTGCGTCCGGCGGGCGGGGCGGGCGTTCCATGATGCCTTCCTCGGTGGGCTCCACCCCCAACGCCAGCGCCGTCAACCCGTCCGTCACCAGGTTCATCCACAGGATCTGAACCGGCAGCAGGATGAGCGGTGCATTGAGCAGGATGTTGACGAGGACTGCAACCACCTCACCGGTGTTGGACGACAACAGATAGCGAATGAACTTCTGGATGTTGTCGTACTGGCGGCGACCCTCTTCGACGGCGCCGATGATCGACGCGAAGTTGTCGTCGGTGAGGATCATGTCGCTGGCACTCTTGGCAACGTCGGTCCCGCGCAGTCCCATCGAGATCCCGATGTCGGCCTGCTTGAGGGCGGGGGCGTCGTTCACCCCGTCCCCGGTCATGCCGACAACGTGACCGTCCTCCTGCAAGAGCCTGACGATGCGCAGCTTGTGCTCGGGCGTAGTCCTGGCAAACACCGCTCCCTGCTCGAGGGCTCGACGGAGGTCGGCGTCCCCCATCTCGTCGAGCTCGACACCACCCACCGCCCGGGCGGCGCCCAGGCCGACGCGCCCGGCAATCGCCAGCGCCGTAGCCGGTGCGTCACCCGTGATCATCACGACCTGGATCCCGGCGGCTTTGGCTTCGGTCACTGCGGCCGGGACCTCCGGCCGGGGCGGGTCGAGAATGGCAACGACGCCGAGCAGGCTGAGCTCCTGCTCGACGGCGTCCTCGTCGAGGATGATCCCCGTCGGCAGTCGCCGCCGGGCGAGGGCCAGCGTCCGGAGGCCATCGCCGGCGAACCCCTCAAAGACCTCCACGATTTCCCGGCGGGCGGCATCGTCGAGGGGCCGGGCGCTCTCTCCCCACCCGAGCTGGGAACATCGCGACAACAACACTTCGGGCGCCCCCTTCGTATGGGCGACATAGGACGTCCCGACCCGCTCGAGCACGGTCATCCGCTTGCGCCGCGAATTGAAGGAGAACTCACCGGATGGCTCGACGTCGGCGGAAACACCCGCCTTGTGGGCGGCTGTGACGAGAGCCGCCTCGGTCGGCTCACCGACGCAGTGCCAGCCGGCCTCATCCAATTCGATGCGCGCATGATTGCACCACAGGCCGGTCTCGAGCAGAGCGGTCAGCTGCTCGCTCGCCTGCGAACCGCCGTCGACTGCGAACGACCCGCTGTCGGGGGCGTAGCCGACACCGTCGGCCTCGATCACACCCGACGGCACCCAGACGCTGCGGACGGTCATCTGGTTCTCGGTCAGCGTGCCGGTCTTGTCCGTGCAGATGACCGTCGCCGCCCCCAGCGTCTCGGCGGCCTGGAGCCTCCGCAGCAGAGCCTTTCGCCCCACCATCCGCCGTATTCCGAGTGCCAGGGTGATGGTCACCACCGCCGGGAGGCCCTCCGGCACGACCGCCACCGCCAGGGAGACGCCGGTGAAGAACATCTCCTCGAGTTCCCGGCCCAGCAGCCATCCGGTCACCGCGATGACGACGGAGACGGCTACCGCAACGATCCCGAGCCAGGCGCCGAGAGCGGCCAGCTTCTTCTGGAGCGGCGTGGCCTCGGCGCCGACGGCCGACGTCAGCTCTGCGATGCGGCCGAACTCGGTGCGCATGCCGGTACCGACCGCCAGCCCCCGGGCGCGGCCGTTGGTCACGGTGGTTCCCATCCACGCCATCGAGTACTGCTCCGCCAGCGGAGTGCTCGCCGCCACCGCCTCGGAGTCCTTGGCGACGGATTCGGATTCGCCGGTCAGGGCCGACTCGTCGACCTTGAGGTCGACCGCCTGGATGATCCGCAGATCGGCCGGGATGCGGCCTCCGATCTCGACCAGTACCACATCACCGGGGACGAGGAGTGTGGCATCGACTTCCTGTTCACGACCGTCGCGCACCACCCGGGCCTCCAGCGCCAGCAGCTTCTGAAGTGCGTCGATGGCCCGTTCGGCCCGCCACTCCTGAACAAAACCGAGCACCCCGTTCAGAACCAGGATGACGACGATCGTGACCGAATCGGTCACCTCGCCGAGAAAGAGGGACACCACTGCCGCCACCCCGAGTATGAGGATCAGGACATCGACGAACTGGCGGCCGAGCACCACGTACCAGGGGGTGCGCCGTCGGACCTCCAGCAGGTTGGGACCGTGCCGCTCCAGCCTTCGTTCAGCCTCTGCTGTCGTCAGGCCGGTCGCGGGGTCGGTGTCGACTTCGCCGCCTACCTTGGCGGGGGCCATCGCATGCCATGGAGGCCGTTCCCGGAGCGTGGTTTGGGTTGTCACCTTCTCCTACCAGGCAACCGCTCGGCCGGTCCCGGGCGTAGAGGCATTCGACCTAACGGCACCCGGCGAAAGATGGCGACCGGCGTGCCGCCGCGCCGTTACAAGGGGAGCGACACCTCGACGGTGCTGCCCTTGCCGACGGCGGAGGTGATCTCGGCATAGCCGCCCAGACCTGTCGCCCGATTGCGCAAGTTCTCCAAACCCATGCCTCCCGTGGCGGCATTGACATCGAACCCGTCCCCGTTGTCGAGGGTTCGAACCGTGAGGTGATCCGATCTACGCTCCAGCAGGACGCTGACGTGGGTAGCCGCGGCGTGACGCAGAGCGTTGCTGAGCGACTCCTGAACAATGGGAAGCACCTCGTCTACCAAACGGTCCGGGAGGTCGTCCACCTCGCCCCGGAACAGAAGCTCAACGTGGGCCTGGTGTGCCTCGGCAAGCGATTCGACCAGGTCGGCAAGCTCATCCCGGATTCTCCGCTGCGCCCATACCGGTGGTCGGAGGTCGAAGATGAATCGACGCAGCGAAGTGATGGTTTCATCGAGTCTGCTGGCGGCTTCGCGCAATTCAGCGGCGACGTCTGGGTCGGACACGCGGCCGGAAGCTGCCTGCAGCCCGAGACCGACGGCGAAAATGTCCTGGATGATGGCGTCGTGGAGATCGCGGGCGATACGCTCCCGATCCTCGACGACGGCGACCGACCGCAACCGCCTCGACATGCGGGCAGTGGCGATGGCCGAGCCACCGATAGTGGCGAGTGCTTCGACGAGTGCCATATCTTCGTCCAGGAACCCACCCGCTTTCTCGGTCAAATAGAGGTTGCCGTAGACCTCCTCCCCCACCCGGATTGGAACCCCGAGGAAGGTGCGCATGAGAGGATGATTCTCCGGAAAGCCGACC
>JBFKDW010000064.1:0-18091 GCA_041619515.1 Acidimicrobiia bacterium
CGGCGCCGCGCCTAGATCCTTCCACCGCGCGGACGCGGCGCAATAACTGGTGTGATCAGCCGACTACGTATCGTCGCGGAGGCGGAACAGGCGTCGTGATGATTCGTCCGGCACCACGCCAGTAGCCGTCCCAGATCACCACGTCACGGATGAGAACACGCAGGTGCGAGAGTGTCCTGAATAGGCACCAATGGGCGGTGGGGGCGGGATGTCGAAGTACCGCAGCCGATGATCGCCTTCCCGGCTACGGACCCCAGGCCAACACGAGAGGCGTAGGTGGCCGGGGGCGGGACGCTATCCGCATCGGTCATGGTGCTAGGAGGCAAACGGCCGAGCAGTGAGCCGCCGTAGCCGGCTTATCGCCACTTCAGTCCAAGGTCCGCAGCCAAGCATCGAAGTCTTCAGCTGCGTGTGGCCCTTTCGATTTGAGCTCGCCTGTGACCCTGGCGCCCCGTGCTTCGAGCGGAGTCGCCATCTTTTTCAGAGTCTTGCCGATGGCTAGGTCGTACGTTGTGAACACGGCGGCAGGCTTCCCATCGAGGGGACCGAGACGCTCGATGAAATCTATCGTCGCCGGGGTCGGGCTCTGCCGGATGACGAAGAGTCCTTTGGTCCAGCTCCCGACGCAGACAGCATCGGCTGTCGTCACCTGCGCAGGGTCGGCATCGTGGATCGATTCCACGCTGCATTCGTGGCCGGCCGCTCGTGCTGCCGCGCCCATCTGTTCAGCAGCCGCCTTTGTCTTCCCAGTCGAACTGTCGTAAACGATTGCCATCTTCACGATCTGACTCCTCCTTGGTTGGCTCGTACCGCGGATCTTGGCGCTACGAGGCTCCTACCTGTTCGAGTTCGAAGCTCATGTCGCGTGTGCCCCTCCGCCAAGCACAGTGCCGATTCGACGATCATCCAGCTGGTGGGCTTGGTGCCGTTGTCGCTCTCGCCCCACGTGCGAGCCTGCATGATGGTGGCGTCGTCAACCTTGCCGATGACGATCACTCCCTGTTGGCGGCTCTCGCAACTTCCCGGCCCGTCCCAATGTGGTGTCGCCTCCAGTCATGCCGGCGTCCTCTCAGTGTGACCACGACCGGCCACACCACCACCTGTACCCAGGAACAGAGATCGACGCTAGAGGCGAAAGGGCATCAACGGCCTGACGAGGTCCCCAAACAGACCACGAGCCGACGCTTGTCCCTCCGTGCGGAGCTCCCGTTTCAGAGTCAATACGTCGTCAGCTGCTGGGCGCCCCCGCACCGGTTTCTCAAGCGGCCAATCTCCATTGTGACCTCGGCCTCTTCCCAAGAGGGTGGCCGGGGAGGGAAACTTGTTGATGAACCTGGGAGGTGCACATGCCTACGACATTTCACGCCCCTCCTCCGGCTGCCACGCCTGAGAGAGTCGAGCCGTCCAGGCCGCGGATTGCCCGGCTTCCTCTTGTGATCCTCGCTGTGGTCGTCCTTGCGATCACGGCGGGAGCTGCGCTCGTTCTGATGAACAACGACGGAGTTGCACCCGAGGACGTGGTGGTTGACAGCCTCGAGGCTTTCAATGCGCGTGATCGTGCCGCCCTCGAGGCGCTCTACGCCCCCGACATCACGGTGTCGATCGACTTCAGGCAGGCTGGGGGTGAACTCCTACCGGACGAAGTTGGTCGTGATGTGTCGCTCGACCAGACCGCGGAATTCTGGCGGGTTGCCGATCCCACGCTTTCCTGGGAGATGGTCTCCGTCGACGACGGGATGGTGTCTGTTGCGGTAACCACGACCTTTGGTGACGGCTCTATCGAACGCTACACGTCCGCCTACACCGTCTCGGAGGAAGGAGTGATCACCCGGATCGACCACGTCGGTCTGCCGTAGCTTCCTGGCCGCGACGGGAGGGTGCTCGGTGAGCCGGACTCCGCTCCCACCGGTTGGCGGGCGGCGGCACCGATCTTCGGCTCTACCTCGCGGCACCAGGTTTCCCGATCGGCCGGCACGAGGCAACCACCGCTTCCGGCGCTCCGGCTTTCGCTGGCGATAGTTGGTAGCTTCGTCAAGAGAGCGCGATGGGGGGTCGCGTTTTACATGGAGGGGAGGGTACGTGGCCACCACCAAGTCACCGCCGTTCACGGCCTCGGAATGGAAGAAGATTCGCACGGCGCTGGCCTCCGACCCGGATCTGTACGGGCTCCCCAAACGCGTCTACGGGTCGATCGTGCTCGGGTCCTTCAACATTCGAAAGCTGGGCAGCCTGTCCTCGAAGGGCACGCACCAGCGCGACGAAGGCGCCATGTCGTTCCTCGCCGACATCTGCCGACACTTCGACCTGCTGGCCGTCCAGGAAGTGATGAGCTCAACCGAAGGCATCAGGCGCCTCGCCGAGCTGATGGGCCCCGAGTTCGGCCTCATCGTGTCGGACACGACCGGCGCCCTCCCGGGAGGAGGAGGCGGGATGCCGGAGCGCTCGGCGTTCATCTACAACCGCAACCTGGTGCGGCGCAAGGAGCTGGTGACCGACGTGACCTACGACCGCTACGAGGTGCTCGACACCCTGGTGCGGGAGTTCCCGTCGATCTCCAAAGAGGTCACCGCGTACCGGAAGGCGATGGCGGCCTTCGACAAGGCCAAGGCCGCCGGCAAGAAGCCGAAGAAGCCCAAGCTCAAGATGCCGACATTCCTGAGCTTCGTTCGCACACCGTTTGCCGTCAGCTTCGAGGTCCAGGGCTTCCCCCGCTCCGAGGCCTATCCCTTCCTCGCCGTATGCGCCCACCTGCTGTACGGCGACTCGGAGAAGGACCGCCAGCGGGAGGGTGCGGCGCTCATCAGGTGGATGATGGGCAAGGCCCGCGAGAGCGGCACCGAGCCGATGAACCTGGTCCTCTTTGGAGATCTCAACCTGGACTACGACAAGCCGAAGCAGGATTTGGAGCGGATCGCGGCGGTCATCGATGCTGAGAACAAGAAGGCCAAGCGCAGAGTCGAGATGAGCTTCCCCTTCCTGTTCGGACACCCCAACACGACTCAGCTGGCACCATCGGCCGGCAACGTGTTTCGCACCAACGTCTCGCTCAACCAGACGTTCGACCAGATCGGGATCCTGACGACCGACCCGCGCTTGAAGCACAACGTCGGCACGACGCCACTAGGCCATGCTCACCCCGAGGTGTGGGCGGTCCAGCCGACGGGCCCCGACTACGGGGTGGTCAACTTCTCCGAGCTCTTCTGTCGAACGCTCGAGAATAAGCCGTTCGCCGATCTCGGCAAGGAGAAGTCTGAGTTCGTGAGACGGTTCGACTTCCGCGTGAGCGACCATCTGCCGATCTGGTACCGGGTACCGCTGCCGACCTTCCGCACCGGGGTCGACATCTAGCCGAACTAGGCGGCGGACTGAGAGCGATCGCTCAGAATCTGCTTGATGTGGTCGGCGAGACGAACGGCCAGCGCGACGATCGTCAGCGTCGGCATGTCGTTTCCGACCGTCGGAAACACCGAGCTTCCCGCCACGTACAGATTTGACACGCCGTGGACCCGGCAGTCGCGATCGACAACGCCCTGGGTGGGATCTTCGTGCATGCGGGTCGTTCCGACGTGGTGCCAGGTGGTCGTGGGAGGGACCTCCCACTCACCGTCGTCGGATCCGGTGAACGGCGCCTCGAGCCGCCCGAGGCCGGACGCCACCAGTTCTTCACCGATCACCTCGTGGGCGACACGGAGCGTCTTGCGAACCTGGGGACCGAGCACCCATCGAAGCTCCACTCTCGGCACTCCGAGCTCATCGACCTCATCCGTCAGAGTGATCCGGCTTTCGGGGTTTGGGTCGGACTCGAGCACGTTGGCCAGCAGGTAACGCCGGTTGGTCGCCCGCGATTTCAGAACGCGCTGGCTGAGGGCCGTCCCGACCTTGGGGAGGTCGCGCAGGATGGTGCCGACGTGGTGCCAGAACTTGCGGGGGAAGGTGCGATGCTTCAGCTCCCAGTAGATGCGCCGGGCCGAGTCCATGCCCTCGGAGTGGTCACCCGAATAGAAGGGCGCCACCCAGGCGCGGTAGTTGAGGATGCCCTCGGACCGCAGGACCTCTTCGCTCAACGCGAGGCCACCGGCCACGAGGGTCCGGTTGTACTCGCCCCGGATATGTTGGACCCGCTTGCGCATCTTTCCGTGCGGATCGAAGAACTCGGTCCAGTTGCCGGGAACATCCAGATGGATTTCTCCAGCCCACACCATCGGATTGTCCATGAAGAACCGGCCGACGAGGTCGTTCCCGTTGCCGAGACCCTTCGGTTCCACCCGGTTGGATGCCAGCAGCAGCCGGGCGTTCTCAACACCGCCGGTCGCAAGGACGTAGGTCGAAGCCTCGACCCGGAACTCGTTCCCGGCCAGCGTCTTGACCCGCACACCCGTCACCTGGTCGCCCTCGTCGTTGGTTTGGATCTCGACCGCGTTGGCGTGCAGAAGGACATCGATGTTGTCGGCCTGCTCCATCGCTTTCCGGTAGTCACGTCCGAAGCGGATGGGGGGCCCCAGCTGGCACACTTCGGCCCGCATGCGCCCCGACCCGAAGCTGGGAAGGGCCACTGCGTCGTCGCCGAGACGCTCGGTCCAGCTATCGATGTCGTAGTCGAACGGGCCGAGGCCGAGGATCGGCTGTGCCCGCTCGTAGAAGGGATCAAGCTCAGTGCGGGAAAGGGGCCAACCGCTGAACTCCACCCAGGGGCGGGCAGCGAGGTCGATGTCGGCGAACGGCTTGCACCAACCGCCGTACCCTTCCAAACCCGTGCTGCCACCGAAATAGCGGAACCTCGTCTCGTCCAGCGGCGCATAGGGGATGCCGGCGTTGCTGTCTCCGTCGTACAGGTGCTGCGGCGACTCGTCCAGATGGAGGCCACCACCTGCCAGCATGGTCACCCGAGTCCCCGTCCCGGCCAGCTCCAGCCCGAGCGAGATTCCGGCTGCTCCCGCACCGATGATGCACAGGTCGGTCTCGACGACGTCCGCCGTCAGCTGGGTGGCATTCGAGAACATGTGCGAGGTCCTTTCGTCGTCACTCTAGGTGGTGGAACCGGCCTGCCTTAATCTGGCGAAGGTCCGTGCCGCCGCCGGATCCTGGTCCCCAATTCCCGTCGTGTATCGGACGGTGCCCGGCTCGTCTTGATAGGCAAGCCCGGTATCTTCTTGCTCTGTCGTCCTCCGCAAGACCCTTCCCGGTCAAGTTGGCCGTCCTCGCAACCGAATAGCAGTTGACTGATGCGCCTTTCCAAGTCGATCCCCGCCGGCCTCCTCGATGCCGGGTCTGCTGCCCTGGCCACCTTCGGCACCGGGGTGTTCGCCGCCAACCATTTCGATGCCGCCGAGCTCGGTGTGTATGCGCTGTTTTTCGCCATCTTCCTGGCGGCTGCCATCATTCCGTACAAGCTGGCCTTCCTGCCGGCGGAGGTCCGGCTACTGGCCCTGCCTCGGCAGCAGCAGCTCGGCGGATTTCGCCTCACCATGCCCACCGGGGTGCGGGTTGCGCTGCTCGGCAGCCTGTTGGTGCTGATTGCCTGGATCCCAGCCGCCGACGCAGAGCTGTCGCTGGTGGCGCCCCTGGCCATCACCACCGTCCTAACCGCCATCCTTTCACCGGTTCAGGATCACATCAGACGGGTCATGCACCAGGCAGGAAAGTCGTGGTTGGCGGCCTCGACGTCCCTCGTCCAGCTCGCGACCGCAGTGGCGTTCATTGTCGCCGGGATCCTGGCCGGCCTCGATGGGGCGTGGATCCCGTTCGGGGCGTTGGTGGCGGCAAATACCGTCTCGATCACGGCCGGCCTGCTCCTAGCCCGATGGAGCTCAGTCGCCGCCCCCGGCTCTCCGTACACCCTGCGCGGCCTAGCCGAGTCGGGCCGGTGGCTGACCGGATTCGGCCTGCTGGCTATGGGCGCCGGCTTCCTGGCGGCAGCCATCGTCGACATCACCGCCGGCAGCGATTCTCTCGGGTTTGCCGAGGCCGCCCGCATTGCCGCCCGGCCCCTGCTGGTGTTCGTCACCGGGATTTCAGCCGTCCTCAACCCGCCCTCGCTGATGGCCGGGCGGGATCGAAACCGGCCTGAGGGTCGGCGGCTATCCCGTATCACCTATGCGCTCGTCATCGCTCCCGGTCTTGTCTTCCTCCTCTGGATGGGGTTCGACTGGGCGGGCAACCCGATGGCGTGGCTGGTTCAAGAGGCCTTCACTGTCGAGTTCCTCACTGCGGTGACGATTGTCGCCAACGTCGTGTGGGGCATGTTGTTCGCCGAAGAAGCACAGCTCGTCGGCGGCAAGCGGGAGATCGACATCTTCAAGATCTACGTGGTGGGCACCGTTGCCCAAATCGCCATCGCCTTCACGGCTCCGATAACCGAGTCATTCGCTGTTCCACTGTCGATCCTGGGCTTCGGTGTCGTCCGCTACGTCGGGTACCGGTGGGCCCTCGATCGCCTCTACCGCCAGCCACCGATCGAGGGGCCGGAGGCAAGCCTGGACCCGATCGTGTCCGAGGCACCAGCCGGCTGACAGGCGGCTTCCCCGGCCGGCCTCGGCATCGGCGCGCTCGGGCCCGTTGTCGTCAGTTCCCGGTAACCCATGTCGGGTTGGAGGCGACGCCGCCCGCCCAGGCGGTGAACTCGGCTTCGCCCGGTGGCACCGCTATGGAGAACAGCACCACGCCGGCTCCATCGGTGAGAGCGGAGATCTCCCCAGTCGAGCCGTCGGCGGTCACCCAGCTGAGCACCAGCTCCCGCCCCTCGAGAGATGACCCGTCGGTGTCGTGTTCGCCGAGGGCGCCCGGGCGTGCCTTCAGCGATGGCGCCGACGCGGTCCGCCCGATCGACAGCTCAGATCACAACGGGCGGTTCGGCCTTGCACCCGACTTCGATGAGATCGGCGCCGAGCGCTTCGAACAACTCGCACCGGGCAGAGTCGAACGGCTGATCGACGTCGTAGTTGGAATGGCCCTTCGTCGGTGGCATCGGGTCCCCGGCGGCGGCGAACTCCGGGAACGGGTCGGGCACGATCCAGTCCACCTTGTTCAATCGGATGCTGCCGTCGGGCTGCATCGGCAGGTTCTTGGCCAGCTCGAAACAGTCCTCGTTGCCACGCGCGTCTCCCTCGGTGAAGATGGTGCCGGCGATCGGATCCGTGCAGCGGCGCAGGTTCCGCCACCTGGCGTACTGCTGATCGGGTGGGTCGCTCGGCTGGGCGACGGCGGGGCCGCCCAGCGATTCGGCAATGAGGTCCATCTGCGCCCGGCCGAAGAAACGCGGGAAGAACCATCCGTAGAGCGATCTCACCGGGCTCCCGTAGGTGAGCAGCGCCAGCCGGCTGCGGGTCTGGTCGTCCAGCCGAGCAACGGCGGCCACCGCCAGCACCGTGCCCTGGCTGTGGGCCGAAATCAGCACCCGGTCCTCGTCGGGCTCCCCCGGCTTCGGGGGCCATTGCAGGCGGTGGCGGCGCCGAAGGTGGGTACGGAGCTGCGGCAGGGCACTGGCCGCGTATGAGGGGGGAGCCAGCGGATGGAACCAGCGAGGCCAGAACGTCAAGATGTCCCACACGCGGGCGACACTCCGGCGAGTGTCGTCGCTCCGATACGACCGGTAGGCGAGTCCGATCAGAACACCGAAGAGAGCGAGCACCGCCCACTTGCTGAGGCCGACCAACCAGGTCCACTCGGTGAGCCGGTCCTGGAACCCCAGATCGTCACCGAACGCGAGTGCCACGATGTCGGCGAACGCCCACAGCCCGAGGGCAAGCGCAACGATGACGATGATCAAGCCGATCCGAACGCCCCGGTTGCGGCCCCACTGCACGGCCAGGCGGGTTCCGGCCAAACTGATGCTCCACTTGGAGAACTGCTCATGCGCCTCCCACAGCTCGCGCAGCTCGTCGTCGCTGAGCCGGCCCAGCTCCTCCGGAAACCGCTTGCGCGCCCGCTCACCGGTCCCGCACGCTTCGATCTCGCTCCACATCTCGTCGGACAGCCTGAGGAGGCCATCGCGTTTCTTGCGGAGCGATCGCAGCTTGGCGTAGTACACGAGGAATAGCACCAGCACTACGAGGCCGATGATGAGGAGAACGACCCCACCGGCACCGTAATAGCCAGGGATATCGATCTCGTACGCGACGGCACACGTATCGCATCGCTCCTGGGTAGGTGAGTATCGATCCAGGAAGTCGGCGAGCCACAGCGCTCCTCCCACCACGATGGGTATGCCGGTGATGACTCCGAGGGAGGCGCTTACCAGCTGTCCCCACCGGCTCCGGTTCTTCTCGGGATAGGGGGCCATGGCGACCATGGCGAAGAGCACGGCAATGAGGGCGACGATCGGCAGCAACGCCACGACGACGCCGGCCGCGTTGAAGTGGTTGCGGATCTCGATGATCTGGTCGGCGGGGCCGCCCAGGAAGGGCTGGAGCTCCTGGAACGTCTGGGCGGATGCCCAGCCGGCCGCCACCACGGCCCCGAGCAGGAGCAGGCTCGCCCACAGCAACCTCCACGTCATGCGGCGGGGACGGGTGCCGCCCGGGAGGGTGCCCCACAAGGCCACCCCGACCGTGAAAGCGAGCGACACCGCGGCCAGCGCGAGAAACAGCAGGTTGTCGTCGCCGGCGGCGTCTTCGAGCCACGCCACCGTGAAAGCGAACACCGAAGCGATGGCGGCTATCGCCACCGCCAGGTGCACCCGCAGCAAGGCTCCCACCCGGTACTTGGCGTGCCAGAGGTCGTCGCGGGCAAGCTCGGTCGGAGTCATTCCCTCTCCCGTGATCTGTTTGCGGGCGTCTGATGAGTTCTCCGCCGTCTGCTCGCCGTCGTCTTCGGGCGCCGTCGTGAGCGCGTACAGCTGGGCCTCCGAGGAGCGCTGGCTGACGATGCCGATGCGCCAAAGCGCCGCCAGACCCAGCAGGGGAGCAACCAGGCCGATCGCCATGAGGGCAACCGGCCGGCCCTGGATCGACTGCATCCAATCCCAATTCAGCCACTTCAGCCAGGAATGCCCGGCGGCGCAGTCGGAGTTGGCGCCGCACTGGAGCGCCGCCATGTCGATGAAGATGGCGGCCAGCCACAGGGCGAACACGAGCGTGACCCACACTCCGAGCAAGCGGATGACCCGATTGCGCCCACCGCCGCTACCCGGATGGAAGGTGTCATCCCGGCTGTCCGGTGAAGCTCCCGATTCACGAGCGGGGGGTGCCATCCAACCGGCGGAGTTGACCAGCGCGAATGGCAGCAACAGCACCCACAGGGACTTCTTGAGACGGGTGAGAAACCCGCCGCCGGAGGTCAATCCACCCCAGGTGTAGGCCTCGCGGGTCGCCATGCGATTGTCGGCCTGGGTGCGGTGCACGTGACCGGGAGCGTTCTTGTCCCGGCGGGTGACGTGCTTGGCACGGTAGAAGCCGGAGACGTCGTCGCCGGCAACCAGCACCGCCTCGTCTTCGATCAAAGATTCGGGCGACGCCCCGCCAACGCCATGGATGAGTAGCTCGGTGGGTCCGGACAGGTCACGCTCACGGTCTACGTTGTACTTGCCCATGCTGCCTCCAGTTCAGCACCGGCGCCCCATGCAACCCTACTCACGGGGCCCGGCGGGTGGGTGGACGGACAACACACCTAGCTGCCGACGAGGTTGTCGAACAAGAAGTCGGCGGCCTCGTCGACCGCGGCACGTGACAGCGCCTGAGCTTCGGCGTAACTCCGAGGCTCGAATCCCTTGGGCTTGGGCCGGAAGGCGGTGGTGAGAGTGGGGTGCAGCTTGCCCTCCGAGCCCGCCGGCTCGTCGAGGCTGCGGACCGGAGCTGCCTGCGAATAGCAGGCTTCGATGGCCGCAATCCGCTCGTCCGGACATGCCTCGTCGCGCAGGAAGCGAAACGCCTTCAGCGGTGTCGGGTCGCCGCAGGCCTCCTCGAGCTCCGACTCGCTCAGCCCGATGGAGACGCGCCTCCGTGCCGTGTTGCCCACCTTCTTCACCCACGGCAGGGCCGGCTGGGCGGACACCCCGGCGCCGATAGAGGGATGCGGCAGGGCTGCCAGGACGACGCCACCGGTCATGCACATGCCGATGACACCGACCTGGTGCCCGTGCTCGTCGTGAAGGTGAGCCGCCAGCCTCTCCACCCAATCGGTGAAGCGGCTCCGCTTGGCTGTGGCCAGCAGATACATTTCCCGGCGCACACACAGCTTGGCAACACCACCCAGCATGTGCAGCATCCGGCGGGGGTCGTTGGGCCCGTCCCCGGGGGCCAGCTTGCCGTACAGGGTGGGGGTGTACACGGTGAAGCGCCGACTCAGGTGCAGCGCCAGCCGCTGGCACGATCGGCCCAGTCCGTCCAGCTCGTGAAGGAGGATCACGGCCGGCCGGCCGCCGCCGACCCGGTACACGTCGTAGGCCGGCCTCCCCACTTCTGGAAATCGGAACGGCTCCAGCCCCTCGTACGGTTGATCCTCCCCCATCCCATTGCCTCCAACAGTCACGGGCGCAGATTGTATCGCCGGGTCGATCCGCCGGCCGCCGCGCCGGTGACGGGCTGTTTGCTATTTTTCGAATGCGGCCGGATGGCAAGGCCGGCCGCGAGGCCTATCGAGGAGGGGTCCATGGCAACCTGGCTGGCGAGCGCCGACCGGAGAGAACGTGTAGCCGGTCATCGTCCGCGCCGGGGGGATGCGCCCCCGCGAATCGTTCTCCACACGACCGAGACCCCCAGCCTCCCCGGCTACAGCAATGGGAAGAGCGCCCCTCACTTCACGGTTGGAGTCGGACACCCCGAATCGCTTCGCAAGCTGTCGGCAGGGCAAGTCCGCGTGTGGCAGCACTTCCCGATGAACCGGACCGCCCGGGCGCTGCGAGGTGGCCCCGGGAAGGCTGAAACCAACCACATGGGGTCGCACTGCATCCAGATCGAGATGATCACCTACGTCGGCGACACCCCCAACCGGCCCGGGAACCGCGGGCGGCTGCCGGCTCCCCTCATGGAAGCAGTCGCCGGCGTCGTCCGCCAGATCGTCGCCGAGATCCCCGGCATCAACATCGATTCGTACCCCGCACCGGAACGGTGGCGAGCGTCCGGCGGCTACGGGCTGGAGGCGCCCCAGCGATTCAGCGACCGGGAGTGGGAGCGCTTCAACGGGATATGCGGGCATCAACACGTTCCGCACAACACGCACTGGGATCCGGGCGGATTCGACATCGCCCGGTTCGTCGGCCTGGTCAAGGGAACGGCGCCGTCGCCGTCGCCACCGGCCGACGGCCGGATCGAGGAAGCAGCGCGTACCGGATGGCCCCGGCTGTTGCGGCAGGGTGATCGGTGCCGCGAGGTGGCGGTCATCCGGGCGGTCCTGCAAGGGCTCGGATACGGAGACCTCGGCAAGAGCCGGCTGTTCAGCCAGAAGCTGGACGGGGCGCTGCGGGCGTTCCAGGCCGCTGAGGCCATCGATGTCGACGGCATCTGGGGGCCCGAAACCCACCGCCACGCCGAGGGTCGCATCGCAGTCGAACTGAGCAGGGAGTGAGACTGCAATCCACCTGAGACCCCGGGACCGCCGGGCACCCGAAGCTAGGCTTCCCCAGGACGCTCGTCCCGCGCCGATGCTTGGGGGGCCCTGACGGATGAAGGCCGAATACGCCGACCTCGAACTCGGACTGCATCGAAGGGACGCCGAGAACTACGGGGTCGAACTCAGGTTCAATCGGCCGGACAGCGAGACCGACGTCCGTATTGGGCAGGATCAGCCGACCTCAGTGAGCCTGGACCTCGACGAGCTGTCGGCACTCGCTTACGATCCAGCCGCCTACGGCGAGAAACTCACTCAGGCATTGTTCGCCGATGCGGGGGTGCAGACCGGCTTTGCGCAGGCACGGGCGAGCGTCGAGTCGCTCGGGGCGGCGTTGCGGGTCCGCCTGACGATCGGCCCCAGCGCTCCCGAGCTGCATGCTGTCCGCTGGGAGACGCTGCGGGATCCACAGGACAACAGCCTGCTCACGACCAACCAGAACATCCTGTTCTCGCGATACCTGAGCAGTCGCGACTGGCGGCCGGTGCAGCTGCGGGCACAAGCCGACCTGCGATGTCTCACCGTGATCGCCAACCCGACCGATCTCTCCGAGTACAACCTGGCGCCGGTCGACGTCGACGCAGAGTTGCAGCGGGCCGAGCGCGGTCTTGGGGATATCCCGGTGACTGCCCTGGGGAAGGGCGACACCCGGGCGTCCCTGCAAGAGCTCGTCGCTCAGTTGCAGGCCGCGGCCCACGACGTTCTCTATGTCGTGTGCCATGGCTCGATCGTGAAAGAGGAGCCGTGGCTGTGGCTGGAGGACGACCAGGGTGCCGTCGAACGCGTCTCGGGTGTGGAGCTCGTGCGGCGCCTCAACGAGCTGACCGAACGCCCCCGGCTGATCGTGCTCGCCTCCTGTGAGAGTGCCGGGGATGGATCCGGCGAGGCCCTCGCCGCACTCGGCCCGCGCCTGGCCGAGGCGGGGATCCCGGCGGTGCTGGCCATGCAGGGCAAGATCAGCATGGAAACGGTGGCGCTGTTCATGCCGGTGTTCTTCGAAGAACTGAGTCGGGACGGGCAGATCGACCGGGCACTCGCCGTGGCCCGCGGCGCCGTCCGAGATCAATCCGACTACTGGATGCCGGCGTTGTTCATGCGCCTGCGGAGCGGCCGGATATGGTACGTGCCCGGCTTTGGTTTGGCCGACGACGACGCCGACGTCAAATGGCGCAGTCTCACCCGCTTCATCGAGGACGGCATCGCCACGCCGGTTGTCGGCCCAGGGGTGGCCGAAACCCTCATCGGCAGCCGGCAGGAGCTCGCCAGACAATGGGCGGAGGAGCACGGGTTCCCGCTTGCCCGGACCGATGCGGACATCCTTCCCCAGGTGGCGCAGTACGTGGTTACCCATGAGTCCGCCGCCTTTCTACCGATCGCGGTGCGAGAGACCCTGCAAAAGAGCTTGATTGGGAGATTCAAGGCCGTGTTGCCCGCCGAGCTCCTCGAGGCTCGCAGGTGGTCATTGGAGCAGCTGTCCGAGGCGTTGGATCACGCCCTGAATGAACTGTGGGGCAAGGACGCCGACGGGCCCTATCAGCTGTTGGCCCGTCTCAAGCTCCCGATCTACATCACCACCGAGCGGTACACCGACCTGATGGCGCGAGCACTGAGGGACGCCGGAGCAGAGCCGGAACAACGGATCGCCCGGTGGAATGAACGGATTCCAATCGAAAAGGCGACCTTCGACGATACCCCGACACCCGAACGGCCCCTGGTCTACAACCTGCTCGGCCACATCAGCGTGCCCGGCTCGGTCGTGATGGCCGAGGACCACTATTTCGATTACCTGATCGGGATCACGCGCAACAAAGACCTCATTCCCAGCGCCGTGCGGGCGGCCATGAGCAGCTCAGCCTTGCTCTTCGTCGGCTTCGGGATGAATGACTGGGAGTTCCGTATCTTCTTTCGAATCCTCATGGGCCAGGAGGGTGCCGCCATGCTGCGCGACTACAGCCACGCCACAGCCCAGATGGAGCCGGACGAAGACCGCATCGTCGACCTCGAGCGTGCCCGTGGATACCTGTCGGACTACTTCGAGGCTGAGCACATTGGGATCTTCTGGGGCAACCCGGCCGAATTCATGCGCGAGCTGTGGCAGCGGATGGAGGGCCAGGGCTCGTGACGGTGAGGCGATCTCGCCGGCGCCCGGCGAGGTGACATGGACGCATCCAATCGGCACCCGCCCAACCCCTACGTGGGCCCCCGTTCATTCCAACAAGGGGAGCGAATCTACGGCCGGGACCGGGAGGCGAACGAGCTCCTCAACCTGATCATCGCCGAGCGCATCGTGCTGCTCCATTCGCCCTCCGGCGCCGGCAAGACGTCGCTGGTGCACGCGGCGCTGATTCCGCGCCTCCTCAGCAGGCGGTTCGACGTGCTGCCGGTGGTGCGCCTCAACCTCGAGTCCGCCGCAGGCGCCCGCCGGAGTGGGCAGAACCGGTACGTGCTGAGTGCGATTGCCTCGTTGCAGGAGACGGGCTCGACGGGCGCGAGCTCGCCGGGTCGGGAGCCGGCCAGCCTGGCGGAATTCCTGGCCGAGCGGTCGTCGCAAGGCGACGGCAGGTTCGAGATTCTCATCTTCGACCAGTTCGAGGAGATCCTGACCCTCGACCCAACCGACCGGGACGCCAAGCGCGAGTTCTTCAGCCAGGTCGGTGAGGCGCTTCGCGACACCAATCGCTGGGCCCTGTTTTCGATGCGGGACGACTTCGTGGCCGCACTCAAGCCATACCTGCTGCCGATACCCAACCGGTTCAACACGACCTTCCGCCTCGACCTGCTCGGGCCCGAGGCAGCCGCCCTGGCCATCCAGCAGCCGGCCCTCGAGGCGGGTGTCGAGTTCGAGGACGACGCCGCTCAGCAGCTCATCGACGACCTCAGACGGGTACAGGTGCAGCAGCCGGACGGGACCCTCGAGCCGCAGCCGGGGTTGCATGTCGAGCCCGTCCAGCTGCAGGTGGTGTGCTACCGGCTATGGGAGAGCGCTGCCACCGCCGACGGAGCCATTACGCAAGCCGACCTGGCGAGGTTCGGGCAGGTTGACCAGTCTCTGGTCGACGAATCGCTGGCCGGCTACTACGCAGAAAGCGTTTCGCAGGCAATCGCCGGAACGGAGATCTCCGAGCGGGCTGTGCGGGAGTGGTTCGATCGGCACCTGATAACCGAGCTGGGCGTGCGCGGAACCGTGCTGCGGGGACCTGATCGCAGCGAGGGCCTCGACAACACAGTCATTCAACGTCTGGTCGATTCTCACCTCGTGCGCGGTGACAGCCGGGGCGGAGCGACCTGGTTCGAGCTGGCTCACGATCGACTGATCGGTCCGGTGCGGGCCAGCAACCGTGTGTGGTTCAAAGCCAATCTCAGCCTCGTCCAGGAGCAGGCCGGGAAATGGGATGCGACCGGACGCCCGGAGAGCCTCCTGTTACGCAAGGACGATCTGCGCGCCGCCGAAGAATGGGCCGGCTCCTATGACGGGGAGCTCTTGGCGGTAGAGGAGGATTATCTGAGCGCCGGCCGCCGGCTGGCGGCCCGGGAGCGGCGGGCCAGCATCCGGAATCGGCTCATTGCGGTACTGGCGGTGGTCTCGATCATCCTGGCGGGTGCGGCCTACCTGGCATGGCAGGAAGCCAAGGATCAGGAGCTTCTCGCTCAGGCCGGGCGCTCCGACGCGTTGGCCCAGCTATCCAAGAGCCTGGTGGACTCCTCCCCTTCTCTCAGCATGCTCTTGGCTATCGAAAACCTCGACTCAACCGCCGCAGTGTTCGGCACCAGGTCGGCGTCGGCGGAGGAGGCGCTCCGGGCCGGGCTGAGCTCGCCGCGTGGAATCGCGCTCCCGGGCCATGAAGGGCCGGTCGATCGTCTCGCCTTGAGCCCGGCGGAAGATTGGCTGGCCACCGCCGGCCCCGAGCAAACTCGAGCTCTTCTTTGGGACATTTCGGACTCGACTGCTGATCCGATCGTGCTCGACCATGAGGGCACGGTCACCGCCCTGGTCTTCGGTCCGGGCGGGCGGCGGCTGGCAACCGGCAGCGCCGACACGCAGGTGCGGATATGGGACGTGGCTCAGCCCGCCCAGGTTCAGATCCTCGACCACGGGCGGGCTGTGCGCGCCGTTGCGCTCACGGAGGACTGGATTGCCAGTGCAGGCACCGGGACGTTTCACCTGTGGCGGCCGGCCGGCGGCAACGGCGCTCCAGTCGAGCACGAACTCGAGCTGCCCGAGACGAGCGGCGTGACCGAATCCGTGACGCTCAGCCCCGACGGTACCTGGCTTGCGGCCGGCTTCGACAATCGGGTCATCGCATGGGACCTGAGGGATCCCTTTCCCCGCTTCGTGGATGTGGCGGTCCACTCGAATCTGGTGACGGCAGTCGTATTCAGCTCCGACGGGAGCTGGCTGGCATCGGGCAGCGATGACGGCGGGGTGATGCTGGCCGCCGTCTCCGATGCAGGAATCTCGAGCCCGGAGGAGATGGTGGGACACACCGACGGGATACGGGCGCTGGCCTTCGGTGGGCACCACCTCGCCGCTGGAAGCAAGGACAGCACGGCTCGGGTCTGGGACCTGAACGACGTTCCGCCCACGAAGACCGGCAACCCTCGGGTGCTCACACACCCGGATTGGGTCAACGCGCTGGCATTCGCCCCCAACAGCGAGTGGCTGCTGACCGGCAGCGGGGACGGAGCTGCCCGCACCTGGAGGCTCGCCGATCCGGTTGCTGATGCCGGCTCGAGCATCGAGAACGCAGTCGGCACCCTCGTCCTGGAAGATGGCTTCCAGTTGCGTGGCCATGAGCAGGCCGTCCTCGCCGTCGCCGCCGGAGAGCGCTGGCTGGCCACCAGTTCCGACGATGGGTTCGTGCGGTTGTTCGAGCTGGCAGAGGCAGATGAGGTGACCTGGCTGCTGGCCGATCCGATGGTCGACCCGATCGTCGTCCCCGGCCCCGGAGCCAGCACCTTCGCCGCAGCCGATGGAGTACTGGCAGGCGGCGGAGGCAGCGGGCCGGCCAGGCTGTGGTCCTGGACCGGTGATTCGATGATTCCGGTTTCGGGCCCATCCCTCCGCGACGGTGCCCCGGGTGAGGGGGTCGGGACGATCGCCCTCAGTCGGGACGGCCGGTGGCTGGCGATCGGTGCGGAAAGCGTCGTCACGCTTTGGGATCTCGACGACGCCAACCCGACGCCGACCTCCCTCCCCGGCCATGCCGGACAGGTCCGGGAGTTGATCTTCGATGGCGACGGGCACTGGCTGGTTACCCGCGACCCGGCCGTGACCCGATTGTGGGATCTGCGAACCGGGGGAACGGCCCCCTCTCCGACGCCCTTGACGGTCGACGGCGACAGCATCCGCACCGCGGCGTTTCATCCGTCGCTCCCGCTGCTGGTGACGGGAAGCGCGTCTGGCGATGTCCGGCGCTGGGATCTGACTCCGGGTGGCCATGCTCCCGAACTGATCGGCACCGTTGAAGACTTCGTCGACGAGCTGGTCTTCAATGATCAAGGCGACACGCTGGCCGTGGTGGGGCGCAGAACCACATGGCTATGGGACTGGGACGTCGACGCCGCGATCCCGGGGGAGCTTGCGCAGCTCGCACCGGATGTGACGGCGGCTGCGTTCAGCCGCTCCGGAGCGTGGCTTGCGACCGGCACCCGAAACGGGACGCTTGACCTGTGGGACCTGTCGGCCGCAGACCCGATCGTGCGCGCAACAGACCAGGATCACGATGGGCCGGTCGGTTCCCTGGCGTTCAGTGACAGCGGGGACTGGCTGGCCGCCACGAGCGACGACGAAGGCCTCCGATTGTGGGGAGTCGACGGCGACGGCTTCGCCACCGGTCCGGTCTCGTTGCAACACCCCGATCGGGTGGAGCCGCTCGATTTCGCTTTCAGCCCCGACGAGGCGTGGATCGTCACTCTGGCCTCAGACGGCAACATCAGGCTCTGGCGGGTCTCGGTCGACGAGCTGATCAACCAGGCATGTGTGATCGTCGGCCGCAACCTGACCGCCGAGGAATCGAGCCGGTTCTTTCCCGGCGAACCGTATCGGACGACGTGTGAGGACTACCCGCCTCCCACCACCCCCTGAAGGCACGCACCTCCGTCATACAAACAAATGCCAGTATTTGTCAACCGTCCTCTTGCAATGCTTCGGATGTGCCAGAATGCGCTCTGAACCATGCGGCCGGCGCATGCTCGCTTGAAACCTTGGGGTCACGATCAGTACTCGAGCAGGGGAAGGAGGCGGCCCATGAAGCCTCTAGTCCTGAAATCTGCCATCACAGCCCTTCTCGCCGTGCTTGCCACCGCCTGCGGTGGCGGCTCAGAGCCTGAAGCTTCCGAGACGACCCAGGCGCGGCCGATTGCGTTGTCACTCACGGTGGTACAGGAAGGTGTCACCAGCGCCGGGGTCGACTTGTCTGCCGGTGAATCGACCGAGGTGCTGGAAGGTGATCGGATCCTGGTTGGAGCAGGCGGACTCGCCGAGCTCACCGGCCCCGGCATCGACTTCGACCTCCTGGCCGGCAGCAACGTGATGGTCAACACGCTGCGC
>JBFKDW010000065.1:0-18081 GCA_041619515.1 Acidimicrobiia bacterium
GTCGCCGACGCCCCCCACCTGGGCGGCCGCTGGCAGAGCTTCTACCGGGAGACCGACTACATCGGCAAGGCGATCTTCGTCGACCCGGAGATCGGCCTCACCATCCACGGCACCTTCCACCGCAACCACGCCACCGGGAGCACCGAGGTTCCCGCCGACTGGGCACGCCCGGACGGGCGACCTCCACCTCCCGACAATTCTCTCGTGGATCCCAGCGAGCCGCTGGGCGAAATGCGCCGGCACTCCGAATACGACCAGGAACCGGAGGTCGTCGCTCAAATCAGCGAGTTCGTGCGGGAGCTCAGGTCGGCGCCGAGCTCCGAATCAGCCGCTCCACCAGACGGGGACGCTCGATCATCGGAAGATGAGCGGTAGCCGCCAGCACGTGCAGCTCCCCCCCTCCGGCGAGCTCGAGATACCGCCTGCCGTCTTCAACGGTCGTGATCGGGTCGCGCTCGCCGATGATCATCATCACCGGCACGGCAGTCCCGGGGTAGACGGCGGCTGCCTCGTAGTCCCTGCCGTTGCGGGCCGCGCCCACCGTCTTGCCGTTGCCGAGGTCGGCAAACAAGAGCTCCGCCAGCGGGGTGTCGAGCCGGTCGACCCGGTACACAAAGCCGCCCAGTAGCCGCCGCCGCCAGGTAGCCGACTGCAACAGCCGTGGTATCCACACCCGGCGCCCCGGCAGGAGGCCGACCGCCATCGCGCCGCTCATGGCGAACGCCTGCGAACGGTGCTCGCGTAAGGCCTCGATCGGCTCGTCGAGCAGAGTGATAGCCCCCAGGGGAGGCCCGGCAACGTTGACGGCAGCGGCAACCGAACCGGACGCCACCGCGGCCACATGAGCGCTCACGAGGGCACCCATGCTGTGGCCGACGATGACCGGCCGGGCCTCCGGGCACCGCTTCGCAACGAAGTCGACGATCACCTCCGTGACCCTCTCAATGCTCGTGTCGGCGAACCCGCCTTCGGACTCGCCAAAGCCGGGAAGGTCGAGCAGCAAGCACCGATAGTCTGCCGCCAGCTCGGCGGCGGTCGGCACCCACATGTTCAGCGAGTTGCCGATGCCGTGGACGAAAACCAGCGGGGCCCCGGACTCTCCAAACTGCATGTGCCGTATCCGCACACCGCCGAACAGGTCGAATGAGCTCAGCGCCCGGAGATCGAGCCGCCGCCAGGCATCGAGGTTGTCCCCCTCGCCCGGCTCCGCTTCCGGGTGATTGACGACGATCGGCGCACCCATGGGTCAACTCTACGGAGCCGGCACCAGGCACTGTGCTGGTGGAAACGCGGAAGCCTCAGCCGGCGCCGATGAGCTCGTCGTGCACCACCACCTCGCCGTGGAGTGTCTTGTGCACGGGGCAGCGGGATGCGATTTCGAGGAGCCGCCGTCGCTGATCGACGTCGAGCGGCCCCCGGACGTCGATCTCCCGCCTGATCTCGTCGATGAGCCCGTCCTCGGTCTCGCACTCGGCGCAGTCGCGGGCGTGGACCTTGCGGTGGCTCAGCCGCACGGTCACCGACTCCAGCGGCCACCCCTTCCTGTCGGCGTACATGCGCAGCGTCATGGCGGTGCAGCTCCCGAGGGCGGTCAGCAGGTAGTCGTAGGGGGTGGGCCCGGTGTTGGTCCCCCCGACCGAGGCGGGCTCGTCGGCGATCAGCGGGAACCCGTTGGAGAGGATGTCGGTGCGGAACCCCTCCTCGATGCGCACCACGGTCACGCTCTCGGGGGCATCGAGCAAGAAGTCGGGCTGCGAGGACGCCGTGAGGTCTCCGGACAGGTACCGGCCGCCCCAGGAGGCGATCACCTCGGCGGCGTACCGGGCATCGGCATCGTTCGAGATGAGATGGTCGGCCGTGTCGAGGGAGATGAAGCTCTTGGGATGGCGAGCCCATTCGAGGATCTTGGCGGCGTTCTCGACGCCGACGGTGTTGTCGATCGGAGAGTGGAGGACGAGCAGCGGGCGGCCGAGAGCTTTGACGATGGGGCCGAGGTCCACGGCGGCGAGGTCGTCCAAGAGCTGTTTGCGGATGGTGAATGGCCTGCCCGCCACAGTGACGTCGGCCTCGCCGTCGGCTTCGATGGCCGCCAGGTCGTCGGAGATGTGACGCGTGATGTGCTCCGGCGAGGCCGGGGCGGCGATGGTGGCGACCGCCCGCAGCGAGTCGACCGCCGAGGTGGCGGCCAGCGCAACCGCGCCTCCCAGCGAATGGCCGATCAGCAGCTCGGGCTCGGCAAACTCACTTTCGAGGAACCCGGCGGCGGCAACCACGTCCGAGACGTTGGTCGTGAAATTGGTGTCGGCGAAATCGCCTTCGCTGCCCCCGAGGCCGGAGAAATCGAACCGGAGCGTGGCGATCCCGCGGAGGGCGAGTGTTTGCGTGATCCGCCCGATCGCCCGCAGATTCTTCGAGCACGTAAAGCAGTGGGCGTAGAGGGCATACGCCACCGGCGGGCCGCTCAGCGGATAATCGATCCGGCCGGCGAGGGTGAGCCCCTCGGCATTTGGGAACGTGACGTTTTCGGACCGCATGTCATCCAGGTTGCCACACCGGCGGGTGCACCCCAACGACCGCGCTTGGTTCAACGCTGATGTTGGCGTGGCCGGCGTGGAGTGGCTGCGGGCGGCCGATGAGATCGTCGCCACGCCATACATGGACTGGTTCGCCGGCTTCTTCGACTTTCAGCTAGGCAGATTCGATGTGACCGCCGAGCGCATGGCCTGGGCGATGGAGGGGTTTGCCGCCCTCGGCGACGAGGATGGTGTGGCCCGTGCTCAGGAATTCAGAGGGGCGGTTACCGAGGATCTCGACGAGGGTCGAGCCCTGCTCGAGGCCGCCGCCCACTATTTCACCACCCATGCTCGGGGGTCAGCAAGTTCCTGCCCCTGCTGTTTCTCAGCATCAACTCGGTGATGCGGGGAGACATCGAGGAGGCGACGGAGCTGAGGCGCGAGCTGCTCACGTGGGCAGAACGAGCCGAATACCGGGTGCTCATCGCATGGGGCCATAGGAACCTTGGTGAGCGACCAGTCCTGATTCGTCACGTGGCGGCTAACGTCCCACTGTGGCTGTCATTACGGTTCAACACGAGGCCGGGGACCGATATCTGGTGGTGGTGCAGGACGGGGGCAGTAGCTCGCAGCACCGGGTGACCGTGCGCCCCGCCGAGCTCGAGGATCTGGGCGGTGACGCCTCGGTGGAGGAGTTGATCGAGGCATCATTCGAGTTCCTGCTGGAGCGGGAACCCAAGGAGTCGATCCTTTCGGAGTTCGAGCTGCCGGTAATCGGCCGGTACTTCCCCGATTACCCGGCCGACATTCGCCGGCGGTTGGCAGGCTGATGGCCGGGGACGGCGTCGAGATCAGGGCCGTCTTCGCCGCGGAGGGCCTGGAGCCTCGCGCGTGGTCCAACCGGGCCGGCTATCGGTACGGCTGGCACGAGCATCCGTATCACAAAGTGCTCTATTGCGTGAAAGGCTCGATCACCTTCCATACCGACGATGGTGATCTCGAACTGAGCACCGGTGATCGGCTTGATCTACCGCCCCGGACGCGGCATGCCGCCACCGTAGGTTCCACCGGCGTCACCTGTTTGGAAGCCGCCCGAACCTAGGTCGGTTTGAGCAACACGATCGGGATCTCTCGTCCGGTGCGGCGTTGATACGCCTCGTAGCCCCGGTACGCCCGCTGAGCTCGCCCCCACCAGAGCGCCCGCTCATCCGCCTCGGCGATGCGAGCGATCACCTCTCGCCTGGACCCATCGACATCCACAGTTGCGGCCGGATGGGCGATCAGGTTGAGGTACCAGTCAGGGTGGTAGTCCCTCCCGCCCCACGAGGCGATGACGACCACCGTGTCGCCGTCCTCCAGGTACAGCAGCGGCACCGTGTGCGCCTTGCCTGAGGTACGCCCACGGGTCGTGAGCAACAGCATGTCGTTGGCCACCAGACGATTTCCGACCCGGCCCCGGGTTGCCCGGTACAGCATGGCGTGGAGCCGGGACAGGCGGCGGGCGGTGGCATCTCTCACGCCAACAGTCTGCCTGTTTCTGAAGCCGCCCACATCGGCCGGGATGTCGGTAGGTTTGGGGGTGTCGTGGAGGGGTCAGATATGGCGCTTGCGGTATCGGTACCGGAACAGACGAGGGTCAAGGCGGGTGAGACGGCGGTCATAACCGCCGAGGCCACCGGCGGGCCGCTCAGCGGATAATCGATACGGCCGGCGAGGGTGAGCCCCTCGGCATCGGGAACGTGACGTTTTCGGAATGCATTGCCGCCCAGGTTGCCACACCGGCGGGTGCACCCCAGGATCGTGCCGGGGCGCCGGCGGCTGCTTCGCTTCCCGATTCCTCCAGCCGGCCCTAGCCTGTTCTCCCAACCGGACCTCGTTTCCGCCCGTTCGTCCCAGGGGACCACTCCATGTCGAATCTCTACCAGCGAACCCTGTCTTTGGCCGGCCTGGATGTCGCCGCCCGCTCAGTCGAGGACCTTCGTTCGCTGGTCGGTGAGATCCTCTCGGCCACCATCCATGGTGTCTGCTTCAGCCCGTACGTAGAGGGCCAGGGCCCGGGCACCGAAGTGGAGGAATCCCAGATCCGTGAGCGTCTGAGCATCATCCGGCCATACGTGCGGTGGATTCGGTCATTCTCCTCGACCGAGGGCAACCAGCGGATTCCGGCGATCGCAGCCGAGCTCGGCCTGGAGACCATGGTGGGTGTCTGGCTGGACGCCGATCTCGAGCACAACGAGATCGAGCTCGCCAATGGGATCGAGATCGCCCGGGCAGGTCATGCCGGAATAATGGCGGTGGGCAACGAGGTGCTGTTGCGGGGCGAACTGGCCGAAGAGCAGCTCATCGAATACGTGCAGCGGGTCAAGGAGGCGGTCCCGGAGGTGGAGGTCGGCTATGTCGACGCCTACTTCAAATTCGTCGACCATCCCCGAGTGACCGAAGCGTGCGACGTCATCCTCGCCAATTGCTATCCCTTCTGGGAGGGATGCCCGGCCGAGCACGCCCTGCTGTACATCAAGGAGATGTATCGCCGCGCTTCGCAGGCCGCCGGCGGCAAGAAGGTCATCGTCTCCGAGACCGGCTGGCCCAACATCGGCACAGCCGAACAGGGGGCGGTGCCTTCGTTCGAGAATGCCATCAAGTACTTCGTCGATGCCTACCGGTGGGCCGAAGAGGACGGCATCGAGATCTTCTACTTCTCGGCGTTCGACGAAGCCTGGAAGGTGCACGCCGAAGGCGACGTGGGCGCCTACTGGGGCCTGTGGGACAAGGACGGGAATCCCAAGTATGTCTGAGGAGCGGCAACACCCGCCCCGGCTGTTCCCCCACGGCAACGCCATTTGCTATTCGGGGTACCGACAGGGCCAGAGCCCACGCACCGGCGACTACCCATCGTACGAGCAGGTGGCTGAAGACTTGCACATCCTGTCGAAGAACTGGGACTACCTCCGGCTGTACGACGCCAGCCGGCATGCCGAGATCGTGCTCGATGTCATCGAGCGTGAAGGCCACGATTTCAAGGTCATGCTCGGTGTGGATTTTGGTGCGGAGCTGAGCAATCCGAACTGCCCGTGGGACGCCGATTTCAGCGAGGCAACACTCTCTGCCAACCGGCGGCACAACGACGCCCAGGTCGACGAGGCCATCGTGCTCGCCAACCGGTACCCCGACATCGTGTTCTCCATCGGCGTTGGCAACGAGGCGGCGGTCGAATGGACCGACCATCTGGTGCCGGTCGACCGCCTCATCGAGGCAGTGCGCAAGACCAGGCGAGCGGTCGAGCAGCCGGTTACGACCTGCGACAACTACGTTCCCTGGACCAACACACTCGAGCCCCTCGCAGCCGAGGTCGACTTCATTTCGGTGCACACCTATCCGGTCTGGGAGTTCCAACCGATCGAGGACGCTCTCGAATACTCCCAGGAGAACTACTACGCCGTTGCCGGCCGCTACCCGGGCAAACAGGTGGTCATCACCGAGGCCGGGTGGACGACGGCATCGAATGGACGGGGGATCGAGCCCGTCAACGCTTCCGAAGAGCTCCAGGCTCGCTACTACCGGGAGCTGCTGGCTTGGACCACCCGCGAGCAGATCCTGACGTTTGTCTTCGAGGCTTTCGACGAGCCGTGGAAGGGCTCGCCGGATCCCCTGGAACCGGAGAAACATTGGGGCCTGTTCAAGCTCGATCGCACCCCCAAGCTGGCGATGCACGAGCTCTACGCCGACCTGGTCCCGAGGCCATAGGTTCGGCTGCACTCATCCCGGCGCGCCGGGTTGGGCCCAGGTAGGTTTGGGGGTGTCGTGGAGGGGTGAGATATGGCGCTTGCGGTATCGGTACCGGAACAGACGAGGGTCAAGGCGGGTGAGACGGCGGTCATAACCGCCGAGGCCACCGGCGGTACTGAGCCGTACGCCTACACGTGGAAGTCCGGGGACAAGGACTTGTCGGGGACTTCCCGGACGCTGCAGGTGGTGGCGAAGCAGAGTGCCAACGGGGCGAAGATCTCGGTGACGGTCACGGACGCTTCCGACCCCAAACAGGAAGCGAGCGCCGAGACGATGCTGCATGTCGAGGAGCAGGAGAGCGATTCGGAGTCCAACCTGCTGCTCTGGGAGGAAAAATACGCGAAACGCGCCGCCAAGGGGTTGACGTGGGTGCTGGTGATCCTGTTGATACCGATCTTTGTCCTGGCGTTCATCCTGTTGCTCGGCAAGGAGCGGGACTTCGCCGGCATTGTCGCCATCGAGCTGGTCGCGGTCGGGGCAGCTCTGGGGGCGGCGGGCGTGTACATGGCGGTGGTCGAGCTGCGCGGCCGTGCCTACACGTTCGATCAGCTCAAGCAGGTCCACAAAGGCGACGACCAGGCCGATCTGGCTGCGATCGTCAAAGACTTGCCGAAGGCGATCGAGTCCTTCGGCAAGATCGGTGGGAGAGCCGCCGTGCTGTTCACGGCCATCGTCTGTTTCGTGGCCGCGGCCTGGATCGGGGTGACGGAAGCCGACCAGAGCAGTGGCACGACGACTACCACCGTGTCGACATCGACGTCGACGACGATGCCGACCACGACGACCCTCAGCCCGCCGACTACCTAGCCGGAGAGCTGGTGGCGCCGATAATCATCCACGTGCGGCTCGTCGACCAGCCGGACGGCGTCGCGCCGATGGTGGAGTGGCTCGAGGTTATTTTCGGCAACGCCGGGTTGGCGGTCCAAGTAGCACCACCCGCCGTGCTGGCGGCACCTCACCTCACAGATCTGGAGATCAACGCCTGCCAGACCGGGATGCCGCCGACGCTGCCCATGCTCGAGCTGTTCGCCCAGCGGAACGGAGCCGGGCCGGGTGATGTCGTGGTCTATTTCGTCCGGTCGACCATTCCTCCCTACTCGGGCTGTGCCGTGCACCCGCCCGGTTTCCCCGGTGCGGTGGTGGCCCGCGGCGCCAGCCTGTTCACCCTCGCCCACGAGGTGTGTCACGTGCTGGGCCTTGGCCATGTCTCGGACGAACACCGAATCATGCACACCCCGACGCTGCACATCGATCCGGTCCCCGTGCTCACGCCGGACGAGGCCCGAATCATCCGGGGCGACATGCCGGGTGCCCCGGAATCGTCGTTCAAGGATGAGAGCCCTCGCAGGCTCCCAACATTCGAAGCCGTCGATCTGGCGGCCGCACTCCAGGACGACGAGCCCGACTACGACTCGCTTGCCACGCTTGCCCCCGGTGCTCTGGACGGGCTCGCCTCCCTGGTCGAGACCGGTGACCCCCTGTTGGCCTCGAAAGCTGCCTATCTGGCGGGACGGATCGCCGACCTCGGGTCACTCCCCGTCCTGGAGGCGGCGGCTCGGCGGCCGGAGGCGCAGGTGCGGGTGGCGGTAGCGGGTGTCGTCCGGCATCTGCAGGCCGCCGTGCCGGACTTCGGGGAGGATCCATTTGCCCTGGAGGCGAAGGGGCCGCGGGCGCCCGCGTCGAGCCCGCCGGCCTGGGCGCTGCTCGCCCGCCTTGCCAACGACCCGGACCCCGGAGTGAGGCGCGTCCTGGCATCGTCCCAGGCCTCCGGGAGGGAGTGATCGCGGTCGGCCCACCCTGCCGCCGGGCCAGCCGAGCCCGGCAACCCCCGCGCGCAGACCCGGCGCGGGCGCAGGCTGGTTTCTCGACGATATCGACGGTAACGTCGAACGACGACGGGGTTGGGCCCGACGACACGAATTGCCGCAGCCCACATTGTGTGCCCATCGGACGGAAAGGATTCCTATGGCGGCCAACATCGACGATGCGACGCTGGATCGGCTGGCAGCCGCCGCTCGCCGGGCCCGCACCAATGCCTATGTGCCGTACTCGGGTTTCGACGCCGGGGCCGCGGTTCTGACGGCGACCGGTCACATCATCGCCGGGGCGCTGGTGGAGAACCTCG
The DNA here is from genome assembly GCA_041619515.1 of Acidimicrobiia bacterium. Lineage (GTDB taxonomy): Bacteria > Actinomycetota > Acidimicrobiia > Spongiisociales > SHLN01 > SHLN01. The sequence continues at coordinate 8,425 of JBFKDW010000065.1, forward strand.
TCTTCGGGCTGGCGATGTGCGCCGAACGGGTCGCCCTGTTCCAGGCGGTGGTGGAGGGAGCGGGTCGCCCGGTCGCATTGGCGCTGGCGGCGCCCGACACCGCCGGTGATGTCACGTTTCCCTGCGGGTCCTGCTTGCAGGTGGCGGCGGAGCTGGGCGGTATGGACATGGCCGTGGTGGCGATCCCACCCGACGACGGCGCTCCCGAGCAGCGCACCATCCGGCAACTGGCCCCCGGCCTGCCCCATCGCCGGACGCTGCTGACCTGACCGCCGGGGGCTGCCTGATGCGACCAATCGTGCGGGTAGGCCGTGTTTCGCGATGGCGGACGATTGCCTAGCAGTGACTCGAGGTCACCGTTCTCCGCCGGTGAAACGGTTGACGCTGAGGGTCGGATGGCGTTCGAAGATCCTGGCGGCAGTGATGATGTCACGGCGGTGATCGCTGTGAACGCCGACGGCGACGTTGCCTTGCCGGATCGGGGGATCCGACTCGTCACCGGTGATCTCCTCGGCACCGTGTGCCTTCTTGTCGCCGGGGTCGGCCGGGTAGGCGCCGAGCAGAGCGATGCGGTCGGGTTCGATTCCGGCCGCTCTGAGGTCGTCCGCCAGGGTGGCGGCGCGCTCGAGCCCGTCGACGGCGGCGACGATGTTGTGTGCCCGCCGGGCCTCGGCCAGGGTCATGAGCGGAGCATCGGTCATCGGATCATCCTTCCCTCAGTGCGGAGATGAGCTCGTCCTTGGTCATGTCGCTGCGACCGTCGATGTCGAGCTCCTGGGCGCGGTCGTACAGCTCGTCCTTGGTCCATTCCTCGTACGGCGGCCGGCCCCCGCCCTTCTCGGAGGCGTCGTCCGAGTTGGCGATGCGGGCAGCCTTCTCCTTGCTCATTCCTTGCTCGCGCAACGCCTCGTACTGTTCGTCGTCCTTGATGGACGGTCCATGATCGTTCGCCATTGATCCTCCTTCTCGATGCCTTCGATTACCCGAATCTCACGGTGTCCAAACCCCGCTGGTGGGCCGGTCCGGGCCGGGTGCGTCCTGTTGGGTCGTCCGCTCGCTAGAACTGCCGGGTGACCGATCCCAGCCGAAAACGGGAAACCCGCACCCGCCGGGAGCCGCCTCCATTCCGCACGCTGACCGTGGGAAGGGTTAGCCGGTTGAGCCCGTTCATGGTCCGGATCACGACAACCGGATCCGAGCTGGAGGGCTTCGAGCTGGTCGAACCGGCTGCCAGCATCCGGCTGCTGCTCCCGTCCGATGACACCGGTGACCTCGTGATCCCCGAATGGAACGGCAACGAGTTCCTCCTCCCCGGTGGGCAGAGGCCGGTGATCCGCACGTTCACCCCGCGCCGGTTCCACCCGGATGCGCACGAGCTAGATATCGACATCGTGCTCCACGAGGGAGGCGCGGCCTCCGCCTGGGCCGAGCAGGCCCGGCCGGGCGACCCGGTGGCCGTTTCCGGGCCGGGCCGCGGGTACCGTCTCGATCGGGCTGCCGGGTCGTACCTGCTGGCCGGCGACGAGACTGCGATCCCCGCCATCGGCCAGCTGCTGGAGGAGATCCCGGCAGCAGTCGAGGTGAGGGTCGTCATCGAAATCGCCCATCCCCAAGCTCGCATCGACCTCCCGGACCATCCGGCCGCTCACATCGTCTGGGTGGAGCGGGATTCCGGCACCAGCCCGGGCGCTGCCCTGATCGAGGCGCTGAGGGACACCCCGATCGCCCGGGGCACCCGGATATGGGTGGCGGGCGAGGCCGGGTCACTGGTGCAGGTCCGCCGCCTCCTGTTCGAGGAGCGAGCATTGCCGCGCTCGGACGCAACCGTGCGCGGCTACTGGAAGCACGGACGCTGAGTGGCGGGCCCGGATGCGGGCCGACCCCGGTTGCGCCGGGGCGTCAGGCAGCCTGGGGGACGATTCGATGGGGCGGAAGCGTGATGACCGCGGTTGTTCCACCACCCGGCGAGGAGTGGAGGCGGAAGGTGCCGTCGTGAGCCTCGACCAGCCGCTGGCTGATGGGAAGGCCCAGCCCGGAGCCGGACTGCTGGGCGACGTCGTTGTGGATCTGCCCGAACATCGTGAGGGCGGTGGCCAGTTCCTCCTCGGTCATCCCGATGCCGGTGTCGGCGACCTCGAGCCGGACCCCGCCCGCGTCAACCGCCGCCGACACGGTCACCGTGCCGTTGTCGGGCGTGAACTTGATGGCATTGGTGACGAGGTTGATGAGGACCTGGGTGATGCGCCGCTCGTCGGCGTAGATGGCGGGCAGATCGGGTGGGAGGCTCGTGTGAAGCGCGATGTGCTTGCCGTCGGCATGGAGGGCCAGCATGCGAAGGGCGGTCTCCACCGGGTCGGTCACGGGGAAGATCGTCTCGGCAAGCGCCAGCTCGTTCGCTTCGATTCGGGACATGTCGAGTATGTCGTTGATGAGGCTCAACAGGTGGGTGCCCGAAGCGTTGATGTCCGACGCGTACTCGAGGTACTCATCGTTGCCGAGCGGCCCGAGCGCTTCGATGGTCATCAGCTCCGACAGCCCGAGGATGGCGTTGAGCGGGGTGCGGATCTCGTGGCTCATGTTGGCCAGGAACACCATCTTCATACGATCGGCGGCCTCGGCGCGGTCCCGTGAGATACGCAGGTCCATCTGCGCCATCACCATGCGCGACAGTGCCAGCAGCGATTGGCGCTCGGAGGGGGCGAGCTCGCGCGGAACCCGATCGATCACGCAAAGGGTGCCGAGGGCGTTCCCGCTCGATGTCACGAGCGGAGCCCCGGCGTAGAAGCGGATGTTGGGGTCGGTCACCACCAGGGGATTGCTCGAGAACCGATCGTCCTGGGTGGCATCCCGCACCACGAACAGCTCTTGAGGGCGCTGGATGGCGTGAGCGCAGAAGGCAAGGTCTCGGCTGGTTTGCTCAGCCTCGACTCCCACCTTGGACTTGAACCACTGGCGGTCGGTGTCGATCAGGCTCACGAGCGCGATCGGCGTCCCACAGATCTGGGAAGCCAGATAGGTGATGTCGTCGTACGCCTGCTCGGCCTTGGTGTCGAGGATGTTGTATGCGGCCAGCTCGGCAAGTCGGGCGGCCTCGTTGGGTCCCGGTTCGGCCCCGGTCGTCATGTGGTCTCCTGGCGGTTTTCCTCATCGGATATCGGAGCGCGCCGCTCGCCGCTTGAGGCTCGTGCGCAATGACCGCCCGGCCTTCTCCATGGGTCATGGGATGCACGAACGCAGGGCTGGTGCCTCCTGCGGGGTTCCGCTGTGGCAGAGCGCAGCCGGCGCGGCATGATTGGTGGGTGAGATCGAAAGGTATGGCGTGGACTGTGGCCGGTGGGGCGGCGCTGGCCGTGGTGCTCCTGGTCGTGTCGTTGGGGGGCGGGGGCGAATCAGGTGCGGTGCCGGGTGAGCCGCTCGCACAGGCCCCGGCATCCGGGCTCCCCGCTCCCACTTCGACGACCATGGCTCCCCCCTCGACCACCACCTCGGCACCGGCGGCGACGACGAGCACTGCACCGGCGGCCGCGCCGCCGACGACCACTACAGCACCGGCGCCGGCCCCGACCACCTCACTGTCCCCGGCCGATCCGTCGAGCGGGTACACCCCGGTGCCCAAGCCCGGCACCGGGCCCGACACGGTCGCTCCGGGCGGAGCGCTCACCAAGCACCTGGCGGCGGACATCGCAGCCGCCTTCGGCTTCGGCGCCGCCGAAACGGAGGAGGCGATCGCCGGGGTGGTGCTTCCGCCCGAAGCCGGCGACAACCCGGAGGGTTGGCTGGCGCCCGGCACCTATGAGCCTGCCGAGGGCGCCGGCGCCGCCGCCCAGGTGGTGCAGGCGATGGTGGATCGGCGGGTGGCACAACTCCAAGTGCGGCAGGTTCCCCGGGATCGATGGCACCGGGTGCTGACCGCCGCCTCGGTGATCGAGAAGGAGACCTACAACCAGAACGAGAAGCCCGGCGTGGCCCGGGTGCTCACCAACCGGCTGGTCGGCGGCGGCCCCCTGCAGATGGATTCCATCATCCTGTACCCGGTAGCCGAGGACCGGATCTTCACCACCCGGGAGGAGCGCGCATCCGACCAGCCGTACAACTCCTACCGGCACAACGGCCTGCCGCCCACGCCCATCTGCTCTCCCGACGAAGCCTCCATCGATGCCTTCCTGGCCCCGCCCCCCGGCGACTGGTGGTTCTACGTGACCATCGACCTGCATTCGGGCGAGACCCGCTACGCCGTCACCTTCGAAGAGCACCAGGCCAACGTCGAGCTGCTTCGAGCCTGGCTGGCGGATCACCCCACCACGTGAAAGCTCGCCGTACCGACTCGGCTAGAAGCGACGTTGGCCGCCCACAAAGGGTGGCTCTGCACCCGCCAGGTGCTCTTCGACGCTGGGGCCGCCGAGGGCGTTGCGCCGGGCGATGCCGACCCGGTAGCTCAGGTAGAGGAGCGGCAGGATGGTCGGCCAGGAGGTGAGGGTTTTCCACACCGCCAGTATCTCGGGCTGTTCCACCACGAACAGCCAGGCCGACACGCCACCGCGGATCGCGAAATACCAAAACCACAGCCACGAGACGCGGCTGTAGGCGGGCCGCACGTCGTCTCGCCAATACCAGTCGAGCGGCCATCTCCGATACAGCCGGCTGGTCCATCCGGTGAGCGGCCGCTTGACCAGGATCGAGACGAGGGTCCCCCCGGCATAGGCGAGGGCCGACACGATCCCGGGGAGGAAGTAGCTCTCGGCCCGGCCGGAGCGCAGTGCGAGAAAGGCGGCGAACCCGACGGCACCGATCCCGGCAAGTGCGTAGATGACCTGCTGGCCCTTGCGAACCCGCCACAACGCCACCAGCACTCCGGAGGCGATGGCAACCCCAGCAGCCATGCCGAGGCTCGATACGGCGTTGACCGCCACGAACAACAGAGGCGGCGCCAGCGAATCGCCGAGCGTGCGGTCGCCCACGAACAGGCCGGCTATCTCTTCTCGGATCTCGTCGTTGACGGACGTCATGCTTGCTCACCCGAAGCGGAAACTAGTGGGAGGTTGGATGCGCGATCGTCAGTATGCAACTCATGGCCCTGGCGTGGGGAGTGTCGAGTCTCGCAGGGACCCACGACGTCAGCGGCGTCCCTTCCAGGCCAGGCGACCGAGTCGCCACAGCGATCGGGGTCGCACCGCCGTGGAGCCGAAGGTGACTGCTCCCAATCGTGAGCGGACCGCCCCCAGTTCCAAGAGGGGCCGGTCGCCTTCGGTTATCGCCACCGTCACCCCGAGCGGGGCGAGCCTACGCGCCAGCCGGCGGACGACGGCACGACCGGGGAGATTGGCGCCCCGGGCTAGCCGGGCGGAATCGACGAGATCCCAATGCACGAGCGAGCCGCTGCCGATCACCCTGGTGGCGACACCATTGGTTTCGGCTGTCAGCTCGCCGTGAATGTCAACTGTGAGCCGTGGCTCAGCCGTCACGACTGGGCGGCGGCCCACTGATCGCGATCGGAGGTCGAGATGCTGAGTGTCCCGTTGATGCGCCACCGGGCAGCCGGGGCGTCGGCGGCAGTGGCGCTCGGCACGTCGATGTTCATGTCGTCGAACTTGTAGTTGATGACCGCCTCTTTGCCGGTCAGGTACGACCACATCTCGCGCCCGAGATCGGTGAAGGTGGTTGCGTTCTGGTCCATGATGTCTCCCTTTCGACTTGGCCACCCCGGCGTGGGGTGACACCTCGTATACGCACCGGCGCCTGCGTCCGGATGAGGACTCAAGACAGCCGAGGGTGCGAGGCGTGAAGAGTGACAAGGGGAGGGGTGGGTCGCCGTTTGTGACGACAGCAGCCTGCTCGCTATCTCACGGGAGGTATCGCTTGATGCGGCCGCGGCGGTACCGGATGAGCCACCTGATCCCGAAGTAGAGCCACGACGCCACCATCGCCACGATGCTCGCGATGAAGATGAGCACCTTTGCCAGCGCCCCGGAGAGGGATGTCTTGTTGGCGCCACCAAGGCCGACCACCCACACCATCAGCGTGGCAAAGGCGACGACGGCGGCCGTCACGATCAGGACGACGGTGGGGAGCAAGCGGCCGGGACGGCCCGCCAGTATCGCCAGGCCGACCACGAAGGCCAGAGCCAGCACCAGCGGCAGGACCTGCGCCACGGGCTTGGGGACCGATCGAAAGAACCGCCGCCGGGAGGCTTCGAGGTGGCGGCGAGCTCGCTTCTGGCGTCGAGCCAGGTCGGGTTCCTGCGTGGGATCGGCACTCTTGCCGATGAGGTCGCGGGCCTTGAGGAACTCCCAGTCGAGGGATGGGAACTCCGCCTCGTCGATCCAGCCGTCGCTATCGGTGGGGAAGCGGAAGGGCCCCATGCCTTTGCCCAGCTCGAAACGGGTTGTCAGATATCCGCTCGTCATCAACGAGTACGCCTCCAGCTCGGAAAAGGAATCGAGATCGGTCCGCATTTCCGCCAGCGCGCTTTGGATCCGTCGGTCCACGCCGTATTCGGTGTTGCCCTCTAGCTTGCGGATTTCGGTCAGCTCCTCGTAGTAGGCGCCGGAATCGCCGTCGACCGGCGGCTTGACGTCACGGGCGAGATGCACGAACGTGAAGTCTCTGATCTGTTGGCTGCGTCGCTGTTTCTTGAGATCGTCGTACTGGGCTGCCCGAATGCGCTGAAGGCTGATGAGGCTCGATCGCATAGCAGGCGAGAATCCACCGCGAGGGCGGGGCTGGGGCGACAGCTGGCCACTGGCATCGCTGATCAGCAGCAAATCACAGTTCTGTTCGGTGAGTCCGGTTATCCCCTGGTTGTCGACGACCCCTCCGTCGAGCAGTTTGATCGTCAGATCCGCCGGCCCCGTATCCAGTGGCAGCGGGTCGAAGACACCGGGGACCGCAGCCGAGGCCGCCACTGCGTGACCCACCTTGATCGGCTCGCCTGCGACCTGGGGCCGGGGGTCCTCCTCCTGGATTTCTGCCAAGAGATCTTTCAGCCGTTCACGTTCGTCGGCAGTGAGTGAGCCCTCGTCGACATCCTCGGCCGATGCGCCTCCCGAGCGTGGACGCCACCCTGCCCACCGCCTGGACCTCTCGAGGGCAACGCTGGCAGTTCGCCGCGGAGCGACCAGTGCTCGCCGGAGCTGAAGCTCGCTGGGAAGAAGCGCAGGGTCGAAGTACATCCGCCGCAAGCGAGGCACCGCATCGATCTCCGGATCGACCGACGCCGGTGGCTCTCCCATATAGAGGGCGGTGAGCTGCCAGTTGTGTCCGGTGTTCAAGGCGGTGGCATTCATGATCAGGACCGGCACTTTCGCGGAGCGTGTCCAGTTCATTCTCCGAGGCCGAAAGTTGGGATCATTGGTGAGCTCGCCGCTTTCTTGGTCGTGAGTGAGTGGGTAGATCGCCAGGTCGCTCAAATGCGTGGCCGGCCGCTTCTTCGCCCCGGGGGCAGATCGCACCTTGGGGAGGACATTGTCGGCTATCAGGTCCCCGAGGCGCTGCGAGGGCGAATAGTTGAGCAAGAACTGAAGGTTTGAGCCGGGACGAAGAAACAGCCGGCCGCGTAGATCATGGCCTGCCGCCTCCGTCATGTCGGTGACGAGTTGCTTGACGAGTTGTACGTAATCATCGTTCGAAATCACTGGTGCCTCGACGCCTTCGGGCACCGCATCGAGCTTGGTGGACAAGAGTTGCTTGGCGAGCAGGTAGTAGCAAGCGCCGGTGATCGAGCCGCCCGAAACACACGAGAGAACCTGGACGTCACGCAGCAGGCCGAGCTCGGCGAGGGCGGCGAGCACCCCCACGTGGTACAGCGATGCCCGAAAGCCGCCGCCGGAGAGCGCCACACCCAGCTTCCCCTTGAAGGCGTTGACGACGGCATCACGATCGACGTCGTAGAGAAGCTCATCGACGACTTTGAATACCTTGGCTTGCTCGGCTCTGATCAAGGCATTGCGCGTCGCTGCCACGCTCTCGAACGGGAATTCGTCTGTCACGACCTCGATGGGGGCAGGAGATGAGTCCTCATCGGGGTGGTCGACTGCTTGGCTCTCCAGGGCGATCAGTCGCTCGAGTGCCGCTTCGGTGGTGGGATCCAAATCCGTGTCGGGGGCCTGGTGAGTATCGCGGTGGTGTTCCAATGCGTCTCGCACCGACTCCGCGTCGGGGCGGATGCCACGCTGGCGCGCCATTGCCACGAACTCGTGGGCCCAACCCTGTAGCTCCTGCTCGTCCGGAGCGGTGGATCCATCGACTGCTTGTTTGCTGGCTCGGTCGGCGTAGCGGGCCGCCTCGTCGTACCGACGAAGGCCGAACAGGGCGGCTGCGGTGGCGGTGTTGACCGCCCATTTGTTCTCTCGGTCCGGGCGGCTGGCCTCGCCGGACAAGATCTCGTATGAGCTGAGGAAAAGCCCTCGAGCAGTGCGCCTGAGCTCGAGCGACGTCAAGCCCCTGAGCCGATCGACGTAGGAGCCGGCCCTTGGATCATCTGAGAACTGATTGATCGGTGGCACGCGGCTCGAGTAGTCGGTGTCGCCCTCCAGGTAGTAGACCGCACGCTCTTCGAGGCGGGCGAGATCCACCATCAGCAACGCGGCGTGGAATCCGTTCAGACCCTGCGTGTAGCGGTCACTGGCCCGAGCGGTGTGTCCGAGCTGGTAGAAGTAGACGGCGCGTCGGAGGTCGCGAGACTGGGCTGAGATATCCCATCGCCTTCGATGAATCTTCCCGAGCAGCTGCAACACCTCGGCATCGAGGGCGGCATCGAGGTCGGGGAAATGCTCTGCCATCACGTCCCACGCCCGGTCCGCAGCACGCAAACGGTGGATGTCGGGGTCTTCGAGCCAGGACAGCGCGTACTCGAGCACGATCTGTTCGTTGAGGCCCTGCGGGTTGATGCGGTCCTCTTCTCGCATCTCCTCGATGGCATGACTGAGGACCAGGCGGGCCCGCCGGAAGTCATTCCGGTCCGTGCCCATGATCTTGGTCTTGCCGGCACACATCCGTGCCAGCTTGAGGTGATCTTCGAGCCGTTCGTGGTGATTGGACATCCGCGCCCCCACTCGTTCCCATCATATTCCCCGCGCAGGAGGTGGGGGTGCTACCGAGGCATCCTGAGGAAGGAGTCGAGCCGCCTAGCTGGCCTCTTGTGGTTTCCGTGGGTAGGTTCGGGCTGAACGGTTCCCTCAAAGGAGGTCATAGGCCCAGTGCGGTCGTTCCCATGACGGTTGAGTACGACTACGAGGTCATCCTCGACCCGGTCCGGAGAGCAATCGCTGCCGGGGCAAGCTTCCCGGAAACCACGGTTGGGGGCCGGCAGGGCGCGTGGCTCATCACCGTTCACGCCCCGGAGTCATCGGCGCAGCGCCGCAACCTGGGTCTGGTTGGGCCGATCGCCGCGGCCGACACCGTGGTGTATCTGGCGACCACCACCGCTCGCAGCAGCGAACCGGGCCAGGGTGAGGTTGTGGGCTCCGCTCTGGCCATGCTGGTGCTGGAGTGCGATCCGGTTGGGCGATCTGTGGTCGGCACTCGGCTCACGCTGTTCCCCTTCGACGACGCAGACGGCACCCCCCGATGGGGCTCGGCACAGGAATACGATGACGGTGCGGCCGTGTTCGGCTCGGTCGTAGATGAGTTGTCGCAGGCGTGGCTGCTCGAGGCCGGGGA
>JBFKDW010000066.1:0-18053 GCA_041619515.1 Acidimicrobiia bacterium
CCACCGACGCCCCCGCCTGCTCGTCTACGTCTGCATCGCCATCTTCCTCGTCCTGGCGATCGCGGCGGTAGCAGGCGAGACCCTGCTGCTGAAGGTCGACACGGCAGTCCAGGCGGGCACCATGGACGTGCGCACCGGATGGCTCAACACCACCATGGTGCTGTTGACCGAGCTCGGCACCCGGTACGTGATCGGGGTGCTGGCGCTGGGCCTCGCCATTTGGGCGCGAGTCACCAAGCGCTGCACGACGACCCTGGTCGTGATCATCGCCGCCATTGCGATCAATCCGCTGTTCGAGGTTCTGTTCAAGCAGCTGGTGGGCCGGGTCCGCCCCGACCTCGACCAGCTCCTGCCCGGCAACGGCCCCTCGTTTCCCTCCGGCCACGTGCTCGCCTCGGTCGGCTTCTACGGCCTGGTCCCGCTGGTGGTGTGGGAGGCCACGTCCAGCCGCCTTGCCCGCACGGCAGCGTTCTTCGGATCGGCGGCCGTGATCCTGTCTGTCGCCGCCTCGCGGGTGTACCTGGACGTTCATTGGACCACCGACGTGTTCGCCGGGCTGCTGTTGGGAACCGTGCTGGTGGTTGCCACCTACCATGCCCTCGAGGGCCACGGATTCCATCAGGCCCGAAGCTGCTGCACCGCCTGATCAGCGCAACGCGGCCCGGTGAACCGGCGGCGTAGAGAGCCCGCACCTCGCCGTCGGCTGCGGGGAGCAGGCCTCCCGCAGGGAGCGCGGCACGGGCTATCCCTCGCTGACGCCTTCCAGCCTCGCTCGATAGGACGAGACCGCCCGCTCGGCTACCCGTTCCGGCGCTTCGTTGGTCAACTCGCCCTGGTCGACGAGCCAGGCCCACAGATCGGAGCGAAAGCGGACCTGTTGGCCCCGGGAGACGATGTTGCCGCGGGTGATGCCCACCCACAGCAACGCGACCAGGCCGATGAGGAACAGGATGGCAATGAGAACGGCACGTACGAACGGGTCGCCGTGCCAGATCTGCACCACCTGCCCGTCGACGGGCTGGGTGATCCGGAAGGCACGGAACAGGTACACGAAGATGTATACGCCGGTGTACACCAGGAAGCTCAACAGTCCGAGCAGCCCAATGAGCGCCGCCACCGATAGCTGCCGTTTCATGGGTTCCCCTCTCGTCCGATCAAATGCAATGAGCGCGCAAACTCGGCCGGCTCTTCCGGCGGCGGCTTCAAGCGCCCGAACCATGTCGTCTCGACCAGCACATGTGCCGCCGAGAACGATCGCCGGTAGACCACGGCGAAGAAGAGCAACTGCAGGCCGAGCAGCCCCACCACCGCGGCGGTGCCGACGCCCAGGCCCACCATCCAGGGGTTGCGGTAGAAGAGGCCGGCGTCGTCGTTGTATGCGAGCAGTCCGGCGAGCAGCGCCACCCCACCGATCCCGGCGGAGAACAGCACGCCGGCCAGGTATGCCCACCGCGAGCGCCATTCACGTGAACGGAAGTCGGGACCGAGCACATCGTGGCCTGCCGCCTGGGCAACGCTCACGACCACGCCCTTGGCCCCGGTTGCGATCTCTTGCTTGCGGCGGACGCGTCCGTTCGGGAGCATGCCGGTTATCCAGTCGGCGATCACGAGGATGCCGGACACGATCATTCCCACCCCCATGAGCGCCGGAACGAACACGTGCAACCGGTCGTCGACCACCGGGTCGCGTCTCGGATCAGCCACGGTCTTCACCGGCCGATTGCTGCTGAGCGATCCGGCGCACCGCGCCGGTGGTTCCGTCGACAACGAGGTCTTCGCCGGTGGCTATGGCCTGGGTGGCATCCGAGACATTGAGCACCGCAGGGAGCCCGAACTCGCGGGCGACGATCGCCGCATGTGACAGAGGGCCTCCCTCTTCCAGCACGATGCCGCCGGCAACCAGGAAGAGCGGGGTCCAGGATGGATCGGTGCTGTGGGCCACGATGATCTCACCTGGTTCCAACGCGGTACCGGCCTCGAGTGAGCCCAGGACTCGTGCCTTGCCGCGGGCAACGCCCGGACTCGCCGCCCAACCCTGCATGACCGGCCCGGTCGGCACCTCTGATGGACCGACCGAGTCGGGATCGCCCTGAAACACTTCGGGCAGGGGCCCGGCATCACGCGCCCTCGCGACGGCTCGCCGCCGGCGCTCCAGCTCTTGGCCAAACACGGGTTCGGCTCCCTGCAGCATCTGCTCGAGCTCACCGTCCGACAGCAGCTCGACGTCGCCCATGAAGCTCAGATGACCGGACGCCACCAGCCGATCGGCCATCTCGAAGATGGCCCGGCGCTCGGCGCCGCCCAGCACCAGCAGCGACGACTTGGCGTCCTCGCGACAACGCAGAAAGAGCGTCGCTTCCTCGACCATGCGCCGCAGCATGCGGAGACGCATGTCGATGAGCTGGCCGGTGATGACCCGCTTCAGTTGCCAGCGCCGGGAGCCTTTGAGAATGCCGATGAGCTCGGCCAGGCTGTCACCACCGTTCTCGGCCGGGTCCCGTTTTCTGGCAAACGAGCTCAGCTGGCTCCAAACGCCGACCATGTCCTCGCTCCACGTGCGCCCGGCGTACACGGCCTGGGCGCCGAATCCCCTGACGCAATGGTCGACCTCTTCGAGGAACGCGAGGCCGCGCACCCCGAGTGCCTCAATGCGGGCGCGCGGCTCGGATCCCCCCTCCCGGAGCGCTGATTGCAGGGCAGGAGTCCCTGTCGCGTGGCTTTCATAGATCATTCGCAGCCGGTTGACTCGCCCGGCTCCGACCGAGGACTCGGCCAGGGTGCCGGCCGTCAAGCGCTGCGCCCACTGGACGCCCTCGTCTTCACCCAGCCAGCGGCCGATCTGAACTTCGAGCGCCCGATACGCACCGGCGGCGGCACTGGAAGCGGCTACTTCGGTGGCGTAGATGCGCCAGGCAAGGTCCCGAATACGAGACCGGTAGCGGAGCAATCGCTCGGCGGGCAGCCGGCCCAGGTCGATATCGAGCTGGACGATTCCGTGGACTGCGTGCCGGATGAGCTGCACCTCGTCGGCCAGCAGGCGATTGGCCCGCCAGTTGCGAAACGCGCCCATCAGCCGGGCAACCACTCCACCCCGGGCTTCCGGGACCTCGTGATCGTGGTCATGGTCGAGGACGTGGCCCAGGTACTGGCGTTCAACCTCTTCGCCGGAGCCACCGGGCAGAGCTGAGGCCGCCTCTCGCAGGACGCTCAAATTGAGGGTGGCCCGTCCCCGGAACCGACCCACGACCCGCCTGCCGACTCCTGCACTCGGCACCCCGATCTTCGCGAACAGCGACCGGAATGCATCCTCCAACATGGGAGCGTTGATCGTCCACAGCAGAGGGGGCACGACCCCAGGCAGCATCTCCGATACGCCCCGCGGAGTGTGCTCGTCGTGACCGCTCCCGCGGGTATCGAAGCCGTCGTCGTGCACGGCCAGCGGCCTGGCGACCGTTATCGGCCGCGCTTGCAGCACCCGCAGCCCTCCGGCCGTCATCGCCCACTCGATGTCCTGGGGCGAGCCTGCCCGGTTCTCGATCCGCCGACCAAGCCGGGCCAGGTCCTCGAGGAAATCGAGCTGGCTTCTCTCTCCCCGGGCACGAATGGCCAGGCTGCGCCGATCGATCACAAAGCTGTGTGGTGTCACCCGTCCCGAGACGAGGTCGTCACCCAGGCCGGGAACCGCCTCCACCTTGATGTCGAGGGCGGATCCTTGCGGATCGCGGGTGAACATGACGCCGGCCCAGATAGCTCGTGCCATCGACTGGATGATGACCGCCATCGCCAGGTCGTCCTCGGCGATGTGCTCCCGGCGTCGATAGCTGCGCACCTGCGGCGACCAGAGCGAGGCCCAGCAGCGCCGGACCGCCACCAGCGCCTCTTCGGCGGTCCGGATCCCCAGGAACGTCTCATACTGTCCGGCGAAGGAGGCAGTGACCATGTCCTCGGCCGTTGCCGAGGAACGAACTGCGATCGGCCCGTCCGAGAGGAACTCGCCGACCAGCGCCCGCATCTCGTCCTCCAGCTCGGGTGACATCTCGGGTTCGAGGAATTCGGCCTCCACCCGGGTGCGGTCGGCGGCGATCTCGTCGGCGGAAGGCAGCGGCCCGTGCTGCAGCTCCTTCAAGAATGGCTCGAGGCCCGCCTCCCGCACAAAGGCCCGGTAGGCGCGAGCATGGATCACGGCCGCGCGCGGGACGGGAAAGCCGTCCGCCACGAGCCGGTCGAGCGAGGAGGCCTTGCCTCCGACATCGGTGGCAACACTCCCACGCCCGTCCAGGAATTGGGCGTATTGGTAGTCCACGGGCACTTTCAGGTTACGTCCCATCGGGCGTGCGTGCTGCCATTCAACCGGTGATCGCCCGCAATGCTTCCCGCTCACCGCAGGTACCGGGTGTGGGCCGCGGTGGGATCGGGCCGGGCCCGGGGCTTTCGTCGGTGCTACAGCTCGGGACGGCGCCAGGCGTTTGCGAGCGAATCGGCGTACTCGTTCCACAGCGACCCGTCGTGAGCACGGATCCAGCGCAGGGTGAGCTCGGGCCGGGACTGCAGCTTGTAGTAGAGCTCTTTGACGAGCGGCAGGTTCTTGATGGGACCGGTCTTGCGTTTCCAACCGCGGCGCTCCCAGCCGGCGGCCCACTCGTTCATCGACTTCACCGCCAGATTCGAGTCGCTGTACACCGTGGTCGGCGTCCCTTCCGGCACGAGATCACACCCCCGAATGAGCGCAACCAGCTCCATCCGGTTGTTGGTGGTATCGGGGTCGTGGCCGTGCGCATACTCGACGATCTCGCCGCTCACGACGTACACCGCCCCCCAGCCTCCCGGCCCGGGATTGGGGACCGACCCGCCGTCGGTGAACACCCCGGTCTGGGGGCCGTCGGAGTAGCGCTCCAGCACCTCCGCAACAGTGAGGAGTTCGGCAGTTGTCATCGGACCGGGAGGCTACTCGCCGGCTCCGGTCACGCGGCGGTATTCGGCCTCGCGCCTTGAGATCGCCGGCTAGGGCCGCCGTCGTGGTCTACTTGTCGGCATGCGCCGCCTTCTCCTCTTCGTAGCCGGGATGGTCATCGTCGGTGCCTGCGCTTCCGGAGGCGGCGTCGGCGACGTTCCACCACTGCCCGAGACGTCCGCCGACGAGTTGCAGGACTTGATCGCCGGGACCGACCATCCCCTCATCATCAACGTGTGGGCATCCTGGTGCATCCCGTGCCGCTCAGAGGCCCCCCTGCTGCGTGCCGCCCACGATGCGTTCGGCACCGAGGTCCGGTTCGTCGGTCTGAACGTCCGCGACGGCCAGGATTCCGCCCGGGCCTTTCTCAACGAGTTCGAGCTCACCGTGTTCACTCACTACGCCGACCCGTCGGGGGCAGCGCAGGGCTCTCTCGGAGCGGGAGGGGTCCCCCTCACCCTGTTCTATGCCGCAGGAGGCGAGCTCGTGGAGCTCCACTTCGGCGTGATCGACGAGCGAACCCTCGCCCTGAACATCGACGAGATCATCAGGAGAAGCGGCTGATGGAGTTCACCCTGCTGTGGGCGGCCCTTTCCGGGGCGGGGGCGCTCTACGGCGCCCTGTGGTGGATGGGCCGCCGGGACGCCCGGCTGTGCGTGCGCGACCTGTGGGAGATCGCGCTCACCGCAGCCCTCGTCGGGCTGGCGGTCGGCCGCCTCGTTGCGATCGCCCGGAGTGGCGTCAATCCCTTCAGCCATCCGGGCGACCTGATTCTGGTCCGGGCCGGGGTGGACACTGTGGCGGCTACCGCCGGATCCCTGGCAACCGCAGCCTGGATGGCGCGTCGCACGCGGTTCGAGCAGCTGGATGGCCTCGCCCCCGCCGCCCTCTTCGGTGTAGCCGGATGGCATGCCGGATGTGTGTTCCGCGGTGCCTGCCTCGGCACGCCTGCGTCGCTCCCGTGGGCATGGGGACAGCCGGGAAGCGAGATCACCCGCCACCCCGTCGAGCTCTACACAGCCCTGCTGCTGGCGATGGCGGCCTGGGCCCTCTTCCGGCTGTGGCTGCGCGATCCGCCGGCGGGGATGGTGACCGGTTTGGCGCTGGCGGCTGCCGGGCTCAGCCGCCTGGCAACCGAGCCCATTCGCCCAGCCCTGCTCGCCGGCCCGGTGTGGTGGTACGCGGCCGCCGCCGTCATAGGTGGTGGGCTGGCCGGCTGGTCGCTGCGCTTTGGCCGGTCGGCCGGTACCCTCCCCGGCCCGTCGCCGCTACAGTGACCCGCCATGTTCCAGCCGCCCCAGCCCGAAGTCCCTGCGGTGACCGCCTCCGAGGCTGCTTCGATGATCGAGGAGGGTGCGCTGCTCATAGACATCCGGGAGGTGGACGAGTGGCAGGCAATGCGAATCCCCGGCGCCGACTTCAAGCCGCTGTCACAGATACAGGAGTGGTTCGAGGATCTCCCCCGGGATGTCGACATCATCCTGCAGTGCCGATCCGGCAACCGCTCGGCCCACGCCACCCACGCCCTCATCAACCAGGCGGATTTCGAGCGGGTCTACAACCTCTCGGGAGGTCTGATCGCCTGGCACAGCGCAAACCTACCGGTCGATCGGGGGCCGGCACCGGCTTGACCGGCCCCGGCACCCGCCCCGCCCAAACTCTCCGTACACTCTCAAAGGTGAACGCAAATTCGCTCGTTTCCCTCGAGAACGTCGGCCTCCGCATCGGCAACACGCTTATCCTTCGCCAGGCCAAATTCGAGCTCGAGCCCGGCGAGAAGGTCGGGCTGCTCGGCCCCAATGGCTCGGGAAAGACCACGCTGCTCCGAATCATCGCCACCCTGCTGCGGCCCACGAGTGGTTCCGGCGTCGTGCTGGGGGCCGAACTGGGCACAGACGCCGTCTACGATGTACGGCACCGGATCGTGATGGTCGGACATCTGCCCGGGCTCTATCCGGAGCTCACGCTCGGCGAGAACACCCGCTTCGTTGCCCGCCTCACCGGGCACCCCGTCGATGTCGCCGACGAAGCCCTGGCCATGGTCGGTTTGGCGGGCGCATCCGCGAGACGGGCCGACCAGAGCTCCAAGGGCATGTTGCGCCGGGCCGAACTTGCCCGGGCCCTCATCATCGAGCCTTCGTTGCTGCTCCTGGACGAGGCTCACGCCGGGCTCGACGCCGAGGCCATCGGCTTGGTCGACGGCATCGCCCACCAGGTCGTGACGGCCGGGGGTGCGGTCGTGCTGGTCAGCCACGAGCCGGATCGCCTGAATGTGGACCGATCGGTGCAAATCACCGACGGGACGCTGGAGGCGGCCTCATGACGTTCTGGCGGCAGGTGTACGAGATCGCCCGCAAGGATCTACAGGTGGAGTCCCGCACCGCCGAGGTGGCCCTCATGACCGCCCCCTTCGGTGCGGCGGCCCTCATCATGATCCCGCTCGCGATCGGAACCGACGCCCCGCTGCTCAGCGACCTCGGCCCCGGCCTGTACTGGATCGTGGTGCTGCTGTTCGGGATCCTCGTCATCCTGCGCAAGAGCGCTGTGGACGGCGGGCCACAGCGTGACCTGGTTCGGCTGCTCGGGATCGACCCGGCTGCTCGTTTCGCCGGTGCCACCATCGCCACGTCCCTCCTCGTGCTCCTCTTCGAAGTGGCGTTGGGCCCGGTTCTCGTGGCGCTGTACAACCCGGACCTCAGAGGCTGGCCATGGCTGTTCCTCATCCTGCCCCTGGTCGCCGTCGGGATGGGGCTGCTCGGGACCATCGCCGGCGGGGTCACCACCAGCCTCGGCACCCGTACGTCCCTGACCCCGCTGCTGGTCGTTCCTCTGGCGCTCCCCCTGCTGCTCGGGGCTACTCAGGCTTTCGAGGGTTTGCAGCTCGGAGGGAGTATCGTTCCATGGCTGGTCCTGCTGGTATCGGTTGACCTGGCCCTGGCAGTGTCGGGGGTGCTGGCATCGGGACCGATGGAGGAGGCTGTGACATGACCCACTTGCGCCGCTACTGGCTGGAGAGCCTGGCGGTTGTGGTCGTGGCTGGGAGCGTCGCCAGGTCGTTCACCGTCGAGGCCGATGTCGTCCAGGGTGACGTCCAGCGCATCATGTATGTTCACGTCCCCAGCGCCTGGCTCGCCTTTCTCGCCTTCGTCGTGACCATGATCGGCTCGGTGGCGTGGCTGCGTACCCGCAACCGCCGATGGGACCGGCTGGCGGCCTCGTCGGCCGAGATCGGGGTCGTCTTCACCGGTCTCGCCATACTGGCGGGGATGATCTGGGCCCGGCCGGTGTGGGGACAATTCTGGACCTGGGAGCCCAGGCTGGTCACCACCGCTCTCCTGTTCTTCGTCTATCTCGGGTACCTGGCGCTGCGCAGGGCGGTCATCGACCCGGTGCAGCGGGCCCAGCGTGCAGCAATCATGGGAATCGTGGCGGCGGTCCAGATTCCGATCGTCTATTACTCGGTCGACTGGTGGCGGAGCCTCCACCAGGCGTCGAGCCGCAACAGCATCGACACCCCCCTGCGGATCACCCTGTTGCTGGGCGTTCTTGCCTTCACCTTTGTCTATGCGGCCATCCTGCGCCGGCGGTTGGAACTCGCCCGCCTGGAGGAGGAACTCGAGGTCAAACGCTTCGAGGCGAGCCCCGACGTGGCCGGCGCCGGAATCACCGCTCCCTCCCTCGCAAGGGCCCTCCAGCGTGATTGATCTCGTCGGTGCCCAAGTAGACAACGCCTGGTGGTACGTGGCGGTCGCCTACACCATTATCCTCGGTGGCATGGTCGCCTTCATCGCCTGGCTGGGGCTTCGGACGCGGCGCGTCCGCCGCGAGCTGGATCAGCTGTCATGAGATATCGGGCCTTTCTCATACCCGCCATCGGCATCCTCATCGTTCTGGGTGGACTGGTGCTGACGTTCACGTTGAATGACAGCTTCGTCTATTACATGACACCCACGGAGGCCATTGACGCCAGGGCCGATTTCGCCGACGGCAGGCGATTCCGGCTGTCGGGGGTGGTTGTCCCGGGGTCCGTCATGCAGCTGGACGAAGGCGTACGGTTCGACGCACAGGACCCGGCCGCGGCCGACATCGTGGTGACCGTGGTCCATACGAGATCCGCGCCTCAGCTGTTCCAGGAGAACATCGGCGTCGTGGTCGAAGGCGCCTGGGAGGGGAACGAATTCCACTCCGATTTCATGCTCATCAAGCATGACGAGGAGTACCGGGTTCCCGAGGACGGGAACTACAAGGACGGCGGCGAGGCTAGCTGAGCTGCCTGCTCAGCTTGGCCGCGCCTTCCAGCACCGCCAGGGCCGCTCCCGAGTCGATGGATTGCGCCGCCAGGCCCATGGCTTCGGTGAAACCGTTGACCAGGCCGGCTGCAACGATGCCGGGGGCGGCGTTGACCAGCACGATGTCACGCTTGGGACCATGATCGCCGCTGAGAACGGAGCGGGTGATGGCCAGGTTGTCGGCGGCACTCCCCCCTTTCAGGTCCCCGATTGTCGCCCTCTCCACTCCGAAGTCCTCCGGGGTCCACTCGGCGTGGGTGATCTCACCGTCTCGTAGTCGGTAGATGTAGGACGGGCCGGTCGTCGTCAGCTCGTCGAGCCCGTCCTCGCCGTAGAACACGAAAGCAGAGGTCGTGCCGCGATTTCGCAGCACTTCGATCATGAGCGCGGCCATAGCCGGGTCAGACGTCCCAACCGACATGTGCTTGGCTCCCGCCGGGTTGCACAGCGGACCGAGGAAGTTGAACACCGTTCTGATCCCGAGCTCTTTGCGAACCGGCGCGGCGTGGCGCATCGCCGGGTGGTAACGCGGGGCGAAGAAGAAGCCGAATCCGGCCTCCTTGACCATCCGAACCGTCGAATCGGGGGCGAGCTCGAGGTCGAACCCGAGTGCTTCGAGCAAATCCGCCGACCCGGTTTGGGACGAGGCTGCCCGGTTCCCGTGTTTGGCGACCTTGGCCCCCGCCCCGGCCACGACGAAAGCGGCCGTTGTCGAGATGTTGAAGGTTCCGGCCTGGTCACCGCCGGTGCCCACGACATCGACAACCGGCTCACCCACCTCGACGGTGAGGGCCGCCTCGTACATGGCATCTACAAGACCGGTCATCTCTTCCGCCGTTTCGCCCTTGGCTCGCAGCGAGACGATGAATGCCGCGATCTGGGCGTCGGTTGCCTCCCCGCCCATGACTGCCGACATGGCGGCATGGGCCTGGTTGCGGGTGAGGTCGGTGCCGGCCATGAGCGGGTCGAGCACGGAAGGCCACTGAAATTCGGGCATGGTGCGGCAACGGTAGTAGCCGCCCGGCTCCGGGTTGCCGAATCCGTGCTCCCGGCGCAGTAGTGGATGCCGGTTAGACCGGTTCCTGTGCCCCGAGCGTCAGAGCCGCTCCCCCGAGGACGAGTGCAACGGCCGCCACCACCAGGGCGGGCCCGATCGACTCGAGACCGTAGCGATTGACCGAAACCCCGATGGCGCCGGGGATGGCGGCTGCCCCGAGGGAGGCGGCGGCAAGCTGGTAGCCGATGGCGGTGGGGGTGAAAGCTGCGCCGAGGCGGCCGGGCGTGAGCAGGGTGAGCAGCGGGAAGATCGGCGCCAGGCTGAACCCGACGATCAGGAGCCCGGCGGCCCCGATCCAATCGAGCGGGTTCCACCACAGCAGCGTGACGCCGACGAGGGCGGCGAGCATCCCGGCTCTCACCAGCCGCTCCGGTTGAGCCCCATCGCCTAATCCCGCTACCGCCAGGCGTCCGGCAGTGAAGCTCCCCCAGTAGCCGGTGACGAGGAGCCCTGCCAGGACCGGGGCAAAATCCCTCGATTCGGTCAGCAGCGTATACGCCCACTGCCCGGCGGCTACCTCGACTCCGGTGTAGACGAAGAAGACGATGAGGCTCAGCACCAGGATCGGCCGCCCGGGCGCAGGCTCGGGCCGTCGGTGAGAACCGTCGGCAACCACCCACCGCCTCCGGGTTCGCCAGAACTCCATCGCAAGCCCGGCCTGGACGACGGACAGGATGGCGTATCCGGCTCGCCACGATCCGGCTGCCGCCAGCACGAACGTCATGACCAGCGGCCCGAGGGTTGCTCCGAGGCCGAAGCTGGCGTGCAGCAGGTTTATGGCGCGGCTGCCGTGGTGCAGCGCGGCGTGCGCGTTCATGCCTGCGTCGATGAGCCCGCCGGCGGCGCCGAGGAGCGCCGCCGCCGCGACGAGCAGCAGCCACGTGCCTGCGGCCGCGTACATTCCGAGGGCCAGCGCCGCGGCAGCCGACGAGGCCACCAGCATCCAGCCCAGCTCGAAGCGCCGGATCAGCCTTCCGTTGGCCACCGTGGAGAGCAGATAGCCGGCCGTGTACACGGCAAGCACCAGGCCCAGCTCACCCAGCGGCCGGTCGAACCGCTCGCTGATCGAAGGCCAGGCAACCCCGAGCGCCCCTTCGGGCATGCCCAGGGCGATGAAGCCGGCGAAGGAGAGGCCCAGCAGGCTACGGGGAGACATTGTGACAGGCTATCGGCCGGCGGTGCTCGGCTCCGGGCGGTCGGTGAGCGCCCCCCAGGCCCGGGGATGCTTCAGGAGAAAGCGTCTTCCCCGGTGAGCGCCTGGCCCAGGATCAGCGTATGAATCTCGTTGGTCCCCTCGTAGGTATAGACCGACTCCAGGTTGTTCATGTGCCGGATCACCGGATATTCGAGGGTAATGCCGTTGGCGCCGAGCACGCTGCGAGCCGAGCGCGCCACCTCGAGGGCCATGCGGACGTTGTCGAGCTTGCCGAAGCTGATGTGGGCCGCCGCGAGGCTCCCGGCGTCCTTCTTGCGGCCGAGGTGCATCGCCACCAACATGCCCCGGTTGATGCCGACCATCATGTCGACCAGCTTGCGCTGGGTGAGCTGGAAGGCGGCGATCGGCTTGTCGAACTGCCTCCGTTCCCGCGAGTAGTCGAGGGCGGCCTCGTAGCAGGCGCGGGCGGCCCCGATCACGCCGAACATGATCCCGAAGCGGGCCTCGTTGAGACAGGACAGAGGTCCCTTCATCCCAACCACGCCGGGCAGCACGGCCTCGGCAGGCAACCGCACGTCGGAGAGCACGAGCTCAGAGGTGACCGAGGCCCGGAGCGAGAGCTTCTGATGGATGTCGTTGGTCGCGAACCCGGCGGTGTCGGTGGGGACGATGAATCCTCTGATCCCTTCCTCGGTCCGAGCCCACACGATGGCAACATCGGCAATGCCGCCGTTGGTTATCCACATCTTCGAACCGTTCAGCACCCAGTCGTCCCCGGCGCGGCGAGCGTTGGTTCGCATGCTCGATGGATCGCTCCCTGAGTCGGCTTCGGTGAGGCCGAAACAACCGATGCGTTCTCCGGCCGCCATCTGCGGGAGCCATTGCTCCTTCTGCTCGTCGGACCCGAACGCCCAGATCGGAAACATGCTGAGCGAGCCTTGCACGGACGCAAAACTGCGGGCGCCGCTGTCGCCCGCTTCCAGTTCGGTGCAGGCGAGACCGTATTGAACCGAGCTCGTCCCGGCGCAGCCGTACCCCTCCAGGTGCATCCCAAGCAGGCCGAGCGCCCCCATCTCCTTGGCCATTTCCTTGGGGAACGTGCCCGACTCGAACCATGCCCCGATGTCGGGAAGGATGCGCTCGGCGACGAATTGCCGGACGGTGTCGCGTAGCAGCCGCTCTTCTCCGTCGAGGAGGGCGTCGATGTCGAGGAAGTCGCGGGGATCTGTCTGGCCGGGTCTAATGGGAGCGCTCATGGCCCCATTCTGGTCGCTCGGCGCGCTTGTCGGGTGTCCGATCACAAAACTCCGCTTGCCCCTCCCAATTCGGGAGGGGCAATGGAGGGTGTCCGACCACCTACGCCTGAAGGCGTGGCAGTCCGAAATCGTGGAGGGGAAGCGGTACGAACCGGCTAGGCAGTCCGGCGGACCATTCGGCGCCGCTGGCGCTCGGTGGTTCCACCCCAGATGCCGTAGCGCTCACGTGCCTCGATCGCGTACTCCAGGCACTCTTGGCGCACCGGGCAGCGGGCGCAGATAGCGAGGCCGACAGAGGGGTCGTCGTCGGTCCCGGGAAAGAAGATCGCAGGATCTTCTCCCCGGCACTCGGCGCGAGCCGCCCAGGGCCGGTCGTCATCCGGATTCATGAACGCGGTCATCTCATTCTCCATACGTGTGATATGACGTATCGGCGGCCCAAATGGTTCCCTTTATGCGAACGCCGAGAACTTCGCCTCCGAGGGCCCCGAGCCCCCGAGCGCGCACCTCGCCTCCGCCGGCTTCGTTCCCGGTCGAGGTAGCGCAGCCGCTCCAACAGCGCAAGAGATGTCGTGAGCCCGCCTATAAGCCGGATTCTGTGCGGGCGCATCCGTTGCGGGCGTGCCCGTGACGACCATCTATCTGGGGCCGCTGTTGCCAGCGACCTCATGCGGTCTACCTGGAGCTAAGCGGGCGGGACACCCTGCTCCTGCTTGACCTTGCTCCGAGTGGGGTTTGCCGAGCCACCGCAGTCTCCTGCGGTGCTGGTGGTCTCTTACACCACCGTTTCACCCTTGCCGGCTGCCGTGAAGGCAACTTGGGCGGTCTGTTCTCTGTGGCACTTTCCGTCGGGTTTCCCCGCCTGGGCGTTACCCAGCACTCTTCCCTGTGGAGTCCGGACTTTCCTCGAGGGATCCCAGAAGGGCCCCCGCGGCCGTCCGGCGGACTCACGATGCAAGGGTACCCAACTACGGCGGCTCGGAGATCGTTCCCGGGCGCCCGGGCCTACTCCTCTTTGACGGCCACCGCCAGGATGCCACCCATCGTCCCGATGGCGAGTGCGATGGCGGCGCCGACGACCAGCACCGCCAGGTTGGCTCCGTTGGTCAGGGCTATCACGGAGGCAACCAGGTAGAGGAGCAAGGCTGATTGGGAGCCGTTGAGAGCTTCGGAATCCGGGCTGAAGCGCCCGGCTAGGAAGCCGGCGCCCAACTCGATGATGAAGGAGAGGAGCACGAGCAGGGCCTGTCGTGCACCACCCTCGGGAACGGCTCCGCTTATCGCCAAACCGACGACCGAGCCGAGGACGAACCCTGCCACAACGCCCGCCAGGACGGGCCCCCAGTAGACCCGCACGTCAGCCGGCCCGGCGGATCAGCCGGATACGTACTCTTCGAGGCCGGCAATCCAGCCTGCCGGGAGCTGCCAGTGCCGCCCACCGGCGACGATGATCGCCATGTACTCAGGGCTCGGCTTGTGCTGCTTGGTGCCGTTCTCCTCGTGCACGTGGGTCGCAACCGTGTGCCGCTTGCCTGAGCGGTCCATCGCCGAGAGGGTCACCCGGACCCTCCCCTCCTCTTTCTCACAGATATCGAGAGCGCTCAGCTGCTCGCCCGGGACCTCGAAGATGGCGCCCCACACGGTATTGCCGGGCTCGGCTTTCACCGAGGGGAGCCCGCCCTTCCAGGTGCCATTCTTGTAGGGGAAGATGAGCTGAGTTTCCGGGAGGTGAGCCACGAATTGGAACTCAGCCTCAGGGGCATATTCCCGTATCCGGTCTGGATCAATCAGCGTCGTGTAGGCGAAATACAGCATCCAGGTCCACTCCGAAGCGCGAAATCGGATCGAATTGTACCCGATCGAGCGATTGGCGCTAATCGGATTTGGGAACAGGGGGGCCGGCGCCCGTGTTGACCTCGGCACGGGGCCGGCTGAAGCGCCGGAAACTCAAGGGCTATCCGCCCCGTTGAGCGAGCGAATGATGATCGAACTTCTGCTACCCCGCACAGACGCTGGGGTCGCCGTCCAGCTCGGGGCACTCCTGGCTCTGGGGGCGACGACCGTCGTGCTCGTGCGGCGCAGCCGCCACTGGCAGGTGCTGGCGGTGGGCATTACCTGCGTGGCCCTCGGGCTCATGGGGGTCAGAGCAGTCCACTAGTCGTTATTCTCGTGCCATGGACGCCGAGGTAGTGCAGCTCAACCGGGACATCTACGAGACGATGACGTCGCTGACGGACCAGCCTCCTCCGGCGGTTCGCACCTGGACGGGGGAAACCTGGGGCCCGGTCGACGCCGCGGCAACGCTCGTGCTGAACCATCCCTCGGCGCTGCGGGTCATGCTGATGCCGCCCAGCGATCTCGTTGCCGGCGAGGCATACATCTTTGGGGACATCGACATCGAGGGGGACATGTTCGCCGCCCTCAAGTTCGGCGCCGGCCTCGACGACGCCCGACGCCATCCCGTCAAGGTGCTGCGCCTGATGCGGCGCCTCCGCAAGCTGCCCGAGGCGCCGGGTCACGAGGACAAGCGCCCGGTCCGCACCGGACGCATTCATTCGAGGAGTCGCGATCAGGACGCGGTTCGCTATCACTACGACGTCGGAAACGACTTCTTCGCATCGTTCCTCGACCCCGCCATGGTCTACTCCTGTGGCTACTTCCTGGACGCCGCCGACACGCTCGAGCTGGCTCAGCAACGGAAACTGGACGTGGTGTGCCGCAAGCTGCAGCTCTCCCCCGGCCAGCGGCTCCTCGACGTCGGATGCGGATGGGGTGCGCTGGCGATTCACGCCGCCCTCAACTACGACGTGGAGGCCGTCGGGATCACGCTCAGCTCCGACCAGGCCGAGGAGGCCAGGCGGCGGGTAAAGGCGGCTGGCGTGGAAGACCGGGTTTCGATTCGGGTCGAGGACTACCGGGACGTCGAGGGCCTCTTCGATGCGGTCGCTTCCGTCGGAATGCTGGAGCATGTCGGCGCCAAGGAGCTCGGAACCTACTTCGGCCGCATCAACGAGCTGCTGGGACCGCGCGGCATCTTCCTCAACCACGGAATCACCACCCGGGCACGCAAGAGCAAGGGTAAGCCCACCTTCGTCAGCACCTACGTGTTTCCAGATGGTGAGCTGCATCCGATCGAGATGTCGATCGTTGCAGCCGAAGCATCCGGCTTTCGGGTGCGAGACCTCGAGTCTCTGCGCCCCAGCTATGCCCTCACGCTGCGTCGCTGGGTCGAGAACCTCGAGCGCAACCCGATGACGCGGACACCCGAGGAAGAGACCCGCCACCGGCTCTTCCGCCTCTATATGGCGGGCTCGGCTCTCGCGTTCGAGGCGGGCGGCACGGACGTCTATCAAATAGTCGCCGTCAAACCGGACCGCCCGTGGACCCTGGGACGACGGTTCATGCTGGCCGAAGACGATCGCTGAGCTCCGCCCGAGCGGCTAGCCCGGGCTCGGGCTGCTCGAGCTCCCCCACCGCTTGGGGGTCACCGGACCGTGCTGGGCAAACCAGGATTGGGCGGCTTTCCTGCCGGCCGAGGTCGAGCGAGATCGGCCCCTGTCGGACAATGCCGGCCCGCGGCTACTCGTCCTCGTCCTCCGATGCCTTGATCACGGCCAACAAACGCCCGGCCTCAACCTGCTCACCGACGGAGGCCCGCAGCTCGACGATGACGCCGGCCGCCGGTGCGAGGACGTTGTGCTCCATCTTCATCGCCTCCAGGACGAGCAGGAGATCGCCGGCGGCCACCGCATCGCCCGCAGACACGTCCACCCGCCGGACAACGCCCGGCATCGGGGCGGTCAACGAGCCCGCCGCCGCCTCCTCGGTCGGAGCCGGGAAGCGGTCGACTTCCACCAAGTCGGTGGAGCCGAGGGCGCTGTCGACGTAATGGCGTCCGCCGGCCCGGCTGACTTGATAGCGGCGGTGGACGCCGTCGACCGTCATCTCGACGTGGTCGGACCGGGCATCCACCCCGCCGACCCGCACCGGCCGCCCCCCGACCCAGGCTTGCACCTCGTCCCGGGTGAAGCGGTACCCAATGTCGAACACAGTCCCGCCCCTCCGATAGGAGACCTCCTGTAACTGGGAAGGATTGTTGCGCCAGCCCGACGGCAGCGAGCCCAGCACCGGCGACTTCGCCCGGCGCTCCGCTTGATCGGCCAGAGCCGCCGCCAGCGCATGGACCGCCCCCGCCGCGTCGTCGGTGAGGGGAGCGCCGAGTTCGGTGGGAGAGTGGCGCTGGAGGAAGTGGGTGTCGAAGTCGCCGGCGAGGAACTCGGGGTGCCGGAGGATTCGGACCAGCAGCGCTCGATTGGTCTGCACCCCGTGAATGACCGCCCCGCTGAGTGCCTCTGCAAGGCGCCGGGCAGCCTCGCTCCTCGTCCGGCCGTGCGCCACGACCTTGGCGAGCATCGGGTCGTAGTGGATGCCGACTTCCACCCCGTCGTAGACCCCGGCATCGACGCGCACACCCTGGCGGGCGATGCGGAACTGGTGCAGGGTCCCGGTAGCAGGGAGGAAATCATTCATCGGATCCTCGGCGTACAACCGGGCTTCGATGGCGTGACCCGTGCTCGGGGGGATGCCGGCTTGTTCGGGGAGCGGGTCGCCCCGGGCAACGTCGATCTGCATCTGCACGAGGTCGAGTCCCGTGATGGCCTCCGTCACCGGGTGCTCGACTTGCAGCCGGGTGTTCATCTCCAGGAAGAAGAAGCTGCCGTCGGGGGCGGTGAGAAACTCCACTGTGCCCGCGCCCTCGTACCCGATCGCCTCCCCGGCGGTCACCGCCGCCGACAGAATCTGGCGGCGCGACTCGCCGCTGAGTCCGGGGCTGGGAGATTCCTCGATGATCTTCTGATAGCGGCGCTGGATGGAGCATTCCCGCTCGTACACGTGGACAACCCGGCCGTGGGCGTCGCCGACGATTTGGACCTCGATGTGACGGGGGGCATCCACGTAGGCCTCCAGGTAGACCGTGTCGTCCCCGAAGAACGCACCAGCCTCCCGGCGGGCACCCGCCACGGCGTCCGACAGGCTCTCGAAATCCTGCACGAGCCGCATCCCCTTGCCTCCCCCGCCTGCCGAGGCCTTTACCAGCAGCGGCCAGCCCAGCTCACCCGCTGCGGCGAGCAGCCCATCGTTGGATGCCCCATCGATCTCCCGGCTCGGAACCACCGGCACCCCCGCCTGGGACATGAGCCGCTTGGACTCTATTTTCGAGCCCATGGCACGGATGGTCTCGACCGCCGGGCCGATGAACACCAGGCCGGCCTCCCGGCAGGCAGCCGCAAACTCGGGGCTTTCGGCGAGGAACCCGTATCCGGGATGAACGGCGTCGGCCCCG
>JBFKDW010000067.1:0-17433 GCA_041619515.1 Acidimicrobiia bacterium
CGTCTCTCGCTACGATCGGCTGGTGACCGACGATCCGTTCCTTGCCGCCGCCATCGACGAGGCGCGCGCCGGCTTGGCCGAAGGCGGCATCCCCATCGGCTCGGTGCTCGTGATCGACAGTGAGATCGTCGGCCGGGGCCGCAACCGTCGAATCCAGCGCGGCAGTCCCACCCTGCACGCAGAGATGGACTGCCTCGAGAATGCCGGCCGGCTGCGTGCGGCCGATTACCGCAGATCGGTCCTCTATTCGACGCTGTCACCATGTGACATGTGCAGTGGAGCAGCCCTGCTGTACGAGATTCCGCGCATCGTCGTGGGGGAGAACCGCACGTTCCAGGGGCCCGAGGAGTATGTGAGGTCCCGCGGGGTGATCCTAGATCTCGTGGACGATCCGGAGTGCGTGTCGCTCATGACCGCCTTCGTCGCGGCGAATCCCGAACTATGGGGCGAAGACATCGGCGAGTAGTCCTGAGACGGCGAGTAGTGCTCAGGCGGTCAGGGTTCGCTCCAGCGGAGTTCGGAAGCGAGGGGTAACGGCGACACCATCCATCCATCGCGTGAGGTCATCCGCCGCTGCATCCACCAGCCGGGTCATCTCGGTGCCGAGGTCTTCGAGCAGCCGGTACACCACTTCGCCGTCCGGCCGCTGTCCCCAGCCGCCCGCAACACGTCCATTCACCCAGACGGTCGGCCCGACGTTTCCGTTCCGGTCGAACAGCCGGGCGCCATGGCCGCCGATGTACCAGCTGCGCTCCTTCCAGCCCATCGGGGTTGAATCGAGCCCAGGCAGGAGTGCCACCGTCGGTTCGGGGGGCTCGGATGCGTCCAGGTCTTCCGCCAGCACGTATCCCGTCGAGCCATCGATGTCTACGGTCATCGCCCTGCTCGCCGCGATGGCAGCTTCAGCCCGGCGGGCCGTCCAGCCCGTCCACCAGCGGATATCTCGGATGGTGG
Organism: Acidimicrobiia bacterium; assembly: GCA_041619515.1. Lineage (GTDB taxonomy): Bacteria > Actinomycetota > Acidimicrobiia > Spongiisociales > SHLN01 > SHLN01. The sequence continues at coordinate 955 of JBFKDW010000067.1, forward strand.
CCGGGCCATAGGAGCCCAGGTATCTGCCGAGCAGGGCGGTGCGTCCTGCCTGGGGCTCCATGGGGTCGGGGACCTCACCGAACCACCTGGCGGTGGCGGCCCAGCGGTACTGGCTCGAGCGCCATGTCCCTGCCGGGCGGGCACGGACTATTCGCCCGTCCATCGCCATCGTGGGCAGGAGCCGGGAGGACACCGGCACCTGTCCCGACCATTTCCCGGATCCGACCGTCATTGCGGTGCGGAGGGCCGGTAGCGCGGCCGCCAGGTCGGCGGTCCGGCGCTCGGCGCCGTCGTCGAGAAGGGCCAGGATGTCTGTTTCGAGTGCCTCCAGCCAATCGGCGGCCTGGTCCGGATCGATCTCTGCAGAGAGGTCACGCACCAGGCGGGTTCGCTCTCGGCCGGCGATGCTCCTGCCCGCGGCGGCGTCGAAGATGGCTGCGTCTTGCAGGCAGACGACGAACAAGGTGCGGCGCATGGCGTGCATCCGCCACAGCGACCGATCATCGAACAGCGCCTGCTCGAGGTCTTCCACTGCGAACCCGCCGAGACGAGCCCGGGCAGACAGATAGGGCGAGGCTGGATCGCTCGAGTGCAGCCCCACGGTGGCATTCACCGAATCCGACAGGGCGGGGGCGGTGCGGCCCAGGTGGTGCCTGCGGACCACCCGGGCCCGCCGTTCGGCGACGGACATGCGATTGGCCATGCCCCGGAACCTACCGAGCCGCCGGTGGCCGGCCGGTTGGTTTGGGACCTTTGCGGGATTACCGGCAGCGTGCCCCCGGCGCGACAATTGGCGGGAGATATCCAGGAGATGTTGTGGCCGAATACCCAGGCGACCTCGAGTTCGATGTAGTACTGAAAGATGGCGGGACCGCCCGGCTCCGCCCGATCAAGCCCTCCGATGCAGAAGCGCTCGACGACATGTTCTCCCGGCTCAGCGCCGAGGCCGTCTACCAGCGGTTCTTCCGGGCGAAGAGCCGCCTGACGAGCGAAGAGCTCGAGTACTTCACCAACGTCGATTACGCCGACCGTATGGCCTTCGTGGTGCTGCACGAGGACGAGATCATCGGGGTCGGCCGCTACGACCGGACTAAGGGCGATGACGATGCCGTTGCCGAGGTGGCGTTCGCCGTCGACGATCGGCATCACGGCAGAGGCATCGGCACCCAGCTTCTCCAACACCTCACCTACTACGCCCGCAGCCATGGGATCACGGGATTCAGTGCCTGGGTGCTCCCCGACAACTATCCGATGATGCGGGTGTTCCGAAACTCCGGCTTCACGCTCAAGCGCCACGTCAGCGAGGGTGTCTACCTCGTCGAGTTCCCAACCGAGGAGACGCCCGAGTCCCGCGAAGTCGAAGGCGAGCACGAGAAGCGGGCCGTGGCCACGTCGCTGCTCCCGATCTTCTATCCGCGGTCGGTGGCGGTGATCGGGGCAAGCCGCAATCCCGCCTCCATCTGGGGACGGCTGTTTCACAACCTGCTCGCGGGATCGTTTGCCGGAGCCATCTTTCCCGTGAATCCTTCCGCACCGGCCGTCAGCGGTGTCCGGGCCTACCCGTCGGTGCGCGACATCCCCGATCCCGTCGACCTGGCGTTCGTCGTCGTCCCCAAACAGCACGTGATGGCGGCCATCGACGACTGTGCTCGCAAGGGCGTGCGAGGACTGGTGGTCATTACCGCCGGCTTCTCCGAGGGAGGCGGAGATGGGGAGGATCTCGAGGCCGAGCTGTTGGCGGCAGTGCGAAACGCGGATATGCGCATGGTCGGGCCCAACTGCATGGGGGTCTTGAACACCGATCCATCCGTCAACCTGAACGGAACCTTCGCCCCCATCTATCCGCCTGCCGGAAACGTCGCCATGTCCAGTCAGAGTGGCGCACTCGGAATAGCCATCCTCGACTATGCCCGGGACCTCAACATCGGAATCTCAACCTTCGTGTCGGTGGGAAACAAGGCCGACGTGTCCGGTAACGATCTGCTGCTCTATTGGGAGGACGACCCGGCCACCGATGTCATCCTGCTGTACCTGGAGTCCTTCGGCAATCCCCGGCGGTTTTCGCGCCTCGCCCGCCGGATCGGTAAGAAGAAGCCGATCGTTGCAGTGAAATCCGGCCGGACCGCAGCCGGCACCAGGGCCGCCAGCAGCCATACCGGTGCGCTGGCCAGCGCCGACACCGCGGTCGACGCGCTCTTTCGCCAAGCCGGAGTCATCCGCACCCACGACCTCGACGAGCTGTTCGACATCACCGCGCTGCTTGCCAACCAGCCCGTGCCGAACGGGCGCCGGGTGGGGGTACTCACGAACGCAGGCGGCCCCGGCATCCTGCTCGCCGATGCTCTCGAGTCGATTGGTCTCACCCTGCCCGAGCTGTCGGAGGATCTGCAGAAGAAGCTGGTGAGCCACCTCAGCACGGAAGCGACGGTGCGCAATCCTGTCGACATGGTTGCCTCGGCCGGGCCCGGGCAGTATCAAGCCTGCTTGAGCGAGCTGCTCGACACCGACGAGATCGACGCCGTCATCGTGATCCACATTCCGGCCGCCCCCACCGGCACGCCCGAGACGGCGGCCGTCATCCGTGATGCCAGCATCGCTAATGCCGGCCAGAAGACGCTGCTCTCGGTCTTCATGCGCTCCGAAGGGCCGCCTCCCGAGTTGTCGAGCGAGCTGTACCGGGTGCCTGCCTACCGGTTTCCGGAATCGGCGGCCCGGGCGCTGGCGCGGGCTGCCTCCTACGGCGAGTGGCTCCAACGTCCGATCGGCACCATCCCGGAGTTCACGGGGCTGCAGCCCGAGCGAGCCCGGCGCGCCATCGACGATTTCCTCGGCCGGGTGGGAGACGAAGGCGGCTGGCTCGAGCCCGACGAAGTCGCCGAGGTTCTCGGAGCGTTCGGGCTGGCCCTACCCCGATCGCGGGTGGCAGCGAATGCCGATGAAGCCGTCGCCATTGCCTCGGAGTTCGGGGGCCCGGTCGTCCTCAAGGTGGTGTCGGACTCGGCGCTGCACAAGTCCGACATCGGAGGCGTCGCCCTCAACCTCGCATCCCCCGGCGATGTCAGGGCCGGCTACGAGCGCGTGACCGGAGTCGTCGACGACGCCGAGGGCGCTCTCGTGCAGGAGTTCGTGCCCGGAGGTCATGAGGTGATCATCGGCATGACGGAGGATCCTTCCTTCGGTCCGCTCATCCTCTTTGGGCTGGGGGGCATCTTCGTCGAGCTCATCGGCGACGCCTCGTTTCGGATCCACCCCATAACCGACCGCGATGCATCCGAGATGGTTCGCGACGTGAAAGCCGCCAAGCTGCTCGATGGCTACCGCGGTGAGCCCCCCGGTGACATCCCGGCCCTGGAGGAAGCCATCCTCCGGGTCTCGGCGCTCATCGACGCGTTCCCCGAGATCCGCGAAATGGACCTCAATCCGGTCAAAGTGCTCGAACCCGGGTCCGGAATCAGGGCAGTGGATGCTCGCATCCGGGTGCAGGCCGTTACGGCGTCGTTCCTGCCGGGACGGCTCGACATCCCAGCCGCTGAATCACCCCGGCGATAGCCGGTTCGCTTGTAGGCTGGGCGCAAAGGAGCTGAGATGCGGGTAGTCGACCTGATGGCGAGCGAGGTGATCAGCGTTCGGCGTGAGACGTCGTTGCGCGATGCCGCCCGCCTGATGGTGGAACGAGGCATCAGCGGGTTGCCGGTGACCGACGAGGACGGCATGCTGGTGGGGGTTGTGAGCGAAGGTGACTTCCTGCGCAAGGAAGTCGATCGCGGAGAGCTGATGGGTCGGGGGCTGCTCGGCGCCCTGTTCGACGACCGTGATTCTCTCGCCGAGGCCGAGACGGTCGGCGAGGTGATGGCCGAGAACCTCTTCACCGTCAGCCCCGATGCCACCCTCGTAGAGGCGGCGCGCACTATGACCACCCATGCCGTCAAGCGGCTCCCGGTGGTGACCCGGGACGGCAAACTGGTTGGAATCATCAGCCGACGAGACATCGTGGCGGCCTTCACCCGACCGGACGAGCTGATTGAGGACGAGATCCGGGAAGACATACTCAGGCGGCTGTTGTTCTTCGACCCGAATCTGCTCGACATATCGGTGACGGCCGGGGTCGTTCGCATTTCTGGCGAGCTGCCGACTCGCAGCGACACCCGGTTGCTCGAAGCCATGGTGCAGCGCACCGACGGGGTGATACGGGCCGAGATCAACCTGACCTGGAAGCTCGACGACACCCAGGTGGGAAACGAGCCATCCAACCTCCCGTAACCCACGTCGACTCGGGCGGAGTGCAGATCGCGGTCCAGCGCCGGCCGGGGACACAGGGCGTGACGGTTGGCTTCGCTCATGCGACCGGATTCTGCAGAAGCGTGTGGGATCCGGTGATCGACGAGATGACCGCCCGGGGCTATGCAGGCAGCGTGGTCGCCTGGGACCATCGGGCTCACGGCGGCTCCGGCCGGCCCCCGCTGCCCGTTGACTGGTGGGACACCGGGCGCGACGCGCTCACTGTGCTGGCCGATGCCGCCGCACCGATTCTTGGTGTCGGTCACTCGATGGGGGCGGTCTCGTTGCTCATGGCCGAGATCCTCAATCCAGGCACGTTCGCGTCGATCGTGGCAATCGAGCCGATCGCCTTCCCAACTCCAGACGAGCCGATCGACGATCACCCGCTTGCGCACACGGCTCGCCGGCGCAAGGGATCATTCCCGAGCCGGGAGGCTGCGTTCGAGAATTTCGCCTCGAAACCGGTCTTCAGCGCCTGGGATCGGCGCGCATTGCGCGCCTATGTGACCTGCGGCCTCGTGTCGGCCGGCGACGAGTGGAGGCTGGCCTGCCCGCCCGAATACGAAGCCGCTTTCTTCGTCGCGGGAGCCGCTCACGGGACCTGGGAGCGACTCGGAGAGATCTCCGCGCCGGTGAAGGTGGTGGCCGGTGCCGACTCTGACACGCACCCTGCCGCGTTCGCCGCCCAGCAGGCTGCCCGGCTCGGGAACGGGTCGCTCGAACTCGTAACAGGCTCCGGCCACTTCCTACCGATGGAGCAGCCGGGCCGCCTGGCCGAGATCATCAATCAAACCATGGCGTCGATGAGCTCGTCGTAGCGGGGCGCAACCAGGCGCCAATCGAACCGTTTGCCGGCGGCTCGCGCCGCCGGCGCCAGCTCTCTGCACCGCAACCGGCTCTCCAGTAACCATCCAAGACGGCTCGCCAGAGTGCCCGGCTCGTACAAGCACTCGCCCAGGCGGGATCCGAGCAACTCGGGGTAGGCAAGTCGATTGGGAACCAGGGGCACCGCTCCGCATGCCATCGCTTCGGCGACGGAGACACCAAAGAACTCCTGGCGGGCAGTGCTCACCACCACGTCGGCCGACCCAAGCAGCCGTGTGTACAAGGGACGGGGGGCAAATCCGGCGTGAAGCACCCTGTCGCCGAACCGATCGATGATCCGGCCCGCCAGCGGATGAGATGAGCTGCCCTCGCCTGCGAGGATCACGCGGAAGGGGAGACCGCCGACCTCGCCGAGGGCCTCCCAGAAGGCGGCCGGGTCTTTGTCCGCCTCCCATCGGTGATTCCACAACAGAACACAGGACCCGTCGTCTCGCCGATTGGGCTCACAAGCGGCCCCGTCGATGCCAACAGGCAACACGCCCGACTTTGCCAGGGCGGCCGCCCGGTCTGTGTCCGAGACACCGAGCACCGGCACTGCGTCGAAGAAATCGTCGAGGTGAAATCGAGAGTTGAAGGCGACGCGGTCGGCGGCCTCAACCGATCGCCAATTGGCGGCCCCCCGCTCCCGGTCTGGTTTCGACCGGTCGTAGGTGAGCTGATTCTCGTGCATGTACAGCAGCGTGGGAACGTGCTCGAACCCGGATCGTGCCACGAACTCACTCAAATCCATCATGCTCGACGCCACGACGACATCGGGCGGCGGGCCGGCGCGGCCGGCGAGCTCGGCTGCCGATCGCGCCAGGGTCGACCTCCAACCCGTAGGTTTCCCGCCCAGCACCTCGACCCGATGCCGGGAGTGGCGCTGGAAGCCTTCGGCCCAGGCGCGATGTGAGCCCGACAGCCAGGGCTCGACTACGAGGACACTGGCTGCGGGCCCGGTCCGCCGGGGCGGTGCCGGCCCCGGTGCGCCATCGTCTTGGGAGCGGGGCATCCCTAGCCCGCCGCGATGCGGCCGGTGGCAGCGGAGCTGTGGCCGGCATAGTCCAAGGCGCCCATAGCGTGACGCTACTCAGCCGTCTCTGCCTCGGGCGATCCTGCGGTCGCGAGCGGTCGGGCTCGTTCTCACCGCTTTCTCAGCAAACGAGCCCATACTTGGCACTATGAAGGTTCTCGTTGTCGACGATGACGCCGCGGTGCGCAATTCACTCGACCGGGCGCTGCGCTTGAACGGATACGAAGTGGACCTGGCCGTCGATGGCGTCGACGCCCTCAATCGGGTGACGAGGAATACGCCGGACGCCCTGGTGCTCGACATTCTCATGCCCAACATCGACGGCCTGGAAGTGTGCCGGCGGATGCGGGCAAACGGCGATCCGACGCCCATCCTCATGCTCACAGCCCAGGATGGGGTCAGCGAGCGGGTCGCCGGGCTGGATGCCGGTGCCGACGACTACCTGCCGAAGCCGTTCGCCCTCGAGGAGTTGCTGGCAAGGCTTCGGGCCCTGCTCCGGCGCACCGCCCCCGACGGTCACACCGGGGACATTCTCCGGTTCGAGGACGTGACGATGGATTTGTCGACGTTCGAGGTCAGGCGCGGCGAACGCCGCATCGACCTCACGAGGACTGAGTTCAGTCTGCTCGAACTGTTCATGCGCAACCCTCGCCAGGTTCTGACGCGAGACATCATCAACGACCGGGTATGGGGGTATGACTTCCCGACCACCTCCAACTCCCTGGAGGTCTACGTCGGGTACCTCCGGCGCAAGCTGGAATCGGACGGTGAGCGGCGCCTCATCCAGACCATGCGCGGCTTCGGGTATGTGCTCAGAGCGCCGTGAGCGGGAGCCCAGGTGAGCTTTAGAGCCCGCATCGCGGCTACTGCGGCCGGTGCCGTGGCCGTTGCCGTGCTGCTGGTCTCGGTGGCCGCCTACGCCGCTTCGTCGCGGTCGCTGCGCGAGGAGATCGACCGCGACCTCGCCGAGGTTGCCGCCGAATTGGTCGACCGTCCCGAGCAGGTCGTGTTCGGGATCGTTCAGCGGATCGAAGGCGGATCGCCGGGCGATGACCGCTTCGACGACTTCCGCCGGCGCGGTGGGCGCAACCTCTTCGGCCCGCTCCCAGCCGAACGGTTCGGCGGAGCCAGCGGGTTCGCCCAGATCGTCAACGCCCGCGGCGAGCTGATCAGCCTGGCGGGCGATCTCGAGGTGCCGGCCGATTACGACTACCTTCCGGTCGACGATCGCGTGATAGCGATGGCGGCGGGCGAGATTCGGGGGAGCTTCTACGCAACGGTCGAGGTCGATGGGTCGCCGGTGCGGATCCTGACCCAGCAGTTCGTACCGGGAGTCGCCCTCCAGGTGGCCCGGCCCCTCGACGAGGTCGAGGACGCCCTAAACCGTCTGGCGGTATTCCTCGGATTGGGTGGGGTGGCGGGAGTGGCGCTGGCGGGGGCCCTCGGCCTGTTGGTGGCGAGGCTTGCCATCCGCCCCGTCGAAGCGCTGACCCAATCTGCAGAGCACGTTGCCGAAACTCGTGACCTCAGCCATCGAATCGAACGGGACGCTCCCGACGAGCTGGGCCGCCTGGGACAATCGTTCAACACCATGCTGGAGGCCCTCGAGAGCTCCGAAGAGGCCCGCCGCCAGCTCGTGGCCGACGCCTCTCACGAGCTCCGCACCCCGCTCACGAGCCTCAGGACCAACATCGAGGTACTGGCCGATGCTGAGGCGCTCACCGACGACGATCGACGGGCGCTGGTCAACGACGTCGTGGAGCAGCTCGACGAGCTGAATCTGCTGATCTCGGATCTGATAGACGCGGCACGGGAAGCTGAGCCGTCGGAATCGCTCGCCGATGTGGATCTCGACGTCCTGGTGAAAGATGGCGTAGAGCGAGCGCAGCGGAACTTCCCCGACCTCCGCTTCGAGCTCGCCACCCGCCCGTGCACTGTGCGCGGCGTGCCCCGCCGCGTGGGACGGGCGGTCGACAACCTGCTCGACAACGCCGCCAAATGGAGTCCGCCGGGGGGCACGGTGGAGGTGAGTGCCATTGATGGCGTCGTCCGGGTGCGCGATCACGGGACGGGGATAGCCGAAGAAGACCGCGCCCACGTGTTTGACCGGTTCTATCGGGCGGCAAACGCTCGATCCATGCCCGGCTCCGGTCTGGGCCTTTCCATCGTCAAACAGGTCGCCGCCACCCATGGTGGCACGGCAACTGCCGAGAACCACCCGGGCGGTGGAGCCCTCCTCACCCTGGCGCTGCCGACCATCTCCCCCGGCCCGTAGGTCTCTCCTCGAGAGCACTGCTTCCCGGCACCGGGCGGGGCAGCGGCCGGGGAGAACAACACGGCCTCAGTACAATGACCTCGGCATGTCCCGGCTCATCGACCCCGCGCTCATCGACTCGCTGGCGGGCGCGCTCGATGACCGCACCGATCGGCTGCAGGTCGCATCGGTGGCGGCGAACCTCGATCCGGTGGCAGTGGTGCGTGCCGGGGCCGACGGCTCGGGCTGGGCCGGGTATTTCGCATCACCCTCCGGATTCGAGATGGGTGGGCTCGGTGTGGCGTGGCGCACCACGGCGTCCGGACCTCACCGTTTGTCCGACCTCGACCGCGCCATCCGGGATTCTCGAGCCGATGTTCCGCTCATGGTCGGCTTTTCGTTCGCTCCCCACGGGCCCCAGCCCGCCGAATGGGACGGGTTTGCCCCGGCAGCCGCAGTGTTGCCACTCGTGTCGGTGGTGCGGCGAGGCTCGGACACCCGATTGGTTGTGGCGGTGCCGCCGGGCCGCTCGTCGCGCGACGTTCTCGATGTGCTGGTCGGGCTGGTGGTGCCGCCCCCGGAGCGAGTGTTCGAAGCCGCCGATCATGTCGTTGAATCCCGCCCCGCGCCCACCGCCTGGCGCGAGACCGTTGCAGAGGCCGTCGCCGCCATACGGGCCGGTTCCATCGACAAGGTGGTTCTGGCCCGGTCGGTCACCGTTCGGACCGACATCCCTGCCCGGCCCTTCGACCTCGTCGCACATCTCCGCTCCGGGTATCCGTACTCGTTCACGTTCGGCTGGCAGGAGGGGGACTCTGTGTTCATCGGGGCCAGCCCGGAGCTGTTGGTCGCCCGTTCTGGCCGGGCCATACGGGCCAACCCGCTTGCCGGGTCGGCGGCGCGTGGGACCGACGACCATGAAGACATCCGGCTGGGCCATGCCCTCGCCGCCAGCCGCAAGGATCAGCGCGAGCACGTCATCGTGGTCGATGACATCCGGTCTCGCCTCGAGAGCTTCGTCGACGAGCTGGAAGTGCCCGGTGAGCCGGTGCTGCGAAAGTTCCCCACCGTGCAGCATCTGTCCACCGAGCTCCGGGGCCGGCTGGCGTCTCCCGTATCGCTCATCGAGCTGGCCGATGCGCTCCACCCGACCGCGGCCGTCGGGGGCACCCCGCGCGATGACGCCCTGCTGTTCCTCGACAAGTTCGAAGACCTGGATCGGGGCTGGTACGCGGGAGGCATCGGATGGTGCGACCGGGCCGGGGACGGCGAGATGGCCGTGGCGCTCCGCTGCGGCCTGGTGCGGGGAACCACCGCCTACCTCTACGCCGGGGCCGGGATCGTCGGCGACTCGAACCCCGACGACGAGCTGGTCGAAACCAGGCTCAAATTCCGGCCGATGCTGGACCTACTTTCCGCCTCGTAAGGCGTCCCGAACCCTCTCCACCGCAGCTTGGTAGGCCCGGGCGCTTGCATCTCGGTCGAACCGTGCCTCCAGCAGCCTCGGCCCGGCCGGGGGGCGGGATACCGTCTCGGCCAGCTCGGCCGCGCCCGTAACCAGCGAGTATTGAAGGCCAAACAGTTGGGCGGCGGCGGCGAAGTCCAGCCCGTGCGGCGTGGCGAACAGCTCCTCGAATTCGGGCAGCGATGCCTGAGGCAGCAGGTGGAAGATCCCCCCGCCGTCGTTGTTGATCACGATGATGGTGAGGTCGGTGTGATGCCGTCCTGCCCATCCGAGGGCGGTGAGATCATGGAGCGCCGATAGGTCGCCGGCCACCAGGTAGGTGGGATCGTCTCCCGACACGGCCGAGCCGATACCGGATGAGATGAAGCCGTCGATGCCGCTCGCTCCCCGGTTGGCGAGCAAGCGAACGGAGCGAGAGGAGGTGCTCAGCATCAGATCCACCTGCCGGATCGGCATCGACGAGGCAACCCACACGGTCGCGGGCTGTGGGACCGAGCCGACGATGGTGGCGACCGCCTGGAGCTCATCGAACGCAGCCGGTGCTGCGTGGAGCGCCGCCGCCGCCCTGGCATCGGCAGCGAGCCATCGGGGGAGCCACCAGTCTGGGGCGGGTGCCGTTACGAGTTTGGCGAGCTCACCCGCCACCCTCGCCGGGCTGGAGGCCACGACGGCGCGGGCAGTGCCTCCCGGATCGGGGAGGCCGGTGACCTCGACGACGGCACATGCGGTTTCGGGGTGAGCAGCCAGCCACATGTTGAGCGCCTTGGAGGTCGGGACGGCCCCGAAGCGGATCGCAGTCTCGGGGGCGTTGGCGTCGAGATACCCGGCCTGTGCGAGGGCGTCGTAGTGACCGACGACCTGGCTGAGGTCGTGGGAACCAACCCGTACTCCTGAGAGCGGATCGGCGAGGACGGGAAAACCCGTGGCCCTCGCCAGGTCGGTGACGGCGGCAGGAAGGGCGCGAGTGGCGTCCGGTCCGGCGATCAACACCCCCCGGGTGCCTTCGACCAGGTCGGCCAGGGCCCGCAAGGATCCCTCGTCGGGCGCATGGGACGGCGCCGTCCAGGTGGTCGGCGGATCGGTCTTCGCCGGGGCAGGCGAACCCGGCCCCGGCATCAGCGGTTCGTCGAATGGGAAGTTGATGTGCACCGGGCCTGATGGATCGGTTACGGCTTCCCCCCAGGCCCGGGCCGCCATAGCCCGGGTGGCCCCGCCGTCCGTGACCGTCGCCAGGGGAGCGTCGTGGAACCACTTGACGTTGCGCCCGTAGAGCTCGACCTGGTCGATTGTCTGGTTGGCGCCCGTTCCCCGCAAGGCGGGCGGGCGGTCGGCGGTGAGCAACAGCAGCGGCACCCGTCCGAAGCTGGCTTCGATCACCGCCGGATACAGCTCGGCGGCGGCGGTACCCGAGGTGGTGACCACGGCCACCGGCCTCGCCGTCGTCTTGGCGGCTCCCAGGGCGAAGAAGCCAGCCGAGCGCTCGTCGTGGTGAACCCAGTGCCGAATGGCAGGGTGGCGGGCTATGGCCAGCGTCAACGGGGTGGAGCGCGAGCCCGGGCTGATACAAGCGTGCTGGAGGCCATGGGCGGCGAGTTCGGCGACGAACGCAGCGGTGATGTCGTAGGTCTCTGCCATCGGCGGGGAGGTTACCTCCCGGGTGACATCGAAACCGCAACCACCTAAAGTGATAGTGCAACAAACACAAGGGCAACACGGGAACAGGGGGCCGCGATGACGGTTGTTGGATTCATCGGACTCTGGGCGGGCCTGGCCGCTCTCACGCTCGTGGCGATCATGCTCCCCACCTGGCGGCCACCCAAATGGCTGTGCGACGGCACGGGACTGCCGCTCTTCCCGAAAGATGCCTGGCAGACACCGGCGATCCAGCGGCAGCGATCTGTGCTACGCGACCGCCGCCCCCACAGCGAGTAGCGAACCAACCACCAAGTGGAGCCGGGCGGTTCCCTTCAGCGCCCGAATCAGCCTGGGCCCGTCCGTCGCTGTCCCGATGATCCTCGTCACCGGAACGGCCAAGGGTGCTGCCGCTACCGCCAGCGCCGTCCAGCGGGGCGTTCCCCCGGCGGCGGCGAAGATGGCGATGACGGCGAACGCCCCGTAGACGAGGCCCGAGAACAGCCGGGCGGTGGCAGCCCGTCCCAGCATCACGGCCAGCGTGCGTTTTCCGGTCGCTGCGTCCGTTTCGATATCGCGAATGTTGTTGGCTACCAGGATGGCCGTCACCAGCATCCCGACCGGGACCGACAAGAGCCAGGCATCGAGCGGCGCGGTCGAATCGTGTACGTAGCGGCTGCCGACCGTTGCAATCACGCCGAAGAACACGAACACGAACAGCTCGCCTAGCCCCCGATAGCCGTACGGGCGCGGGCCTCCGACATAGCCCAGGGCGGCGATCACGGAGACCACCCCGATGACGATGATCACCGGCCCTGAAATGGCTGCCAGATACACGCCGCCGACGGCGGCGATGGTGAACATCACCCACACCCCGGTCCACATCTGAGTGGCCGACAGCAGCCCGGAGGAAACCGCCCGCGTCGGCCCGATGCGACGCTCGTCGTCGGCACCTCGCCTGGCGTCGGAGGCATCGTTGGCGAAGTTGGCGGCAACCTGGATGGCGAGGGCGGCGATGAGCGTGACGGCGAAGGCGTCCCACCGGAAATAGCGGGCACCGTCGGGGCACGGGGTCGTAATGCATGAGATCTCGCGCCGACCGTCTCCCCAGGCCAACCCTCCGCCGACCAGGACGGGTACAACCGCGGCCCACAATGTGGTGAGGCGAGCGGCCAGCACCCAGGCATGGACCGCGCTCACGGAAGCCGTGGAAACTTCCCGAAGTCGGGCGGGCGCTTCTCGTTGAAGGCGTCGCGCCCCTCCTTGCCCTCCTCGGTCATGTAGAAGAGCATGGTGGCGTCCCCGGCCAGCTGCTGCTGCCCTGCGGCCCCATCCGCGGCGGCATTGATAGCTGCCTTGATGAACCGGATGGCGATCGGCGACTTCGTGAGGATCTCCCTGGCCCAAGAAACCGTCTCGGCCTCGAGGTCGGCGAGCGGGACGACCTTGTTCACCATCCCCATTTCGTAGGCCTGATCGGCCGTGTACTGCCGGCACAGGTACCAGATCTCACGAGCCCGCTTGTCGCCCACCATGCGAGCGAGCAGGCTGGAGCCGTAGCCGGCGTCGAACGAGCCGACTTTCGGGCCGGTCTGCCCAAAGACCGCGTTGTCGGCTGCGATGGTGAGGTCGCAGACGAGATGAAGAATGTGGCCGCCGCCGATGGCATACCCGGCGACCATGGCAATGAACGGCTTGGGCGTGCGGCGCATCTGAATCTGGAGATCGAGCACGTTCAGGCGCGGCGTTCCTTTGGGATCGACGTACCCGGCGTGACCGCGTATCTTCTGGTCCCCGCCCGAGCAGAACGCCTCGTCGCCGGCCCCGGTCAGGATGATCACCCCGATCGCAGGGTCATCGCGGGCGTCGTCGAATGCCTCCGCCAGCTCGAATAGCGTCGTGGGCCGGAAGGCATTGCGCACCTCGGGACGGTTGATCGTCACCTTGGCGATTCCCTCCGCCTTCTCGTAGACGATGTCCTCGTACTCGCCGGCCGTTTGCCAACTGACTGTCATGTTTCCTCCAGCCGGGAAGGCTAGTGAGGGATGCGGTCCGAAGCCGTCGGCACGGTGGCCCGTGGCCGGCGCCGCCTGCCGACGCCGTAGCCTGGTCTCCCCGGGGTTCTACAGCCTGAGGCACGGGAGCGACATGGACCACATCGACCGCTGGAACATCCTCGAGCCGGACCAGGTGGCTGTTCATCTGGCCGGCGATGCGGTCACATATCGGGAGCTGGCAACGCTCGTCAGCCGTGGCTCGGGCGCGCTCGATGGATATGGTGTCAAGCCCGGTGATCGAGTCGCGATCTGGGTTCACAACGACCTGTCCTCGCTCGTGGCGCTGTGGGCTGTGCCCCGGATGGGTGCCATTGCCGTTCCGATCAGCTCCCGCCTCACCCATCCGCAGGTCCGGGCCCAGCTCGAGCTGGTGGAGCCGGTGCTGGTCCTGGGGACCGACGTCCCAACCGGGCGTGACACGGTGGCTACAGATTCCTTGTTCGATGGACGGCCGGCTGTCCCGCACCCTCACGCTCCCGACGACCTGCACTCGGTGTTCTTCACATCCGGCTCGGCCGGTGAGCCCAAGGGAGTCCGCCTCACGTGGCGCAATCACGAGGCTTCGGCCGCAGCCGCCGCCGGGCGCCAGCCGGTACAGCCGGACGATCGCTGGCTGGCGGTGCTGCCGCTGTTTCACCTCGGCGGCTTTGCCGTCACCTATCGCATGTTTCGGGCCGGTGGCGCCGTCGTGCTCGAGCCCGACTTCGAAGCCGGTCGAATCGCAGCAGCCCTCGAGACGGTCTCGTACGCTTCGCTGGTGCCGACCATGCTGTCGCAGCTCCTGGCGCAACGCCCGGCCGGGTTCGGCGGGGCTACCAAAGCGGTCCTGGTCGGCGGGGCCCGTGTCCCACACGAGCTTCAGGCGGCGGCCAGGGCGGCCAACCTGCCGGTGGCGGTGACCTACGGGATGACCGAGACCGCCTCGCAAGTGGCGACCGCCACGGCGTTCGATCCGCCCGGGAGCGGTGCACTTCCGCTCGACAGCGTCGTTATCGAGGCCGGCCGCCCGGATGCGCCCGATGCCATCCGGATCGCCGGCCCGATGGTGAGTCCCGGGTACTGGGGTGAGCCGGACAGGGAAGGCGCCTTCGAGACCCGTGATATCGGCTTTCTCGACGATGGAGGCAGGCTGCACGTAGTGGGCCGCAGTGATGATGTCGTCATCTCAGGGGGCGAGAACATCCACCCCGGCGAGGTCGAGGCTGCGCTCGAGGCGCTCCCGGCGGTGCGAGCCGCCGCCGTGTTCGGAGTCCCCGACCCGATCTGGGGGGAGCGGCTCGAGGCGGCGGTCGTGCCGGAAGGTCCGTCGGGAACCGAAGCAGCCATTGAAGAGAGCCTCGGTCGGGTGCTGCCGGCGTTCAAGATCCCCAAGCGCTGGCACCTGGTTTCTGCGCTGCCCCTGGGTGTGACCGGCAAGGTCGACCGGCAGGCACTGCGCTCACTGGCGGCCGGCGCCGAATCCCCAGGCGACTCCGACCGGCAGACGACCGATGGGCCGGCAGGGCGTGCTACTTGAAGGCGTAGAAGTTCCCGTCGCGAGATGCGACGTAGATCCCACCCTTCCAGACCGCAGGGGTGCTCTCGATGCAGCCGGACCCCAGGTCGAGCTGCCAGATCTCCTGCGGTGAGGCGGGCTCGGAAACGTCGTACCCGCGCAGGCCGCCCCCTTCCTCACAGTTGACCGCGACCACCAGCGTGTCGTCGACCAGCACGGGCGAGGACCAGGCGTGGTGGCCGATGTCGTCGCGCCACAGGACCTCGCCGCTTCCGGTGTCAACGGCCAGCAGCTCGCCGGGGTGGGTGGCGGCGTAGATGACACCATCGCCGAGGGCGGGGGTGGCCCACAGCCCTCCGTCGCTGCCGGAGAACAGAGGCGGAACGGGCACGCCCCACACGAACGGGTCGTCTGCGCCCGGGTCGAGCTTGATGAGCTGACCGAGCTCGCTGCTCCTGGGACGGAACTTCTCGAGCTCGACGGACACGTACAGCATGCCTTCGGCGTCGATGACGATGGTGGCATCGACGTCATCTCCCACCCAGTAGTCGAAGACGACGGGCGCCTCCCCCGCATCGATATCGGTCAGGTCGAGGCCGAGGACCCGTCCGCCGGAGTTCGAGAAGAATGCGGTCCCGTCGTAGATGGCGACCGAGTTCTCGATGCTGACGTTGCGTCCCACCCGCGCGATCAGGTCGTCGTCGTAGGAGGGGTGGGAGAGAAGCATCTCCGGGTCGACGGTGGCCCGTCCTTCGCCGTCGTATCCCCGGTTCAGCTTCCACACGTAGAAGATCCCGTTCTCGCCCCCCTCGAACAGCAAGTCATCGATGACGGTGGGGTTGCCGTCCCAATCGTTGTTCCAAATCGAGTTGGGGGGTGTGACGAACGCCCACAGCTCGGTTGGCGTCGGCCGGTCCAGCGCCACGATGCGGAGCCGATCGTCGCGGGAGCCGAAGTAGATGAGGGGGTACCCGTCGGGGTCCAGAGTCACCGAGCCCTTGTTGATGTCCTGGGTGGGGAATTCTGGGCGGGTGGGGCGTCCGGTGGCGGCGTCGAGGAAATGGACCGCCCGGTCGTAGGCCCCGACTATGAGCTCGGTCACCCCATCGGGTCGTTCCCACACGGCGGGCTGCCCCGTCCACCCGCTCCCGCACCACGAGGTCGCTTCACCGCCGACGGTCGACAATCCGCATCCGATCTCGAACGACCAGGCGACGGTCGGATTCTCCGGCACGGGCCCCATCCCGTACCACGTGCGGCTCGGGTTGCCCCGGAACTGGAGGAGCCCCTCCACCGGACCGGTTGGGGGCGCCTGCACGGTGCGGGCGTCCACGAACCGGGCGAGCGGGAGGGTCGTGGTCGTCGTGGTGGGGGCGGGCTCGGCGGCAGCGACCTGAGCGA
>JBFKDW010000068.1:0-17290 GCA_041619515.1 Acidimicrobiia bacterium
GGTGCGGCGGTGGTGGTGGGGGGTGCAGCGGTGGTGGGGGATACCACGGTGCTGGTGCTTCCGGTGGGCGTGAAGGTTGCGCACAAGGGGGCCACCGAATTGGGGTCATCGCTCGGGTAGGCGGCGTGGACTGCCTTCACCTGGTCGATCGCGGCGTTCACCGTGATAGATCCGACGCCGAACACGGCGAAATCTGTGTCCTCGGGCAGGTCACCGGTCGCCGGGGTGGTGAATACCAGGGTGTCGCCCGCCCAACCCTCCAGATACCATTGCTCCTCAGCCTGAGTCTGGTGGGGCTTGGCGCTGTGATTGTCCCAAGAAACGAGAAAGACCTCCCAGGTCCCCGCCGCCAGATCGAAGGCAACCGGACCGGCCATCGAGCTGTCGGCGTCCCACGCCAGCATCAGCTCGGTGCTGATGGTGACGACGCCGGGTCCGGCCGGAAACGGGCAGGCGGGGTCGGTGTTCGGCCCGGTTCCCGTGGGATAGAAGCCGGCGCACAGCGGGGCCACCGAATGGGGCTCGTCGCTCGGGTAGGCGGCGTGGACGGCCATGACCTCGTCGAGTGCTTCGGTGGTCGTGAACGTGCCCATCGCGAATGTTTGGACGTCGGTCGTCTCCGAAAGGTCGGGGGTTGCCGCGGTGGCAAGCACCTCGACACCTCCGGCAAGTCCACGCAATATCCACTGTTCTTCCAGCTGGCTCTGGTGGGTCTTGTTGCTGTGATCGTCGTACGAGACCACAAAGACGTCCCAGGATCCGGCCGGCACACTGACGGAAACCGGGCCGGCGGTTGACCTGTCGGCATCCCAGGCGAGCATGAGCTCGTCGCTGATGTCGATCACGACCGCCCCGGCCGTCTCCGGGAGCGGGCAGGTCACGGATGTGTTGTCCACGCCAATGCCCGTCGCGGCTGCTCCGAGCGGCAGCGCGAAGAGCGCAATCACGAACAGTGTCGTGACCACTGCAGTTTTCCGCATCGAGATTTCTTCCCTTGCTCCCTCTCGATCGACGTTAGCACCGGCCTCGAGGCGGCTTGGAACCCCGAAAACGCAAATGTTTCGCGCCTTAGGACCGGTGTTTCGCGCACTCAGAGAGACGCCAGCAGCCACCCCGCGGCCAGCCCGTATAGGCCGGCGACGAGGTCGTCGGCCATCACGCCCCAGGCTCCGGGAAGACGTTCGGCTGCCCTCACCCCGGGAGGCCATTTCGTGATGTCGGCCACCCTGGCGATCGTCCATGCGGCCACAAACGGCCACCCACCGAGGCCGGCGACGGCCAGCCACGCCCCGGCGGTCTCGTCGATGACAACCCATCCCGGGTCACCCGACGCAAACGGCCTGGCGGCCCACACGCCGGCGGCGGCGACACCGGTCACGAGGGCCAGCTCGAGCCACCCATTCCCAACCGCCAGGGCACAGGGAATGGCGAGCGCGGCTCCGAACGTGCCGGCACCCTGGTCGGATCCGCCTAGACGGCGCGGGATGAGCCCAAGCCCGAACGAGCTGGCCAGGATGCGGCGCATCGGGTCACGCTAGCCCGCAGAGAAAACCAGTTCCGGCTGCCGGTGAAAACCTGCCAACATAGGGCCATGGAACCGGTCAAATTCATATGGATGGACGGCGAGCTGGTTGCATGGGAGGACGCCACCGTCCACGTCCTGTCCCATGCCCTCCACTACGGAACCGGCGTCTTCGAAGGGATACGGGCCTACGACACCGACGCCGGGCCCGCCGTATTCCGTCTCAACGACCACATGCAACGCCTCGTGCGCGGGGCGGCTGCCTATCAAATACCCCTGCCGTACGGGGTGGACGAGCTGTCGAAGGCAGCCCGCGAGGTGATCGCAACAAATCAGCTCGAGGCCTGCTATGTCCGCCCGATCGTCTTTCTCGGGACCGGCAGCATGGGGCTCAATCCGGCCGGGGCACGGTCCCACGTCGTGGTTGCCGCCTGGCGATGGGGTGCCTATCTGGGGGATGAGGGTCTTCGCAACGGGATCCGGGTGGGGGTCTCCTCCTGGCGCCGGCTGCACCAATCGATGTTCATTCCCGACGCCAAGGGCACCGGTGGTTACATCAACAGCATCCTTGCCCGCGTGGAGGCGAATGCCGCAGGCTACGACGAGGCAATGCTGCTCAACCTCGATGGGTATGTCGCCGAGGGCAGCGGCGAGAATCTTTTTCTCGTTCGCGATGGCCTGGTCCGCACCCCTCCCCCCCAGGCGGGTGCTCTCGACGGAATCACCCGTCAATCGGTCATGCAGCTGCTCCGCGACGACGGGGTCACCGTTGAAGAGTCGAACCTCACCCGCTCGGATGTGTACTACGCCGATGAGGCGTTCTTCACCGGGACGGCGGCGGAGGTCACACCCATCCGGGAGGTCGACCATCGCACCATCGGCAGCGGAAAGCCGGGGCCCGTCACCATGCGAGCCCAGGAACTGTTCATGGGCGCCGTCACCGGCAAGCTCGAGGCCTACCGGGATTGGCTCGACTTCGTCTGATGGGTCAAGAACCGAATTACGAGATCGCCCCCGCCGACCGGCCGCGCCCAACACCGGAGCCTGCGCCCGCCCGGCGCTGGCGACCCAACCGGCCCGGTGATCTCCATGCCCCGTCCCAGGTCCCGTGGGGTGGAGCGTTCGGCACCCCAGGGCCCGACACCGGCTACGCACTGAAGCTGGCGTCCGAGGCGGTCATCGAGATCGAAGCCGGCGAAAGCCGGGAAAACGTCGAGTCGCTGCTCGTGCTCATCATGAGCGCCCGTGCCTCGTTGTTCGGCAAGGCTCCCAGCTTCAACGACCTACGGTTCGGCCTGCTGCTGCTGGGAGCGCATCCGGCCGACCAAGGCCCGCCGGCGGCACCTGCCAGGCTGGCCGAGCACCGGCAACATTGGGCTCCCCGAGTCGCCAACGACCGCGCAGCGGCCCGCCGGCTCGCCTCACTCCTCTCGCCGCCGTTGCTCCGTCTTTCGGTTGCCGAACTTCAAGACCGGCTCGCTCGCGGCGAGGCGCCACTCGCGCCGTGAGCAGTAGACCGCCAACCCCTGGATTCGAGCCTCGCCTGTGAAGATAGTCCGCACCCGATCCACCGGCGATGAGATCGCCTACGGGGGAGTCGAACCGGAGGGGATCCGTATCTATCGGGGGAGCCCGTTCGTGGCCTGGGAGCCGACCGATGTCGTCGTCGACTTCGAGGAAGCCCGCCTCCTGTCGCCGACCATTCCCACCAAGGTGGTCTGCATAGGCCGCAACTACGCGGGCCACGCCGCCGAGCACGAGGTTCCGGTGCCCGATGAGCCGATCATCTTCATCAAGCCATCCACTGCAGTGATCGGGCCGGCAGCTGCCATTCGCATCCCGCCCCATTCCCAGCGGGTGGAGCACGAGGCCGAGCTGGCGATGGTCATCGGTCGCGTGGCCCGCAACGTCGCCGTAGAAGATGCGGGGTCCTATGTGCTCGGCTACACGGTGGGCCAGGATGTGACGGCCCGGGATCTCCAGCGGCGCGACGGCCAGTGGACCCGGGGGAAGGGCTTCGACACCTTCTGCCCGCTCGGTCCGGCCATCGAGACCGAGTTCGATCCCACGGAGGGCCAGCGTATCTCGTGCCGGGTGAACGGTGAGCTCCGCCAGGATGGCACACTGTCGGACATGGTCTTCGGCCCCGCCGAGCTCGTTGCGTTCATCAGTGGGGTGATGACGCTGCTGCCCGGCGATGTCCTCTTGACCGGGACCCCCGAGGGAGTGGGGCCGCTGACCAGCGGGGACCTGCTCGAGACCGAGATCGAGGGGCTGGGGGTCTTGCGGAACCCGGTGCGAGCGTGAGAGCCCGCTTCGCACCCTCGCCCACCGGCTTTCTTCACGTCGGCAGCGCCCGGACGGCTCTGTTCAACTGGCTGGCGGTGCGCCACGCCGGCGGCGAGTTCGTCTTGCGCTCCGACGACACCGACGCGGAGAGGGGGTCCGACGAGTACTACCAGGATGTCATCGACGGGCTGCGGTGGCTGGGCCTGGATTGGGACGAGGGTGTCGAGGTCGGTGGCCCGCACGGTTCGTACCGACAGAGCGAGCGCCTCGCTCGCTACCAGGATGTCGCCGAGGCACTGCGCCGAGCCGGCGCCGCCTACCTCTGCTTCTGCACGACGCCAGAGCTCGAGGAGCGCCGCCGGCAAGCACAGGCCGAAGGAAAGCCCCCCGGCTACGACGGGCGCTGCCGCCCACTCGACGCGGCCGAATCGCAGGCCAGGCGGGAGGCCGGAGAGCAAGCCGTCGTGCGACTGGCCGTGCCCCGGCCGGGAGAGACCGTTTTCGAGGACATCGTCCGGGGGGAGGTCAGATTCGACCACGACCACGTCGAGGACTTCGTGCTGCTGCGCAGCAACGGCTCACCTACCTACCACCTTGCCAGCACCGTCGACGACGTTGACTTCGAGGTCAGCCATGTCGTCAGAGGCGAAGACCTGCTGTCGTCCACGCCCAAGCACATTCTCATCACCGTCGCGATGGGTGCCGAGCCGCCGAGCTATGCCCATCTGTCGCTCCTCATGGGGCCGGACGGAAAGAAGCTCTCCAAACGGCACGGCGATACCGCCCTGCACTCCTATCGGCGGGGTGGCTACCTCCCCGACGCCTTCGTGAACTACGTCGCCCTCCTCGGGTGGAACTTCGGCGACGACGAAACGGTCTTCGCTCGCAGCGAGATGGTGGAGCGCTTCGATCTGGGCGATATCCAGAAGAACCCGGCCGTCTTCGACAACGAGAAGCTGACCTGGATGAACGGGGTGTACATCCGCCAGCTGGAGCTGGACGATTTCGTAGACCGCACCCGGCCGCTGGTCGAAGCCGACCTGGCCCGCCCGCTGGACGAAGCCGAGCAGGCAACCTACCGGGGGATCGCACCGTTCATACAGGAGCGGATGAAGGTCCTCACCGAGGCGCCCGAGCAGGCACGATTCCTGTTTGTCGACGTGGTCGAATACGACGCCGGCGCCTGGGAGAAGATTCTGACCAAGCCGGATGCCCGGAGCGCCCTCGAGAGCGCCCTGGCCAGGCTGGCGAGCCTGGATGAATGGCAAACCGATGCAATCGAGCGTTCGCTGCGGAGCATGCTGGAGGAGCTCGAGCTGAACGCCCGCAAGGGATTGCAGCCACTGCGGGTGGCGATCACCGGCTCGTCGATCAGCCCGCCGTTGTTCGAGTCCATGGAATCCCTCGGCCGAGCTCGTACCCTTGCCCGGCTCGAAGACGTTGTGAAGCGCCTGTGACCGTCGACGACCAGATCACCTTCCTCTACGTCTCCGACCTCGCCCGCGCAGCCGAGTTCTACGGTGGCGTCATCGGGCTCGAACAGGTCCTCGACCAGGGCCCGTGTCTCATCTACCGGGTGACGGCAAACTCCTTCCTCGGTGTGTGCAACCATCGCCCCGAGAAGCTGGGAGTGTCCGGTGCGCTGCTCACGTTCGTGACCGAAGACGTGGATGCCTGGCACACCCGCTTGGTTGAGGCCGGCGCCACTATCGTCAAGCCCCCGGCGCACAACGCCGAATACGAGATCTACAACCTGTTCGCGGAGGATCCCGACGGAAACCGTTTCGAGGTCCAGCGGTTCGACGATCCGGCGTGGAAGGTTGCAGACGCCTGAGCTGTTTGTATCCTGACCGCCCACCTTTCGGGGGTGGTGTAATAGGTAACACAGCAGGTTCTGGTCCTGTCGTTGAGGGTTCGAGTCCTTCCCCCCGAGCGAGTAGCGTTGAGCTGCTCCTGCGGCCCCGTCGTCTAGCGGCCTAGGACGCTGCCCTCTCAAGGCAGTAACGCCAGTTCAAATCTGGTCGGGGCTACCGGGAACGAGATTTTGACCGCCGGGGGGCGGTCAAAATCTCGTTTGCCTGCCGCTCGAGAGGTTCGAGCCGGGGCGGATTGGAGCCGGTGTGCGGTACCTCTGGCGGGCACCGCGGACAGCCGCCTCAGGTGTTGCCGTACACGGGAACCGTTGCCCCGTTCATCACTGCGGCGTCGTCGGAGAGCATGAAGGCGATCACTGCTGCGATCTCGTCGGGCGAGGGCCAGTCCACGTAGTCGCCGTACGGCATGGCCTGGCGGGTGGCCGGGGTGTCGATGACCGATGGGAGGAGAGTGTTGGCGGTGATTTCGGTGCCGCGCAGCTCGTTGGCAAGGGACGTCGTGAGGCTCACCACGCCCGCCTTGGCGATGTTGAACGCGGCTTGGCCGGCGGGGTTGTCGATGGCAGCGCGGCTGCCGACCGTGACGATGCGGCCCGAGCCGGTCTTGCGCAGGAAGGGGACTACCGCCCGCACCGAGTAGAACGCCGACCGGAGGTTGAGATCGATCATGCGGTCGAAACGAACATCGTCGGTGTCCTCGACGTCGGTTCCTCCCGCCCAGCCGCCGACCAGCGCAACGAGGGCGTGCAGGTCTCCGAACCGCTCGACACAATCGTTGACGAAGGCCGTCACCGCGCCCGGGTCTGAGGAGTCGACCCGGCGGAGAAAGACCCGTTCCGGGTCGGGTACGAGGTCGTTTTCGAGGGCTTCAGCCTCCTCAGGGATGAGGTAGGTGATTCCGAGGTTGTAGTCCTGGGCGACGAGGCGCGGGACCAGGGCGCGGCCAAGCCCGCCGGTCCCTCCGGTGATGATTGCGGTTTTCATTGGGCAGGATTATCGCGCAAGTGATAATGTCTGCGTGCGAAATACCTGGAGGTCGGTTTTGGCGACGATTGCGTTTGAGGATGTAGGCAAGATCTACCCGGGCGGTACCCGGGCGATCGAGGGAGTGAACTTCGAGATCGGCGATGGCGAGTTCCTCGTGGTCGTGGGACCGTCGGGGTGCGGAAAGTCGACATTGCTGCGGATGGTGGCGGGCCTCGAGGAGATCACCGAGGGCAAGATCATCATCGGGGATCGCGTCGTGAACGACGTGCAGCCCAAGGATCGTGACATCGCCATGGTCTTCCAGAATTACGCCCTCTACCCGCATATGACGGTGTTTGACAACATGGCCTTCGGGCTGAAGCTGCGCAAGATGCAGAAAGACGAGATCAAGAGCCGGGTGGATGAAGCTGCCCGCGTGTTGGAGATCACCGAGTACCTCGATCGCAAGCCAAAGGCATTGTCGGGCGGTCAGCGCCAGCGGGTGGCGATGGGACGTGCGATTGTCCGCGAACCTGCGGCGTTTCTCATGGACGAGCCTCTTTCCAACCTCGACGCCAAGCTGCGGGTGCAGATGCGCACCGAGCTGGGCCGGCTCCACACCCGGCTGAACACAACCACCATGTATGTCACGCACGATCAGGTGGAGGCGATGACCCTGGGTCATCGGGTGGCGGTCATGCGCAAGGGACTGCTCCAGCAGGTGGACACGCCCTTCAATCTGTTCCAGGCGCCCGACAACCTGTTCGTCGCGGGATTCATCGGCAGCCCGGCCATGAACTTCGTGTACGCGACCCTGGAGAGCGACGGTGCGGGCGGCATGACGGCGTCGTTCGCCAACGAGCGGCTCACGCTCGGCAGCGAGCTATTGGCCGAAAACAAGTCGATCGCCAACTACGCAGGCAAGGAAGTCGTGATGGGTGTGCGGCCCGCCTCCTTCGAGGATTCCCGTATCACCTCCGACATCGCCGGCCACAGTTTCGACGTCGAGCTGCAGGTCGTCGAGGTGCTCGGATCCGAGACGTTTGCCCACTTCGATCTGCCGGTGCGTCCGGTGGTGACTCCCGACATCGAGGAGCTGCTGGCCGACTCCGGAGCGGATGCAGCCTCGCTGGGAGAGAGCACCAGGATCACCTCCCGCATCAGCTCGGACGTGAGAGTCCAAGCCGGCGAGAAGATCACCATCGTCGTGGACAACAACAAGCTCCACTTCTTCGATCCGGCAACCAACCTGCGCATTCACTGACCCACCGGGCGATTCGCCCTAGAGGCGGATGCGTTTGAATGCTTCAGCGGCCCGCAGTGCCACCGCCTCGCCCTGCCGGCCGGCCTGCTCTCGCAATCGATGTTCGAACTCGTTGCGTTCGCGGTCACTCTCCCCGGCGTCGCCCATGGTGGTGCGGTGCTGGGACTCGTGACGCAGCAGTGCCGCCAGCTTGACGGGCAGGGTGGCGGCGACGTCCTCCCAATGGTCGGGCTCGGCTGCGCTCCACAGGAGGAGGAAGGCCGGCCGATGATGAGCCAGTTCCTGCTCGGGAAAGAAGAGGTGGTCGCGGGCGGCTACGGCGCCGTCGACGACCGCCCACCCGGTGGCCCGGTGGTCCGGGTGGATCTCGTAGCGGGCCCAGGGGTCGTGGGAGAGCAGGACGTCGGGTCGGTGGGTTCGGATGAGCGCAGCCACCTGCGCGCGCAGCTCCATCGTATTCTCGAGCTCACCGTCGACGTGGTCGAGCAGGACCACCTCGCCGGCTCCGAGCTCGGCGGCGGCAGCCCGCTGTTCCGCCGCCCGGCGCCGTAGGAGGGCCGCCGGGTCTTCCCCGGGATCCCAGGACCCCTTGGAGCCGTCCGTCATGACGGCCATCACAACATGACAGCCCGCTCGTGCCCAGCCGGCCAGGGTTCCACCCGCCCCGAACTCGATGTCGTCGGGATGTGCTCCGATGGCCAGCGCACGAGTTGGGACCGGCAGCGCCTCGTACGATGGGGCGAGGTCCGGGTGGAGGTTGCTCACACCGGCACCTCGTGCCCGGCCCAGGGCATCCCCAGGTTGCGGGCCATGGCGAGGTCGCGGGGAGTGTCGAGGTCCAGCGCCAGCCCGGTGCGAACGATGATCTCGGCATCGCCGCCGGCCGCTCGCAGATGCCGATGGAAGCTGCCCACTCCATATGAGAACGGGAACGGCCCCGATCCCATGATGAGGGTGGTCCCGCCGTTGTACGAGGGCGCCAGCAGAAAGCGGGCCGAACCCGACCGTGCCATTGCCACCCTCAGGTCGGCGGCCGATAGCAGAGGCAGGTCGGCGTGGAGAATGAGCCAATCCCTGCCTGCCGCACCGGCGGCGGCCACGGCCGCGTTGGCAGCGCCGTCCAAGCCCGTCCCGTGCTCCGGCGCCTCTCGGACGACAATCGCACCCAGTCGTTTCGCCCATCGCTCCACACCGGAATCGCCGGTGACGACGGCCACCCGGGCGCCGGTGGCCAGTGCCTCGCCCACGGTATGCGCCGCCACCGCTTTCCCCAGCCGAGAGCGTTGGGCGGCGTCGAGCAGCGGTTGGAGTCGGGCCTTGGCGACACCGAAGGGTTTGACCGGGATGGCGATGAGGAGACTCACGGACCGCGAGGATACCGGCACGGGGCGTTCGGGTCCGGCGGTAGGTTGAGGCCAGCGAGAATGGAGTGACCTTGAGATTTGGAGCCTTTGTGCCCCAGGGATGGCGTCTCGACCTTGCCGGGATCGACCAATCCGACCACTGGGATGTGATGAAATCGGTGGCTGCGACGATTGAAGCCACCGGCTACGAGTCGCTGTGGGTCTACGACCATTTCCACACCGTTCCGGTACCGAGTCAGGAAGCGACCTACGAGGCGTGGACCATGATGGCGGCGCTGGCGGGGGTGACGACGTCGGTGCGGCTCGGGCAGATGTGCACCTGTAACTCGTACCGATCCCCGGCCTATCTCGCCAAAGTGGCCGCCTCGATCGACTCCATCAGCGGCGGGCGCCTCGAGATGGGCATCGGGGCCGGATGGTACGAGCACGAATACACCGGCTACGGGTACGCCTTCCCCAAGCCAGCTGTGCGCATCGGCATGCTCCGGGAGGGCGTCGAGATCATGCAGCGAATGTGGACGGAGGACGAGGCGAGCTACGAGGGCCGCTATTACCGGGTCGAAGGGGCCATCTGCCGGCCCCGGCCGCTCCAGCAGCCCCACATTCCCTTGTGGATCGCCGGCGGCGGGGAGCAGCTCACCCTCAACGTCGCAGCCCGGTACGCCGCGTACACCAACTTCGGTCAGACGCTGGAGGAATTCGTGCACAAGTCGGCGGTGCTTCGGCAGCACTGCACCGAGGTCGGTCGGGACTTCGATGCGATCGTGCGGTCGAGCAATTTCAACGTTGTGTGCGAGCCGACCGAGGCCGAGGTGGAGAAGCGCCTCGAGTGGATCGTGGACCACTATCGACCACTGGTCGACGCTGATCGGCTTGCCCGGGTCGAGAAGATGTTCCGGGAAACGGCCGGCACTCCCGAGCAACTGGTCGAAAAGCTGCGTGTCTGGGGAGAGGCGGGGCTGGGTTATGCGATCATATACTTCGCCGGCGCGGCGTACGACACCTCCGGCCTCGAGCTGTTCGCCCGCCGGGTCATTCCGGCGCTCACATGACGAGCCTCCCTCGCCGCCCCGATCGTTAGGGTTGCAGCTGTGAGACGCAAGACCAAGATCATTGCCACGCTCGGGCCGGCCGTCGCCAGCCTTGATGCCATCTCGCGCCTGGTGGAGGCGGGCATGGATGTTGCCCGTCTCAACTTCTCCCACGGAGCTCATGCCGACCATCGACAGAACCTGGAGTGGGTGCATGCGGCTTCGGAGAAACACGGCCGGGCGGTGGCGGTGCTCCAGGACATTCAGGGCCCAAAGATACGAGTCGGCACCTTCCCGGGCTCTCACGTCACGCTGCAAGCGGGTGACGAGGTCCGGCTACTGGCCGGCGACGAGCAAGCGGCCCGCGGGGAGATCTACATCAAGTACCTCGATCACGTGTCCAACCTCGGGGCGGGTGACGTCATTCAGCTGCTAGACGGGCGAATGAGCCTGGAAGTCAACTCCACGGCCACGGGAGTGCGTGCCACGGTGATTCAGGGTGGCAAGCTGGCAGACCGGCAGGGAGCCGCCTTCCCCGGGCTGGAGGTAGATCTGCCGGCTATCACCGACAAGGATCGTGCCGACCTCGTGGCAGGGGTGGAAATGGGTGTCGATCTGGTAGCCGCTTCTTTTGTGGGCAACGCCGCCGACGTCCGCGACGTTCGCGAGCTGGCCGGCGACACGCCCGTGATTGCCAAGCTGGAGCGGAGCGTGGCCTACCGGGCGCTCGACGAGATCGTGCGCGAAGCCGACGGGGTCATGGTGGCGCGTGGGGACCTTGGGGTGGAGTTGTCGTGGGCGGCTCTCCCGCGAGTGCAAAAGGACATCATCGCCCGCACCAATGCCGGTGGGAAGATGTCCATAACCGCCACCGAGATGCTCGAGTCGATGAAGGTGAGCCACCGGCCGACGAGGGCCGAAGTCACCGACGTCGCCAACGCCGTGTTCGACGGCACCGACGCCGTCATGCTGAGCGCCGAGACGGCAACCGGCAAGTACCCGATCCGGGCAGTGGAAGTCATGGACGTCATATGTCAGGAGGCGGAGAAGAGCCCCGAGCTGCATCTCATGACCGAGGATGCCTTCATCGCCCACGTTGCCCGCTTCCCGTCGGCCATCGCCAAAGCTGCGGTTGAGGTCACCCACAACCTTGGTATCTCCAACCTGGCCTGCTTCACCGAGAGCGGGAACACGGCCCGCCTCCTCTCCAAGTACCGGCCCGAAGCCGACATCATTGCCTTCACCAACAACGAGCCCACGTTCCGGCGGATGGCCGGATACTGGGGCGTCCGGCCCCGGCTGATCGGCCGGTACGACACGACCGACGACCTCATCATTGCCGCCGGTGAGGCGCTCATTGCCGAGGGGGTCGTAGAGGCCGGCGAGCATGTTGTGATGGTGGCGGGCATCCCGCCCAACCAGGGCGCCCAGACCAACCTCGTCCAGATCCACCGGGTGGGGTCGGGCCTGAAGCGAACCTAGCCGGCATCGGCCCTGCGTGGGCGGCTCCCCAAGGCTGCGTTTGCGAAGCGGTGCCTAGGCAGGGTCGTCGGCCAGGTATTCGAGCCCCACCGGGCGCAAGATTCCCATGGCTTCTTCCAACAGCCGCTCCGCCCGTGGGCCATCGGTCGACCGCGTCGCTCGCGCCCAGGAGGCCAGGGTTACGGCCCGGTCGATGTCCTCCTCGGCAAGCCCGGCAACGGCGCGGGCAAAGCACTCGTCTGCCGTCAGGGCCGAAGAGTCGTCCTCGGCTACAACGACCGGCCGGCCCCGCTGGGCCGCGATGAGACCGAGTACCCGCCAGGCATGCCCAATCTGCTCGGCGTTGCCCGCTTCCCGACCGTCAACCAGTGCCCCGACTGCGCAGGCGAGAGCGGTTGCGTCGTCTCCCAATCCGAGATAGGCCTCCGCCAGGAAGCGTCTTGTCTCCGACAGGTGCTCCAAACGACCGGCGGTTTCGGCCGCCTCCCGGGCGGGCTTCAACGACTCGAGAGCCTCGGCGAAGCGGCCCTGGCCTACCAGCGCCCCGCCGAGGTTGCTCAACGCCAGCGCCTCGTTGTCTCGATCCCCCAACTCTCGCTGGATCTCCAGCGACTCGAGGAAGCGGGCAGCCGAGGCCTTGTAATCACCCCGGCGCCGGGCACCCTCCCCGAGGTTGATGAGCGACGTCGCCTCGCTTCGGCGATCGCCCAGCTCCCGATCGATCTGGAGTGCGGTTTCCACGTGGGCCTCTGCGGCGCGGTAATTGCCCAGGGTCGACTCGGCCAGGCTCAGCAAGTTGAGACTGAGCGACACGCCCCGACGATCTCCAGCCGCCTCGGCCGCCGCCACCGCCTGCTGGGCTCGCTTCTTGGCGGCCCGAGTTTCCCCCGACCGGAGCGCCATCCAACCGGCGCCACGAAGGGCCTCGGCCAGCAGCTTCTGATCAGGCACCTCCATGGCCAGCACCGTTGCGATGGCTTCCTCCGCCACCGCCATCGCAGCGGCGGTCGACCCGATGCGAGCCTCGGCGAAGAGAATGCCGGTCAGCGCCCGCGCCTGAGAGCGCAAATCCCCCGAACCCTGGGCCAGGGTCAGCATCTGCCGGTGGGCCTCGACTGCCTCGGGGTATCGGGCCGACAGCATCAGTACCTCACCCATGCCGTCGTAGGCCTCGTACGCGGCCTCATCGTCGAGACTCCCCAATTGGAGGGCATGCGAGTACGCGGCGAGCGCCTCATCGTTCGCGAACCGCAGCCGCGCCTGGGTTCCGGCTCGCACATACCACTCACCGGCTTGCAGGGAACCGGCGGCTTCGAAGTGGCCGGCGACGACGGCCGCCCGGGATTCGCTGTCGGGCTTGGAGGCAAGCCACTCGGCGACGGCGCGATGATAGATTCGCCGATCCGACTTGAGGACGCTCTCGTAGGTGACATCTCGGAGGATGGCATGCCTGAAGCTGAACTCCTGCGAGCCGTGGAAGACAGAGCGATGGTGGCGGAGCACCAGCTCGCGGCTGCGCAGTGCCTGCAGGGCCGCTTCGAGGCGACTGCGAATCTCCCCGCTCAGAGGCAGCGATTCGTCCCAGAACACCCTCCCGACCACCGAAGCGCGCTGCAGGGTGCTCCGCTCGTGCGGAGGGAGGCGGTCCAGCCGAGCCTGCAAGAGCGCCGTCAACGTCGGCGGCGTACGCGGCACTTTGGCGTTGGGTGGGTCGATCTCCCACTCCGGCCCCACCACCCGGATCGTGCCTTCCTCGATCATCGAACTGATCAACTCCTCGACGTAGAACGGGTTCCCTCCAGCCGCGTCGACTATGGCGCGGCGTACGTCGGCGGGCACTTCCACCGCCCGCTGCATCACTTCGGCGATCAGCTCCTCGGTCGCCTGGGGTGAGAGCTCGTCCAACTGCAGGCGAACACCTCCGCTGCCCCAGTGCGGCCGGCGCTCGAAGAGCGTGGGGCGGGCAGCGGCGACAGTCAGCACGGGGGCCGGTGGGCCTCCGAGGACTTGCTCGACGAGGTCGAGCGACGCGGTGTCCGCCCAGTGGAGGTCTTCGAGCAGCATCACCACCGGAGATCTCTCGGCCATGGCTATGACGAGATCCACGATCGCCTCCTCACCACGATCCCGCAGTTGCTGAGGGTCCCCCATGATCCCCGCGACGTGAGGGCTGTCTCCCATGTCGAGCCCGATCAGATGGGCGGCCCGGTGGACCGGGGCAGGACCGAAGCTGCCATAGTCCCCGAAGCCGGTCTCGAGTTTGGCGACCGCCTCGGAAATCGGCTCATCCTCTTTGATCTCAAACCGCGAGAAGACCAGATCCTTGATGAGCGCGTACGGCGTCGACTCCTGCTGCGCATCCGAACGTGCCGTCAGCACGAGGACCTCTTGCCGCTGCAGCTGCACCCAGTCCAGGAATTCATAGAGCAGCCGTGATTTGCCGAAGCCGGCTTCACCCACAACGGTCACAAGGCGAGCGGACCCGGTCTCGATGGCGGCGCCTGTGAGCTCCTGGAGCGCCGCCAGCTCGGTCTCGCGGCCCACCATGCGCGTCTCGATGCCTTCGATGCCACGCGTCTCCACCCGGAACGCCCTCGGCTGCACCCCGGTGACGACATAGGTCCGCAGCGGCGCCTGCTTGCCCTTGACGAGGAGAGCCGGCCGCTCGGTCACTGTGAACACCCCGCGTACGTGACGGTAGGTGTCGTGTCCCACCAGCACGTGGCCGATCGGGGCCGCCCCCTCGAGTCGCGACGCCACGTTGACCGAATCTCCCAGTGCCGTGTACTCGCCCGCGGTACCGATCGCGCGCAGGATCACC
Organism: Acidimicrobiia bacterium; assembly: GCA_041619515.1. Taxonomy (GTDB): domain Bacteria; phylum Actinomycetota; class Acidimicrobiia; order Spongiisociales; family SHLN01; genus SHLN01. The sequence continues at coordinate 14,614 of JBFKDW010000068.1, forward strand.
GGCCCGGTGTTGATCCCGATTCGCAGTCCTAGCTCGGCCTGGCCCAGTTGCCCCGCGGCAGTCATCTCCCGGAACTCCTCCTGCATCGCCAGGGCAGCGCGGATCGCATTCTCCGGATCATCCTCTCGAGCGACGCCCATTCCCCAGATCGCCATCACTGCGTCACCGATGTGCTTGTCGATCGTCCCGCCGTACCGGGTGATGAGCTGATCGAGGCGGCTCCAGACCTTCTCGATCGACGCCCCCACATCCTCCGGGTCGGAGGGCTCGCTCCATCCGGTGAAGCCGGCGATGTCTGCGAAGAGGACCGTTATGAGCTTGCGCCGCGGCTCGGCAGCCTCGGTCTCGGCGATGCTGGACCGCAGCGCTGCAATGGTGGCGTCGACGATCTCGTCGCCCAGTGTTTCCCGAAGTTCTTCTTGGGCGGCGATCGCAGCTTCGATCTGGGCACGCCGGTCCATGCCCCATTCTGCCGCAATCGCTCCGTGGTCGGTCCCGCTGCGCCGGCGACGAGGGCTCAACCCGCTGCCCGCCCTCGGCGGGGGAACACTCCCGGCGGGTTCGAAGGGCAGCCTCGGGCTGATGAATCCGGGGGTAGCTGGCGCCCGGTAGGCTGATCACCCATGGGACAGATCATCAAGGTGCACGGGACGGTGGCCGGCGATTCGGCGATCTTCGAAGCAGACCGCAGCCTGTCGGGCCAGGATGGCGGCGCGTATGAGTCTCTCGAGGAGACTGCCGGCGACGCCACGTTCCCTGCCCGTCTGGCGGCTCGTGTGTTCGAAGAGGACCCGTCCGTCAACCGCGTGTTCGCCGGCTCCAACGGCGTTATCGTTCGCCGCACCGGTGGCTGGAGCGACGGTGATGTGGCCCGGGTCGGGTCGGTCATCGAAGAGTTCTTCGTCTTCTACCGGTCTTGACTCCGGGGACCCCGCGTTCTCGCCAACACTTCCTTGTTCACGGAGCAGTCGTCGCGGTCGTGGGCGGGCTGGTTGTTGTCGCCGTGGTGCTGGTTGACGTCGTGCTAGGCGGGGGAAGGGTGGTCGTTGTCGGGCAGGTCACGCTTGCACCCGGCACTTCGCACGGATGCACCTTGACGCGGCGGGGCTGGGGCCGGTAGGTCCAATCCCACTCTTCGGTCTTCTCGGATCCGTCGGCGTAGGTGATCACCCGGGTGAGGGTCACCGTCCAGCCGGTGGTTCCGCGATCCAGGACCACTTCGGTGCCGGGGGTGACCCCGGAGTCGGGCTCGTACTCGATGGCCGGGTTGCGAAAGGCACGGCGGGGAGAGAGGGCGTCGGTGACCCGGCGCCCCTCGTTGTCACCGAAGAACTTCACCGTGATCGACTCGTCGGTGTATTCGGTGCGGATCAGCACGGCTGCCGCCGTGTCGTTGCGAAAGATCAGCTCGGGATTGGGGAACGACACGGTCGCCTCCCGGGCCTCCGGATAGCGGCTGAAGTAGTAGCTGTGAGGCTGATGGAACACGTCCTCATACCCGCCGTAGAAGATCGCATTGAACAGCGTCGTCGCGAACTGGCTGACGCCGCCCCCCACCGACGGAACGAACTCACCCCGCAGAATCATGGGGGCCTCGACGAACCCGTTCTCGACCGTGCGCATGCCTACGTGCTCGTTGAGCGAGAACTCCTCGCCGGGCAGGACGATCACACCGTCAACGAGGTCGGCCATGCGCTGGATGTTGGTGACCCGGGGCTGGCAGCAGGGGTGGAACGTCGTGAACTCGGAGACCTTGCCGACGATTCCGAGGGCTTCGGCGTCCTCGGTCGTGAAGTCGGGCTCGACCCCCCGGGCAAAGGGGAGCGGAGCCGTGCGATCAGGAAGAAATGCTGCCACCTCCAGCTGGGCGGCAATCAGCTCGGCATCGACCGCTGTTCCCGATCGGCCCGGCACGATGACGACCTCGTCGTCCTCGGTTACCACGAATTCGGCGTCCCGGGGTGGAGCCTCCAGCAGCGACACCAGCGAAGCGACCTTTTCGGCTACTCGCACCGGATCGAATCCGAGAGCGATGGCAGGCTCGGGCTCGGTTACGAAGGTCGAGGCGAGGGCGTTTCCGAGATCGTCGCGGGTGAAGGTGATGCGCACCACCGGCTCCCCGCCTTCGAGGATGATTGGTTCCGAGACCAGTGTCAGGGCCGTTTCCCGCGCTCGTTCGACGTCAGACGCGTCCAGCTCGGGCATGGCCTCGACCACGTCGAGTACGGCGGTGCGGCCCTCCCGCTCGAGGATTGCTGCGAGGACGAGATCAGGAGCCGATTCCCGTTCCACCCTCCGGCCCGTTCGGGGGAGGTCGGCGATCACTGTGCCGTTCTCATATCGAATGGCACCGTTGAAGGCGGGCTCCCGGATCCCTTCGGCTTCCCACCCGTCGATGAGCTGCATGACGGCGGTCGTGCTCAGGCGGCCGGTCGGCTCGACCTCGTATCGACGGGAGGTGACCCAGTCGGCGAACTGCTGAAAGCCGGACCGGCGGCCGGCGTCGAAGGCGGCGTCCACGATCGCCCCGGTGTCGAGGGTGAACTCGACCTGGGCGGGATCAAGCGGAAAGCTGGTCCCCTCGATGACAACGGCGGCCGCCGACGTGGTGAGATCGTCTTCGATGGCCAAGACCGCCTGGGTGGCGTCCTCACGCCCGAGCCGGCCGAGGTCGACA